>JAFZAF010000197.1 GCA_017548335.1 Bacteroidales bacterium | reverse complement strand
CGAGCGTCGCCTCGTAGGTCGTCCGGTCGAGCGGCTGCTGCACCCCATCCACGTAGGACGGCTTGACCATTTCCAGATACCAGGCGCAGAAATCGTCCCAGAACAATTTGTAAGCGCCCATCACGGCATCGTTGATGCGGAAATGCTCGTAGTCGCGGTGCGCCTGTGCGGCTGTCTGGGCGAGTTTGGCGCGGAACCAGTCCACCGCCACGCGGTTGGCATCGCTCTGCGGCACGTCGGCCACGCTCCAGCCCTTCACCAGCCGGAATGCGTTCCAAATCTTGTTGCTGAAGTTACGGCCCTGTTCCACCTGCGTCTCGTCGAAGAGGATGTCGTTGCCGGCTGAGGTGCAGAGCAGGATGCCCAGGCGCACGCCGTCGGCACCGTATTTCTCGATGAGGCCGATCGGATCGGGCGAATTGCCCAACTGCTTACTCATCTTGCGGCCCAGCTTGTCGCGCACAATGCCCGTAAAATAGACATTGCGGTACGGCACGTCATGCAGGTATTCCTCACCCGCCATGATCATGCGCGCCACCCAGAAGAAAATGATGTCGGGGGCCGTGACCAGGTCGGATGTCGGATAGTAGTAGTTGATCTCTTCGTTGCCGGGGTTGCGGATGCCGTCGAAAAGCGAGATCGGCCAGAGCCAACTCGAAAACCAGGTGTCGAGCGCATCCTCATCGTGACGGAGCTCCTCCGCCTTCAGGTTCTCATAACCAGGCAGCCGGTGCGCCTTTTCAAGCGCTTCTTCCGCATTCATCGCCACCACGAAACGCTCTTCCTCCCCTTCTGCTACGGGCAGATAGTAGGCCGGGATGCGGTGGCCCCACCAGAGTTGGCGGCTGATGCACCAGTCCTGGATGTTTTCGAGCCACTGGCGATAGGAGCCGATGTATTTCTCGGGATGGAACTGGATTTCGCCCGTAAGCACGGGACGCAGCGCGATCTCGGCAAAGTGTTTCATGCTGAGGAACCACTGCTTGCAGAGGCGCGGCTCCACGGCGGTGTCGGCATTGCGTTCCGAGTAACCCACTTTGTTCACGTAGTCCTCGACCTTCTCCATCAGTCCGGCTTCTGTGAGGTCCTTCGTAATCTGCTTGCGGACCACCATGCGGTCAAGGCCGACATAGAGCGGCGACTGGTCGCTGATCGTGCCGTCGGGATTGAAGATGTCGATGCTCTCGAGATTGTGGATCTTGCCGAGGTTGTAGTCATTGACATCGTGGGCCGGGGTCACCTTAAGGCAGCCCGTACCGAACTCGATGTCCACGTAACGGTCTTCGATCACGGGGATAACGCGGTTCACCAGCGGGACGATGACCTTGTGGCCGCGCAGCCACTGGTTCTTCGGATCCTTGGGGTTGATGCACATGCCGGTATCGCCCATGATGGTTTCGGGACGCGTGGTGGCAACCACGGCATAGTAGCGACCCTGTTCATCGATATGGAGCACTTCGCCTTCCTCGCCCGTAGGGACAACGGGATTGCATTCGGCGTCGGCCACATAATAGCGGAGATAATAGAGTTTGGACTGTTCCTCACGATAGATCACCTCTTCGGTGGAAAGCACGGTCTGCGCCTTCGGGTCCCAGTTGACCATGCGCAGGCCCCGGTAGATATAACCCTTGTCGTACAGGTCGCAGAACACGCGCAGCACACTTTCGGAACGAATCTCGTCCATTGTGAAGGCCGTGCGGTCCCAGTCGCAGCTGGCGCCCAGGCGCCGCAGTTGCTTGAGGATGATGCCGCCATGCTCGCGGGTCCAGTCCCAGGCGTGTTCCAGGAACTGCTCGCGGGTCAGATCGCGCTTGCGGATTCCCTGGCTTGCGAGACGTCCCACCACCTTGGCTTCCGTGGCGATGGATGCATGATCGGTGCCGGGCACCCAGAGGGCGTTCTTGCCCAGCATCCGGGCCCGGCGGATGAGCACGTCCTGCAGCGTATTGTTCATCATATGTCCCATATGCAACACGCCCGTGACGTTCGGCGGAGGAATCACGATTACATAAGGTTCACGTCCATCCGGTTCGGAATGGAAGAATTTGTGTTCCAGCCAATACTGGTACCATTTGTCTTCGGTCTGCGAGGGATCGTATTTCGCGGTAATTTCCATGTCTATCTGTCGTACGGCCGGCCTCGGCCGGGCACTGATTAATCTGCAAAAATAACGATTTTCTTCTATTTTTTTTATCTTTGTAACCCCCAATCCGAAAAACGGCCATGCAGAATAAGATAAACCTCGTCATTTTCGCATCCTCTCTTCACGATAACACGAGCGTCATCGGCTCCCGTTCCGCCCTGTTTGAAGGCATCCGGCAGTTCGCCGAGCTGGATATCACCTATCCCTCCATGCTTTCCGCCGGACGACAGTCGCTCAACCGGCTCATCGACGGAGGCCAGCCCCGCGGCTGCGAACTCCCCTGCGAGCACAACGACAAGACCGTCTGCTTCATCGCCACAGGCGGCACGGAAGAGATCTTCCGCGACTTCGTCGACGCCCTTCCCCATCCCGTCCTGCTGCTGAGCGACGGACTGCACAATTCCTTCGCCGCCGCCTTCGAGATCATGTCTTATCTGGAACAGCACGGCATCGACGGAACGCTGTTCAACGCGCCGCTCGACTACAGTCCCGATTTCTTCCAGCAGCTGGAGCACGGACTCTTCGGCGGTGGAGAAGCGCTGTCCTCCGTACTGCAGTCCGATCCCCTGCCGAAGTTTCCAAGAAGTGTCGTCAAGGCTTTTGAGAAGACGAAGGTCGGCCTCATCGGCGGCGCAAGCGGCTGGCTCATCTCATCAGGCATCGACCGCAAAGCCGTCACAGAAGCCTACGGCGCCCGGTTCCAGGATATCGAACTGAATGAGCTGGAAGAAGCTTACCATGCTGTTCCGGAAGACGCCCCGGAGGTCGGAAAAATATGCGGCCGGATGGCCGGTTTTCTCACCGGCGACCGAACCGAAGCGGATCTGACCGATGCCGCAAGGATGTACGCCGCCCTCCGGAAGATCTGCGCCAAATATGAGCTGAATGCCCTGACACTGAAATGTTTCGGCATTCTGGGGACCTGCCGTACCACGGCTTGTCTCGCCCTTTCGCTCCTCAATGACGAAGGCATCGTTTCTGGCTGCGAGGGCGACATTCCGGCGCTCTGGACGATGCTTTATGTCAAATATGCATATGGACAGCCCGCCTTCATGGCCAATCCCGCTTCCTCGAACCGCAAGGAATGCACCATCGATTTCGCCCATTGCACGATTCCCGTTTCGATGGTCCACGGCTACCGTCTCCCGTCGCATTTCGAATCGCAGACGGGCATCGGCATTGCGGGCAGCGTCCCCAGCGGCCGCTACCGCATCGTGAAGATTTCCGGCGAGAAACTCGACCGCTACTACGAAACCGAGGGCGACCTCATCATGAACACTTACATCCCGCAGCGTTGCCGGACGCAGATCCGTTTCCGTTTCTCTTCCGAAGCCGAATTCGACCGTTTCCTCCGCGTCAGCAAAGGAAACCACATAATTCTGTGTAGAGCCGCTGGACCGGGAGGCCCATCACGTTAAAATAGGAGCCGCGGATCGCGATGATCCCCACGAAGCCGATCCATTCTTGGATACCATAAGCGCCGGCCTTGTCAAAGGGCCGGTACTTGTCTATGTAGTAGGCGATTTCATCGTCCGAGAGGGGCTTGAAATCCACCTCGGTGGTATCGCTGAAGGTGTGAATCCTGTCGCGTGTCCGGAGGGCCATGCCGGTAGTCACGATGTGGGTGCGGCCCGAGAGGGCGCGGAGCATGGCGGCTGCTTCTTCCGGGCTATGGGGCTTGCCGAGGATCTGTTCGTCGAGAAAGACAAGGGTGTCGGCGGTGATCAGTACCTCGCGGGGCGCCAGTTCGCGATGGAAAGTCTCGGACTTGTGCCGGGCCAGAAATTCGGGGATCGCAAAATGGGGCATCCCCTCGCTGAAGGCTTCCCGTTCATCTTTTCCGGGCTCTACCGTAAATTCGATGTCGAGTCCTTTCAGCAACTCCCTCCTCCTGGGAGAAGCCGATGCCAATGTAAATGTATAATTGTCAAACATCTTGGCCAGCGTTTTTACCCGTTAACTGGGCGTATTTCGTGATGTGGTCGGGATGACCGCCCTTCCAGGGGTCCTTGGGGTCGAATTTCCATTGGCCCTGGGCCTTGAGGACTTGCTCGACAAGGTCTCGGATGCAGCCACGGCCGCCGTTGTACTGCGACACGAGGTCGGCCGCGGAGCGGACTTCTGCCACGGCATCGGCCGGGCAGACACCCAGGCCCGCGGCCTCCATCGCAGGGATATCCGGGATATCGTCACCGACAAAAACCACCTGGGAAGGATCCAGCCCGATGCTCCGGCAAAAATGCCGGAAATCAACCTCCTTGTCTTTCGACAACATGTAGAGATGCCGGTCCTCGACGCCGAGAGACCGGGATCGGTTCAGAATGCTCTGCGAAACACCGCCTGTAATGATAGCACAGGGAAAGCCATTGTTGACGGCCGTGCGAACGGCATAGCAATCCTTCGAATTGAACTGCCGCAGCAAATCCCCGTCGGGCATCGCCAGTACGAGTCCATCGGTAAACACGCCGTCTACATCGAACGCAAAGGCCTTGATATCTTCAAATCTTGTCATAGTCTCATCCAATCACCCGTTATCGCTCACTTCTCCAGCTCAAAGATCTTTTCCATCCGTTGCCATTTAGCGGTAGAGGGAGCGGCGGGGTCGCAGCCTTGGAACCGGGCGACATAGGCTTCCCATTCGGCTTGACGGGGCAGGCTTGCCAGGCGGGCGTTGTCTTCGACGAAATCGAAGTCGTCGACCGTATCCATGATCATGAACAGCCGGTTGCCGCGGCGGAAGATCTGCATGTCGAGGATGCCGACCTCGCGGATACCGGCCTGGATTTCCGGCCAGACATGAGAATGGGCATCCACGTATTGACGCACGAGTTCCGGGTCGTCCCGGAGTTCGAGGGTTTGGCAATAACGTTTCATTTTCTTCTGATTTTCAAAGGAATGGCGCCTTCGGGAAATGACGCCTGATCTCGGCAGACAAGGGCCAGGTAGCCGCCCCCGCCCGCTCCCGGCATCTTCCAGGCCAGGATGCCGTCCATTGCGGAGTAGCGGTCAATATACGCTTGCACCCCCGGCTGGATCATCGCCGGAAACATCGCCACCTGCGCCTCGAACGAGGCCTTGTAGGCGGCGGCGAAGCCCGTCAAGTCGCGGGACAGGATGGCCTGCCAGCAGGCATCCGCAGCCGCGGCCAGCGCCTCC
This sequence comes from Bacteroidales bacterium, assembly GCA_017548335.1. Taxonomy (GTDB): domain Bacteria; phylum Bacteroidota; class Bacteroidia; order Bacteroidales; family UBA932; genus Cacconaster. The sequence continues at coordinate 2,788 of JAFZAF010000197.1, read as the reverse complement.
ACGCGCGGTCGATCGATCTGCTTGCCCTCTACGACGGAACAGCCGGGTCGGCGCGGGAACATGGGAATCATACACAGATGATCTTCCAGCCAGGACAGGATTTCCTCGTCGAGGCAGGTCTCGATCTTCAGCGGCCAGAAGCGGTTGTCATAATAATGGCGCACGAGGCCGGGCATGCAGATGCCAATGCTGTCCTGGGCGCCAGATATGATGCCGTCGCTGCGTTCCGGGTCGTTCTCAAAGCAGAACACCAGTTTCGCCAGCGTTTCAGGATCCATCTTCGGAAGCTGCATGGGCCAGATCTTGCGAATCATGTTGCGGGTCGAAGTGGAAAGGCCGCAGCGCTCCCGAACTTCGAACGTCGGTTCCAGGGAAATCGTGAGGGCCCAGCCCGGTGCGAAGCAGCTGACGTACGGCTGGTCAATCCAGGTTCCGGCCAGGTCGAGCCGCGTGGGAATCTGGCAGATGTTCTCCTTCAGCGCAGTACTTGACCGGGCTTCTAGGCCCGGCTGGGGCGTCCGCTGGAGAACCTTGTACTCAATGCCGTGTTCCCGGCAAAAAGCGCGCTTCTCTTCCGAATCGCCATCTTCGTTCACGACGAGCAGGTCGGGTTTGAGCCACTCCACTTCCGGCGCGAAATCGAGGATGCCGCTCCCGGAATTGATGAAGGCATCTTTCACATAGCGGATCGCTTTCACCATATAGAGGCGTTCCTGCTCATCATAGAGCGTCTTGTGGCCCTTATAGTGCAGAATCGTCTCATCGGAGCCGATGCCCACGTACAGGTCGCCAAAAGCCGAGGCCTGGCGGAAGAATTCGATATGGCCGCTGTGCAGCAGGTCGTAGCAGCCGCTTACCAGCACTTTCTTATTTTCACTCATTGCGCTTCAGGCTTTTGGGAAACGGAAGTGAAACGACGGAGCGCATAGGCAAGGACGACGGCGAAGCAGACTGCGGGCACGACAAAGGATCCCGAGAGAGCGCCACCGTCGATGATCATAGCCTGCAGCGGCGGCAGCAGCGAGCCGCCCAGAATGGCCATGATCAGCCCGGCGGATCCAATCTCAGCATCAGGCCCTGTATCTTTCAGTGCCAAGCCGTAGATTGTGGGGAACATCAGCGACATGCAGGCCGAGACGGCCACCAGGCAATAGACGCTGACCCGGCCGTCGAGGAAAATGACGCCCAGTGTCAGCACCAGCGCAGCCGTGGCGAACGCGGCGAGCAGGCGTTCCGGCTTGAAGAACTTGAGCAACCAGGTGCACAGAAAGCGGGAACAGCAGAACAAGACCATCGCTACGATATTAAGCCGCTGGGAGAGAATCTCAGCCGCCTGTTCGGCCATCCCCTCGCACATGAAGACCGATGTGCCGTACTGGATGATGAAAGTCCAGCAGGTGATCTGGGCGCCCACATAGAAGAACTGTGCAACCACGCCTTCCCGATAGGCCTTGTTCGCCCAAAGACGCTTCACGCTCGGTCCGAATGCGCGCGACAAACCGGCATCCCCCAGTTTCCGCACAGGAATCCGCGTCAGCAACACCAACACGAACACCACGGCCAGCACCAAGCCAATGGCCGCATAGGGTTTGACCAGCACGGAGAGATCGGCAGCCTTAAGCGCTTCGAACGAGGCATCGTCAAGCAGCGCACGTTCGGCAGTCGGCATGGGATTCATCCGCGCCTGTATGTACTGCATCGCCACCCACATGCCGCAGAGCGAGCCGATGGGATTGAACGACTGCGCCAGGTTGAGCCGCCGCGTAGCATTTTCCGGCTCTCCCATCGACAGCACGAAGGGATTCGCACTTGTCTCCAGAAAACTCAGTCCGCAGGTCAGAATGAAATAGGCGACCAGAAACGGCCAATAATTCCCCAGCTTGGCCGCTGGCAGGAACAGCAACGCCCCGACGGCATAAAGACCCAGTCCGACCAGAATGCCGGTCTTATAGCTGTAGCGTTTGATGAAAAGCGCCGCCGGAAGCGCCATCGCGAAGTAGCCGCCATAGAAGGCCACCTGAACAAGCGATCCTTGCGTTACACTCATCCGAAAGATCTTGGAAAACGACTTGACCATGGGATTGGTGATGTCGTTGGCAAAGCCCCACAGCGCAAAGCAGCTGGTGATCAAAATGAAAGGGACCACGTAACTGATGCCGTCGCGCGTATGCAGGATAGGCGTTTTTTTCATGGTTCCAAAGAGTATCACCAGGCTTTCACCAAACCGTTCTCCACCGAGAAATGTATGTCCAGGCCGGCATATGGCATGCCGTAGATGCGTCCCGGATCGTCGTGGTACGCGGGCCGGGGGTCATGGGCGAGGATTTCACGAAGCGCTTTCAATTGTTTATCAGAAAGCTTGTCTGCGAGTTCGGAGGACAGTTCCACGGCCAATGGTTCCTGCTGGTTTGTACCCACAAAGCCATCCGTCGCCTCGGGGTGACTGTCCACGCCCGGGAGATACGGCTTGATGTCGTAGATGGGCGTACCGTCCATCAAGTCCGCACCAGAAACAATAAGGACCAGGCCATTATCCCCGTCGGCCTCGATGCTTTCCAGACGGACCGAAGAAAGACCGACCGGATTCGGCCGATACGGTGAACGCGTCGCGAACACCCCCATCCGTACATTCCCGCCCAATCGCGGGGGCCTGACGGTGGGAGACCATTGTCCGCCGGACTCCGCCGCATCGTTGGCGGAGAAGCCCCAGATCAGCCAGATATAAGAGAACCCATCCAAGCCGCGCAGCGCTTCCGCAATGCGATAAGACGGTTCGAAGACAATCTTG
>JAFZAF010000196.1 GCA_017548335.1 Bacteroidales bacterium | reverse complement strand
CAGCATGACCCCGATGCCAGCCAGGCCCGCATCCGCAGGGATGTCGAACAGATCCTCATCCCCCGCCTCAAGGCACGCCTCAGCGATGAAAACGCCGCCCTGTTCCAGGACGGCATGATTCTGCACGTCAATCCCACGGGTCAGTTCATCATCGGCGGCCCGCACGGTGACACCGGCCTGACCGGCCGCAAGATCATCGTCGATACCTACGGCGGTCGCGGTGCGCACAGCGGCGGCGCCTTCTCAGGCAAGGACCCGAGCAAGGTGGACCGCAGCGCCGCCTACGCGGCCCGGTACATCGCCAAGAACCTCGTGGCGGCCGGCGTGGCCGACGAAATCCTTGTCCAGGTGTCCTATGCCATCGGCGTAGCCCGTCCGGTGAGCCTGTTTGTCAACACCTACGGCACGGCGCATGTCGCCCTGACCGACGGCCAGATTGCCGCCCGGGTGAACGAACTCTTCGACCTCCGGCCGGCGGCCATCATCGACCGCTTCGGCCTGACCAACCCGATCTACGAGCCCACGGCGGCTTATGGCCACATGGGCCGCGACCCCTTCGTGAAGGAAGTCGAACTGATCCGCGACGGCAAGACCGTCCGGCGGAACGTACAATTCTTCGGTTGGGAATTACTCGATGCCGTCGACCGCTGCCGTGCGGCCTTCCAGCTGTAACAGCATCTGCTTCACGACCGGCCCGTCAAGGATCGGCGCCGTGAGTTCATAGTGGACGACCGCACAGGCGTTTTCCTTGTCCACATCGACGGAAACAATTTTGAAAGAGGTCTGCATGACGGCCTCTTTCATTTTTTGGGCTATCTCCTCCGGAACATGGGACCCCATTTCAGCCCCCCGGTTGAGCCGGCCGGCCAGGGCGGGCGTGCAATACGTGGCCGCCGTCGTATAATCGGCCGTATAATAAGCTTTCAGGAACTGTTCCGCCGTATGGCGGATCCGCTTTTCCTGCGACTGGCAGGCAGAGAGCGCCAGCAGGCAGAGAGCGACCATCACCCAGGATACAATCTTTTTCATCGTCATAAGTCCATTTCAACCACCGTGATGCCCGCGCCGCCCTGCTGCACCGCTTCGTCGCGGAACGACTTCACGGCGGGTACGGTTTTCAAATATTTCCGGATTTCCTCGCGCAGCACGCCGTTCCCTTTGCCGTGCAGGATCTTCACCTGGCCCACACCCACCATCGTGGCGTCGTCGATGAAATGCATCACGATGTCCAGGGCGTCATTCAGCCGCTGTCCGCGGATGTCGATCGTGGGCCGGAACTCAAGTTTGCGGCGACTGATGGATTCGCTGTCATAGTGGATCACGGGACGGAACGTGCTGCGGGATTTGTCTTTGTACTGCTGGTTCGAGATTTTCTCGACCTTGCCCGGTGCAATCTTCGAGATGATGCTCCCGATCGACACGGAGATGTATTTGGCGGCTATCTGCGTGACCTCGCCCACCATATCGTTGTCCTTGAGACGGACTTTGTCGCCGACGCGCAGCGGGCTGTCGGCGGTCTTCCCGTCATTCCCGGCTTGACTCTTCCCGTCATTCCCGGCTTGACCGGAAATCTCCCCTCGCTTCTCTTTCCTTGCCCGCTCGCGTTCCTTGCGGGCGACGATCTGCTGCATCTTGCGCTCGATGGCCGCATCGTTCTCGCTCGGCCGCTCCTGCTGCAGTTCTTCTTTGAACTTGGTCAGGTTCTCCCGCGCCACTTTGGTCTTGTCGCGTTCGGCTTGCGCTTCGCGGATTTCGCGGATGGTCCGTTCCACCTGCCGGTTGGCCTCGGACAGAATCTCCTGCGCTTCGCGCTTGGCCTCGTCGAGGATGTTTTTCTTCAGGGCCTTGACCTCGCCCAGTTCTTTCTGATACTTGTCCGTGAGGCTTTCGAGCGTCTTGTCGGTGCTCTTGATACGGGCCAGTTTCTCGTCGAGGACCCGGCGGCTGCGGGCAATCTGCCGCAAGTTGCGCTCGATGTTCACATATTCGCTGCCGGCCCGTTCTTCGGCATCCTTGACTACGTCGGCCGGCAGCCCCATCTTGCGGGCCAGCTCGAAGGCGAAAGAGTTGCCGGGCATCCCCTGCTGCAACTGGAACAGCGGCTTGATGGCCGCGCCGTCGAAGAGCATCGCGCCGTTGACCACGCCCGAGCTCTTGTCCGCATAGAGTTTGAGATTGGTGTAGTGGGTGGTGATCACGCCATAGGCGCCCATCTCGTCGAGCCGGGCCAGCACGGCTTCGGCGATGGCGCCGCCTGCGGCCGGTTCTGTGCCGCTGCCAAACTCGTCAATCAGCACGAGCGATGAAGCCGTGGCATGCGTCAGGATTTCCCGCATGTTCTGCAGATGGGAGCTATAGGTGCTCAGGTCGTTTTCCAGCGACTGGTCGTCGCCGATGTCGATGAAGATGCTGTCGAAGATCATCAGCTCGCTCACCTCGGAAGTCGGGATGAGCATGCCCCACTGGAACATGTATTGCAGGAGGCCGACCGTCTTGAGGCACACCGACTTGCCTCCGGCGTTCGGGCCGGAGATGAGCAGGATGTGCTTCTCTTTCGAGAGCGAGAGCGTGAGCGGCACGATCTCTTTCTTCTCCCGCCGCAGCGAGGCTTCGAGCAACGGATGACGGGCCCGGCGCAGGTTGAGTTCGCCGTTTTCTGAAAGGATGGGCATGCCGGCGATCATATCAAGGGCCACCAGGGCTTTCGCCCGGATGAAATCGATCTCGCCGATATATTCGGACGCGGCGATCAGGCCGGTCAGGTACGGCCGCAGGGCTTCGGTGAAAGCGAAGAGGATGCGGGCGATTTCCCGCTGCTCCTCGAACTGGAGTTCGCGGATCTGGTTGCCCAGCTCGATAATCTCGAGCGGCTCGACGAAAGCCGTCTTGCCGCTGGCCGATTCGTCGTAGACGATGCCGGGCAGTTTCTTTTTCACGCTGGCCGGCACGGGGATGAGCACGCGACCGTCGCGGACCACGACTTCGGCATCGCTTTCGACCAGGCCTTCTCCCTTGGCTGCGCCGAGAATGGCATTGATGCGGCGGGAGACCTGCCCCTCTTTCGAGCGGAGGGTGCGGCGGATTTCGCCAAGTTCAGGCGAAGCGGTGTCACGGACTTCCCCGGCCCGGTCGAGGATGGCCTCGATGCGGCGGCCGATTTCCGGCTCATAGTGCACCGTGGCCGAAATCTGCCGGAGGGTGGGATAGAGGTCATCCTTGCATTCGCGGAAGAAAGCCAGGATCCGGCGAAGCGTGTCGAGGCTGGTGCGGAGCATACGCAGCGAAGGGAGGTCGATGGTCGTGTTCTCCGCCTGCAGCGGCAGGAGGAATGCCTTGGTATCGAGATAGCCGCCGGCCGGAAAACTGTCTTCAAACAGGCAGATGAGCCGCATTTCATCGGTGAGGCGCAAGCGGAACATGATTTCGGAAGGATCGCGGGAAATCTGCTCCGCGGCGACCTTCCGGACGGCATACTGCGTAGCGCATTTGGCGGAAATCTTTTCCCGAACCAGGTCGAAGCCGATCTTCTGTTCCAATACCATGCGCCTTCCCTCTCCTGTTATTGATACGATTGTTCGATGGCCAGGCGAAGCTCGGTGATACTGCCCATCGTCCGGATATTGCCCGCATTCACGAAAGAGATGTTGCCCGTCTCCTCCGACACCACGATGACCGAAGCGTCCGATACTTCAGAAAGGCCGATGGCTGCGCGGTGCCGCATTCCGTAATGGGCGGGAATGTCCTGCCGCTGGGTGATGGGGAGCGTGCAACGGGCCGCGAGGATGCGGTCTTCCGACACGATCATCGCCCCGTCGTGAAGCGGGGTGTTCTTGAAGAAGATGTTCTCGATCAGCCGCCGGTTGATGCGGGCGTCGATTTCATCGCCTGTATCGAGGATGTCGCCCAGTCCCGACCCGTGCCGGAGGACAATCAGGGCGCCCGTCTTCGTCTCTGACATCTTGCGGCAAGCCGCTGTCAGCTCTTCGAGCTCCCGCGGGGCCATTCCGCCCGAGCGCGTATGCCGGAAAAATTTGAAAACGCCCTTCTGTGCAGCCGTCGTACTGGAACTGATGCGCAGCAGGAAGCGGCGGATCTCCGGCTGGAAAATCACCAGCAGCGCCACCACGCCGACACCCAGCACCTGTCCCAGAATGAAGGAAAGCAGTTTCATCCCCAGTGCCCGCGACGCGATCCAGATGACATAGAGCAGCAGGATGCCGAGGAAAATATTGACCGCCGACGTGCCGCGGACCACCCGGATCAGCCAATAGATGAGCAGGCCGACCATCAGGATGTCGAGCACGTCGATGAAAGAGATATTGATGAAATCGAACATAATCAAACAAAGATAGCAATTATTCTCTCTCCCAGAGCAGTTTCTTCCCGAACCCCAGCCGGTTGTCGGTATATTTCATCCTGTCGGGGACGACCAGCCACACTTCGCCGCCTTTGAAGACGGCATAGGGAAAGCGCCGCAGGTATTTCAGCCGGCAGCGGTCGAACAGGCCGCCGTCGCAGCGCCGCACCGTTCCGGCAAACTGCAGGCCCCGGATCTTACCCACTTCTTCCGTTTCCAGCACCACGGAACCCGTCACCCGGGGATTTTCCAGGAACAGCTGCGCATGCAGCGTCTTCGCTTCCGATGTGATGATAAACCCTTCTTCCTGCTCATCAAACACATAGAACGCATTCGCACACCACAGCGCTCCTTCCCGCGACGCACACGCCACGGTCAGCACATGGTGCTCTCCGATGAAATCCAAGATCCGTTGATCGGTCATACCCTGCAAAATTACGATTTTGCCGCTTCATAAAAAAGCCTTATCTTGCACAAAAGTTTCGAGGCGGGCGATATGGGCGGATTCTTTTCAACATCTATTACTGAGACCTTTCTGGGACTCCGGGATTTGTTCTTTCCGCGGCGGTGCGTGGTATGCGGGAAAACGCTCGACGGGGAGGAGCAGGATTTGTGTACAGATTGCCTGGAGGAGCTGCCGCTGACGTACCAGTGGGACATTGTGCAGAATGCGGCATTCGAGCGGCTGGCACGCCGCTTTGAGGTGGAAGCGGCCGCATCGCTGTTCTTTTTCGGATCGGAAAGTGACTACCGGAAGATAATCTACGGCATCAAATATGGCGGTCGCCGGGCATTGGCCTGCCGGATGGGCTATCTGCTGGGTTCTTATCTGGCCGGCAGCCGGGAATTTCGCCGCTGCCAGGCGGTCGTACCGGTGCCGCTGCATCCGCTCCGGCGCTGGAAGCGCGGCTACAACCAGGCGGAAGCGATTGCGCAGGGCGTGGCCGAGGCCCTGACCCTTCCGCTCGAAACCCATCTGCTTCACCGCAGCCGTTACACGAAAACACAGACCCGCCTGCGGGATGAAGCCAAGACGAAAAACGTGCAGGGCGCCTTCCGGCCGGACCCCGGCCGGGTTGACAACTTGCAGCAACAAGGCATCCGCTATCTGCTCCTCATCGATGACGTCCTCACCACCGGCAGCACCCTTGCCGCCTGCGCCGATCCCCTGACCGCTGCAGGTTTCCGCCTCAGTTGCGCAACCCTCGCTTTTGCAGGATGAAAGAGGATGATCAGCCGGCAGCCTGGACGACGGTCAGCACCAGCGTCTTGTCAAGATAGGATTCCAGAGCCAGCGTCACGGTAAACGTGCGGGCGAGGCCCGTCTCGTTTTCGGGAATCAAGACCGTGACGTCCACCGCGTTGGGACCGCCCGTGACGGGATCGACAGCCAGGTCTACGGCATCTCCGTCACAGGTCGTCTTGACCACTTTCCACGATTCGTTCGAATTGATCGCGAAACGGACGTTTCCTCCGGCGGCAGGAACCCGGAGCAAGGTTTCTTCGCAGAAGAGGAACGGACGGCAAGCCTGGGTAATCACGATCTTGCCGCTGCGGGAATTCCCGTCCAATTGCGTAAGGAGAGCGATCCGGATGGATTTGGTATAATACGATTCGTTGGCTCCGACGGAGATATGCATCGGCGTGGTATAATCGCCGGAGGTCGGCGCAAAGCTGACGGCCGCGTCGTCACAAGTAGCCGTCCAACTGCCGTTGGTAAAGAGCACGACGTCGAACGATCCGCCGTCGGCGTCAAACTGAAAGGACGCGATATCGGGCGTGATGTGCAAGTCGGACTCCTGGGTACAGGCGGCCAGCAGCGCCATCCATGCGATCAAGATCAAGCACTTTTTCATACCACAAATATATCAGTTTTTTTTCATACCTTCGCACCATAAATTGAAAACCCCGTGCGAAAAGCCTCTGCGATCCTCCTTTCCGTGGTCCTGCTGGCGCTGCTGGCCGCCCAGTTTTCAGGCTGTGAAAAGTACGTACTGCCTGAGCTGAGCATCTCGCCCGACACGCTCCGTTTTACCGCTGCGGCCGATTCCCAGCAGATCGTGGTGACGACCAATGTCATCACGACCCTCTACCCGGACCGGACAGATTCCTGGATCCGTGCCAATCCCGAATGGCTTGACGCCAGCACGACGGTTTTCATCCGGGTGTCGGAGAATCCCGGCTCCCAGCCCCGGAAAGCCACGGTCCCCGTGAAATCAGAAGCCCTTCAGCGGAGTCTCGTGGTCATCCAGGAAGGAGCCCAAACCGACGAGTAAAAACGACCAAGCCATGAAAAGAACCTACTTTCTGACCCTGCTTTCCGTTGTCCTTCTCCTGGCCGGCGTCCCCCGGACTTTCGCCCAGGAGCCGCAGGAGCCCGACATCGACAAGATCGTCAACTCCCAGATCGAAAACCTCACGAAAACGTTCAAGCTCGACGAGATACAGGTCTTCTTCGTCGATTCCATCCTGCAGCACAACTACCCGGCGATGGTCGAAGAAATCACCCTGACGCGGAAGACCGGCGCCAGCAACGATGAAACCTTCCAGGCGCTTTCCGACAAATGGATGGCTGCCACCGACGAAGCCCTGGAGAAAGTCTTTACGGAAGAACAGTGGCAGAAATACCTGAAATCCGCCTACGGCAAGGAAAAGAAACGTCGCGACAAGCGGATGGCCAACCGCATTTCCGCCCACTGATTCCCTAGAGGCCCAGGATCGCCCGCAACGAAGCGGCGTCGGCAAAGCAATACTCCGCCGGAATCCCCTGCATTCCCCTGCCTTTCCAGTCCGCCAGCGCAAAATCGCAGCCCGCATCGTGGCCGCAGCGCCAGTCGTGCAACGTATCGCCCAGGTAGAGCGTCGTTTCCTTCCGCGCACCGGCTTTTTCCAGATAAGTGAGCATCGGATCGGGAAAAGGCTTGTGCCGCGGCGAATCCTCCGAACTGACCACAACGTCGAAAAAAGGCAGCAGTTTGGCCAGGTGCGGGTCGTAAGCAATCTCAGCACGGGAACGGGACGTCACGACGCCGAGCCGTGCGCCGGTCGCACGAAGGTCCTGCAGCACCGCTTCAACCCCCGGAAACGGTTGAACCAGGTCCATCAGTTCCTGGAAGTGCTCCTCCCAGACTTCCGCGAACCGGGCCGCGTCCCCATAGCCCAACTTCGCGGAGGTATGGGAACTGGGAATGCCGAAATACTGATACGCTTCCTCATAGGCCATTTCGATGCCCGTCAGTTCCCGGATGGTCTGCATCAGGGAAAGGACACCTGTGCGCTCCGTATCCAGAAGCGTCCCGTCGATGTCGAACACGAAATCCTCGTAGCGCCGGATCATCTTCGGTCGATCTTGATCAATACCGGCAGATGGTCGCTGTAGCCGTTGTCGAACGAGTTGCCGTAATAACTCCGTCGCGGCGCCCCTTTCCGCATCATGAAGTTGCGGCGGAAGATCTCTCCGTAATGATTTTTGGTGTCAAGCCGCACGATCCGGAAACCCTTCAGCCCGGGATAGGTCGGCAGCAGGTTGTTCGACACGATGATATTGTCGTAGAGAACCCAGCGGTGGTTGTGGATACTGGTGCCTTTCCCCTCTTCGGCCAGCATCCAGAAAGGATTGAAATACTCTCCTTCCGGCACGTTGAAGATGGTTTTGTGGGCCCGGAGCAGCACGGAGAGCGACTCGTCCGAAGGGCTGTCGTTCATGTCGCCCATGATCACCACCTTGAGTTCGGGATACTGTTTCTTCAATTGCGCGGCGTGGTCGCGGGCCGTTTCGGCGCCGGCCCGGCGGAAACCGGACGAGGCCGCCACGCCGGTGCGGCGCGACAGGAAATGGCAGATATAGAACGCGAACATCTCCCCGTCGATCGAACCCCAGGCGGAAAGGATGTCCCGTCCGATGTACTCACGCCCGCTGCGGAGCTCCAGCTTGATCGGCTCACACCCCATCAGCGTGAATTTGTCGGGCCGATAGAGCATCCCGACCTCCACGCCGCGGGCATCATTCGACTCGAAATGCAGGCATTTGTAGTGCGCGCCCGACATCCGCTTCTGGGCGGCGAGGTCTTTGAGGACCTTCAGGTTCTCGACCTCGGAAACACCCGCCACCACCGGAAACCCGTTGTGCGCGGAAGCGACGGTGGAGAAGATCTCACTCAGGTTGGACAGCTTCTGGAAATACTTTTCGCGGGTCCAGCGCATGTCGCCCATCGGGGTGAAATCATCATCACAGGTATGGGGATCGTCTACGGTATCGTAGAGATTCTCCAGGTTGTAGAACATCACGGTGTAAGCCATACGACAAATGTACACAAAAATCTGTGAAAAGTCACCTCTTTTATCTATCTTAGCGAGTTATTTTTAAACTTGGAGAATTATCGCAATATGAAGAAAATCTATGAAAGCGACTGGGGATACACGGTGGTCCGCGCGATTGCGGATCCCTATATCCACGCCGCTTTCACGAAGATCCGCTATGAAGGCCGGGAGAACCTCCCGGAAGCGGGTGCGCCGATCTTCTCCCCGAACCATTGCGACGCCCTGCTCGATCCCCTGGTCGTCATGGCCAAGGACCACGAAAAGATGGTATTCGTTGCCCGGGCCGACATCTTCAACAAACCCGTGATACGCAAAATCCTGACTTTCTTCAAGATCATGCCGATTCACCGGGTCCGCGACGGATTCCGCAACGTGCTCAACGCGGAAGACACCATCGAAAAGTCCATCGAAGTACTCAACAATCTGGTCCCTTTCTGCATCTTACCGGAGGGACGGCACCGTTCCATGCACAGCCTGCTACCGCTCGGCAAAGGAATCGCAAGAATCGCCTGCGGAGCAGACAAGACGCTGGAAGGTCGGCAGCACGTATATATTGTACCCATCGGCTGTGAATACGGCGACTACTACCGCTACCGCGCCTCCACCCTGCTGGTGACCATCGGTAAACCGATCGACGTCTCGGCCTATCTGGCTGCCCACGCCGGCCGCCACGAAGCCGTGCTGCTGAATGACATCCGCAGCATGACGGCCGAAGCGATGAAACAGCTGATCGTCTATATCCCGGACGATGAGGACTACGAGGCCACCTGGGAACTGGCCAAACTGTTGAGCGGACAAATTCCCGAGCGTGACCTGCGGGGACGATTCAACGCCAACAGGGCGGCTGCCGAAAAGATCGGAAAGCTGCGGGAAGCAGCGCCGGAAAAAGCAAAGAAGCTCTTTGAAAATGCCTTGGACTTCACCCGCGCGCGCAAACGCGCCCGCATCAGCCTGCACGCCACCTACACGAAACATCCGCTGGCGGCGGCGCTGTGGCGCACGCTTAAGACCGTCGTCTGCCTGCCTGTGATCCTGGCGATGGCGCTTGCCTCGCTGCCCGCCTGGATCGTCGGAGAAAAAATGGCCCACGATGTCAAGGACCGCACCTTCCGCAACTCTTTCCGCTGCGGCGTCCTCATCATCCTGTGGACCCTGCTGCTGGTCGTCTGGGCCGTTGTCCTGTTCTGCACGGTGAAATGGTATTGGGCGCTGGCAGCCCTGGTGCTGTTGATCCCGGCGCCGATGTTTACGTACCAATGGGTCGAACAGCTGCGTCGCTGCGCTTCGTCGTGGAGATACCTCTGCAACAGCCGCATCCGGCATTGGAAGAACGATTTGCTGAATCAGTTGAAAACGCTATGATAATGAAACAGATACGATATATAATCACGCTTCTTGTCCTGTTCTCCCTGGCTTACAACGCCTTGGGACAGGACAATGCGGAACGGGAAATCGTCAAGAAAGGTTTTTCGTTCGGCGGTTTCCCGATCCTGGCCTTCGACCAGGACAAAGGATTCCAGCTGGGAGCCCTGGCCAACCTCTATGATTTCGGCAAGGAAGGCTGGTATCCCAACCCGCGGCAGCAACTGTATGTAGAGGCTTCCTGGTTCACCAAAGGCTCGCAGCTCTATGTGCTGAGCTACGACAACCGCTTCCTGATTCCTGGCGTGCGCTTTTCGTTCACCGCCCAGTTCTCCAATGAAAAGGCCTTCGACTTTTACGGCTTCGGAGGCTACGCCTCGTATTTCGACGCTTCCCTCCCCTCGGCTTACTACAAGATGAGCCGCATGATGCCCTACGGCAAGCTCGACTTTACGGGAAAAATCACCGACCACTTCTTCTGGAAATTCGGCTACCATTTCCGCTACTTCATCCTCGACGAGTATACCAACGACAACCTGCAGCAGGTTCCCTATGGGAAAACCCTGTTCGCCTGGTACAAGGAACTGGGCTTCATCGAGGCCGACGAGTACAAGGGCGGTATGACCAGTGCCTGGCGGGCCGGCCTGTCGTATGACAGCCGGGACGTGGAGAACGCGCCTACGCGCGGCATCTGGGCCGACGCCTTCATGGAATGGGCTCCCAAATGGATGGGTACCAACAAGCCCTACGGAAAATACTACGCCGTGCTGCGGCAGTATTTCCCGCTCTCCGGAGACAAGCTGGTCTTCGCCTACCGGGCCAATGTCCAGGGATTCATCGGCAAGCCGGCTTTCTATGCACTGCCTTTCGAGGCCGTGCTCGGCCCCGGCTACGACCGCGACGGTTTCGGCGGCTACCGAACCCTCCGCGGCCTGATGCGCAACCGCATCCAGGGCCAGGCTGTCTGCTATTTCAACACGGAACTCCGCTGGAAATTCTACACCACCCGCGTGCTGAACCAGAATCTCTCGCTCGGCGCCAACGCCTTCTTCGACGGCGGACGCGTGCTCAAGGACTATGTGGATGTCTCCGTCGATCCGTCCTGGCCCGCCACCTGGCCGGACCGCTTCCCCGCCCAGCTCGCAGCCGGGACGCAGGAACGGTTCCATCTGGCCGCCGGCGGCGGACTCCGTTTCATCCTCAACAAGAACTTCATCATCGCCGTGGATTACGGCCGCGCCTTCAACCGGCAGGATAACGGGAAGGGCGGTTCGCTCTACATCAACACGGGCTATCTGTTCTAAGCAAAAAAACAGCGATCTATATGAAACATTTCATCAGTGCGATGCTTCTTGCGGGGGCGCTCCTGACAACAGGATGCGTCCAACAATACTACGAGAAGCTCGACGAATTGGAAGAACGTGTCGAGGAGTTGCAGCAATTCTGCGACAAGCTCAACAACGACTTGACCGCCCTCCGGAGTCTGGTTACGGCGCTTGAGAATCAAGACATGGTGACCGGCATCACGGAGCTCCGCTCCGGCTCGACCGTCACCGGCTACCGGATCAACTTCGTGGAGCACGATCCCGTTACGATCTACAACGGCAAAGACGGCAAGACGCCGCTGGTCGCCAGCCGCCAGGATCCCGAGGATCAAAACTGGTACTGGACCGTCCAGTACGGAGACGGAAGTTATGAGTGGCTCCGCGCGGCCGACGGCACCAAGATGCTCTCTATCGGCGTGCTGCCCTACATTGCCCTCCGCGACGGCTGGTTCTGCTATACCCTGGACGGCAAGGAATGGATCCAGCTCGGCGAGGCCAACGGAAAGAACGGTGACCAGATGTTCCAGTCCGTCGACACCCGCAACGAAAACTATGTGATCTTCACCCTCACCAACGGCGCCCAGTTCAAGATTCCCACCTACCGGAAATACTTGGAACTCAAAACGGAATTCGGGAAAATCAACGACAACGCCGACGCCCAGAGCGACCTGCTCCTGTCGTATATAGACAAGCTCCTCTACATCACCCGGGTCAGTCCGATTCTCTCCGGCCTCGACACGGTGGGCCTTTCTGTGACCCTGTCCAACGGCAAGAGCTTCCGCATCCACGACTGGACGGCCTCCGTCAGCCCGGCCATCTTCGTCAAGAAACACACCGACGGCAAATACTACTGGGCCTACACCATCGGCTCCTCCCCGGAGCAGTGGGTCCTTTCTCCGGACGGTAAGAAGATCTCGGCTTCCAGCGAAACGGTGACAGTCCCGCGGGTTTCCATCGCACGCGACAAGGACGGACAATTCTACTGGACGGTTACCACCGGCGACAATACCGAGTTCCTGCGCTTCCTGGTCGACAGCACCTGGACGCCCCGCGCCATAGATTCCGTTTCACGGGCCTTCTCCTCCGTCAAGAACTACCGGGATTCGCTGGTCATCGTCCTCAAGGACTCGTCGGCCCGTTTCGTCCTTCCCAAACAGTACACGGTCTCCATCACCCAGGAAAACGGAACACCTGTCGGCGAAACGCTGGCCATGAAGAACAGTGGTGAAGTCCTGCTCCGCTACGTTGCCAACGGACCCACGCCGACCGTGGCCCTGGTCACACAAGGCGGATTCACGGCGACGACGGAAACCCAGTCCGGTGTGAATTACATCCGGATCAAAGCCCCCGAGTCTTTCCCGGCTGCTTACAGCAAGATCATGGCGTTCTTCACTTTTACGACGAACAATGCGCCTGTCACCGTCATCAAAACCATCAACATCACACAGGAGGGCTGACCGATGAAGAAAAAATGCTATCTGATCCTCCTGCTCACCCTGCTTCCGCTGGGCGGATGTTTCAACGAGGTTGAAAACGAGCTCTCCCGGCTGGAGCGGCGCATCGAAAAGCTGGAGCAGCGCTGCAAGGAGATGAATACCACGCTCGAGGGTCTCCGCACCATCGTGGACAAACTCGATACCTACGATTTCCTCAAGCAGGTGGAAACCCTTTACCAAAACGGCAAAGTCATCGGCTACACGCTGTATTTCACCCATTCCGATCCCGTGACGCTCTACAATGGCACCGACGCGGAGACCCCGGTCCTGGGTGTCCAGAAAGGCGAAGACGGAGTATGGTATTGGACCGTCAAGTATCCTTCCGAAACGGAAGCCCATTTCCTGACCGACAACTACGGCGTGCGGATCTCGACCTCGGCGGCCTCGCCCGAATTCAAGATTGAAAACGGCTACTGGCTGGTCACCTACGACGGAGGCGAAATTTGGCACAACCTCGGCCGGGCCACCGGCGAAGACGGAGCGTCCTTCTTCAAGAGCATCGAAGACATGGGCGACTACGTCCTGTTCAACATGCTCAACGGAACCTCCGTCCAGCTTCCGACCTGGTCGAGCTTTGAAAAGCTGGAGGAATCCTGCCGCAAGTTGAACCAAAACCTGGAGACCTTCATGAAACTGGTCAGCGATATCAAGGATAAAGTCTATGTCAGCGATATCATCCCCATCCTCAGCGGCGAGGATACGATCGGTTTCACCCTGACCCTCTCGGACGGCAGTTCCTACTCCTTCTACGACGGCACCGGCACGAACGCCCCGGTCATCGGCGCCCAGCAGGACGAGGCCGCGGAAGATGTCTGGTACTGGACCATCCGCTACGGATCGGATGCGGCCGAATGGATTCTGGATGAAAAAGGACAGCGGATCCGGGCCAACGCGCCCCAGGGTCTCACACCGTCCATTTCCCTGCTGAAAGACACGGCAGACGACACGTATTACTGGGCCGTAGCCTACGGAGACCAGAAGCCCACCTACCTGCTCTGCAACGGAAAACGGGTCCCGGCCTCCGTGAATGTGCCGGATCCCGTGGTCCTGTCGGTCGTCTCGGTCCAGGATGACATGGTCAGCATTACCCTGAACGGAGGACAGAGCGTCCTGATTCCGCTGGCCCGTACCTTTACCGTCTCGCTCTCGGCTCCGGTCTCCGGAAACAAACTCACCATGGGAGCGAAAGAACTCGCGTCGTTCAAATGTACGCTGAGCCGCGCCGACAAACGGGCCGAGGTCCTGCCTGTGACGCAAGACGGCTTCTACGCCGAGGCCTATACGACCGACCACGTTACCTGGACCATCGACGTGTATTCCCCGGACGATTTTGCCGCGCCTTCGACGAGCAGGCTCAATTTATTGGTTTCCAACGGCTATGGGTCCATGAAGACCCTGGTCGTCACAATTCAGGCTAAATAAGGGAGGAAGCAGACAATGAGAAAAGCATTACAGTTATGGATCCTGATGGCTTCCGCCCTGCTGCTGTTCGGCTGCGACAAAGAGCTTGACCAGCGGATTTCCGATCTTTCCGCGGAGATCGAAGCGCTTGAAGAGCGTGTTTCGAAGCTGAACACCAACATCTCCGCGCTCTCGGAACTGGTTTCCGCCCTGGAGAAGAACGACCATATCTCCGGCATCACGGAATTCATGGACGGATCGCAGAAAGCCTATCGCATCACCTTCACCAGCGGTTCTTCCCTGATCCTCACCAGCGGCACCAACGGTGTCACGCCGATCGTGGGCGTGCGCTACAACGAACAGTATGAAGCCTATTACTGGACCATCCAGATGGGGGAAGACGGAACGCCGACCTGGATGACCAACAGCTACGGCCTGCGGGTCAAGGCAACCGGAACCGTTCCGCAGTTGAAAATCGAGGACGGCGTCTGGTGGTATAGTTTCGACGGCAACTCCTGGAACAAGGCCGGCTGGGGTGCGGCGCAGGGAGAACCCGGCTCCTCGGTCTTCTCCAGCATCGACACCTCCGATCCCTACTTTGTCTCCTTCATCATCGGAGAATACAACATCTTCCGGCTCCCGACCCAATATGCCTTCGACGAACTCACCCGTCAGTGCGACGAAATCAACGGGGAGTTCAAATCCTATACGGATCTGGTCGGCAAGATTCCCGGCGATACCTTCGTCAAATCCGTGACGGAGTTTGAGGAAAACGGCGTGAAAGGATGCCGGATTACCCTGGAAAGCGGAAACGTGCTCACCATCCGCGACGGCTACAGCAGTCAGGACTCCGTTCTGCTGAGCGCCAAGGCCTATACCGACGGCAAATACTATTGGGTGTATCGCAGCCGTTCCAGCGACGACTATGAGTGGCTCCGCTACAAGGGCGAAATGATTTGCGTGTCCTACGAAGACGCAACCCCGCACATCGGCATCATCGACTCGCTCGGGATGTTCTATTTCACGATTTCGTACGCGGGCGGTGAAACCGAAGTGATGAAAGGCCCGGACGGAAAGCCAGTCGCAGCAACAGGAAAAGTCGTTCTCGACTTTTTCACGGCCGCCGACCTGTCCGATCCGGATGCGGTCGCCCTGACCATGTCCGACGGAACGGTTGTCCGGCTGCCCAGAACACGGCAGCATGTGCCCGTCATCACGGATATTTCCCTCAGCGGCACCTATGTCACGCCTTCTACCAACTACAAGTTCCATCTGGTTTTCTTCGTTACCGATACCCTGTCCTCCTCGGAGGTCCTGTCCAACTACAGCGCCTATCAGCAAGTGTCCGGACTGAATGTCGACGCGATCGCTGTCGACGACGGATATGTCAGCGCTGTAGAGCAAGTGAGTTTCTCGGGAACGCCCCTTGAAAAAGGAGGAGGCGTCGTGTACAACATGGCCTTTGACGTCCGCTTTACGACCGGTGATGCCTCCTTGTGGGATGTATCCCGGCAATACCGCATCGCGATCTTCCTTTCCTGGTTTGATAAATCCCTCATGAAAGTCGTGTCGTTCGACCGGCTCATTCCGGCCACACAGTTGGTCCTGAAACCGGAAACGCTCACGCTGGAAGTCGGCAAGACCTACCAGATGGTCTTTGGATTCAAGCCAGCCAATTCGACCGACGAAACGGTGTGGAGTTCCAGCAACGAAGCGGTGGCGACGGTTTCGGATACGGGACTGGTCACGGCGGTCGGGGAAGGGACCTGCACCCTCACACTCCAGAAAGGAAATCTGAAAAAAACCTGCGAATGCACAATTAAAGCTGCTACACCCTAATGCTTCGGCCGTAGGCCGAGGGGTCTGGGGATGTGCCCCAGTGAAAAAGGGGGTCCTCCGGACCACAAAAAACCAGCCGCAAGGGCTGGTTTTTTCGTGGTCCCAGCAGGACTTGAACCTGCGACCCACGGATTATGAGTCCGCTGCTCTGACCGACTGAGCTATGGGACCAAATTTGCCGGGCGATCAGCCCGGCAAATTCCGTTGATTACACTTTGATTTCTACTTCGACGCCACTGGGGAGTTCGAGTTTCATCAAGGCGTCCACGGTTTTCGGCGTGGAGCTGTAGATGTCCAGGAGGCGGCGGAAAGAATTCAATTCAAACTGTTCACGCGCCTTCTTGTTGACGAAGGTCGAACGGTTCACCGTAAAGATCTTCTTGTCGGTCGGAAGGGGAATCGGACCGCTGACGACAGCACCCGTAGCCTTCACCGTCTTGACGATCTTGTCGGCGGACTTGTCCACCAACGCGTGGTCGTAAGATTTGAGTTTAATTCTGATTTTCTGGCTCATTATACTAACTTTTTAACAATTTTAATCTTCATCGTCATCAAAATATCTGCGAGGACCGCCCTGCTTGTCGATGATCTCCTTGGCCAGGTTCGCCGGTACTTCCGCATAATGCGAAAATTCCATCGAACTGGTGGCGCGGCCCGAAGTCAGGGTCCGGAGCACCGTCACGTAGCCGAACTGCTCGGCCAACGGAACCTTGGCCTTGACGATCCGGGCGTTCGCCTTGGAGTCCATGTCCACGATCTGGCCGCGGCGGCGGTTCAGGTCGCCCACCACATCGCCCATGTACTCTTCCGGAGTCACCACTTCGAGTGACATGATCGGCTCCATCAGCACAGGACCGCATTTGCGGAGGGCATTGCGGAACGCGATCCGGGCACAGATCTCGAAGGAGAGGGCATCCGAGTCGACCGGATGGAAGCTTCCGTCCAGCAGACGGACCTTCAAGGCGGTCATCGGATAACCGGCCAGCACGCCGTTGGACATGGCGGCCTTGAATCCCTTCTCGACGGAAGGGATGAACTCCTTCGGGATATTGCCGCCCTTGACCTCGTCGAAGAACTGCAGTCCGTCGACGCCTTCGTCGGTCGGGCCGAGCTCGACCTGGATGTCGGCGAACTTGCCGCGACCGCCCGTCTGTTTCCGGAACACCTGCCGGTGGACCAGTGTCCGGGTGACCGCTTCCTTGTAGTTGACCTGCGGAGCACCCTGGTTGATTTCCACGCCGTATTCGCGGCGCAGACGGTCCACGATGATGTCCAGATGAAGCTCACCCATACCGCTGATGATCGTCTGGCCGGTCTCCTGGTTGCTCTGCACCGTGAAGGTGGGATCCTCCTCTGAGAGTTTGCCCAGGGCGATGCCAAGCCGGTCGATATCCTGCTGCGTTTTCGGCTCGATCGCGATGCCGATCACGGGATCGGGGAACGTGATCGATTCGAGCACGACGGGATGGGTGTCTTCACAGACGGTGTCGCCTGTACGCAGTTCCTTGAACCCCGCAGCGGCGCAGATGTCGCCGGCTTCGACAAAGTCGATGGGGTTCTGCTTGTTGGAGTGCATCTGGTAGAGGCGGACCACCCGCTCTTTCTTGCCGGAGCGGGTATTGAGCACCTGGGCGCCCGCATTGAGGCGTCCGGAGTACGCGCGGATGAAGGCCAGCCGGCCCACGAACGGATCGGTCGCGATCTTGAAGACCAGACCGCAGAACGGCTCCGTAGCGACCGGCTTACGCTCCACCGGCTTGTCGGTGCGCGGGTCGATTCCGTGAACGCTCCCCTTGTCGAGCGGCGAAGGAAGATACCGGATCACGGCATCGAGCAGGAACTGGATTCCCTTGTTCTTGAACGAAGAGCCGCAGCAGGTCGGAACGACCGACATGGAAAGTGTCGCCTTCCGGAGTGCGTCGATGATCTCCTGATCGGAGATCGAGTCGGGATCGTCAAAGAACTTCTCCAGAATCACGTCGTTGTATTCCGCGACGGATTCGATGAGCTTTCCTCTCCACTCCTCCACCTCGGCCATCATTTCCGCGGGAACCGGACGCTCCTCATAGTTGTGGAGCTCCTTGCTGGTTCCATCGTAATAATAGGCCTTCTTGGCGATCAGGTCCACGATGCCTTCGAAGTGTTCTTCGGCACCGATGGGGAGACAGATCGGAATGGAACGGGCACCCAGCTTTTCGCAAATGTCCTCAACGACGGCAAGAAAGTCCGCGCCGGTACGATCCATCTTGTTAACGTAGGCAATCTTGGGGACATGGTATTTGTCCGCCTGACGCCAGACCGTCTCCGACTGGGGCTGCACGCGGCCGACGGCACAGAAAGTGGCGATCGTCCCGTCAAGGACGCGAAGCGAACGCTCTACTTCGACCGTGAAATCCACATGGCCCGGGGTGTCGATCAGATTGATCTGATACTGTTCGCCATTGTAATGCCAGAAGGCCGTGGTCGCGGCCGACGTGATGGTAATGCCACGCTCCTGCTCCTGGACCATCCAGTCCATGGTCGCAGCGCCCTCGTGCACCTCTCCTATCTTGTGGGTCTTGCCCGTATAATAGAGGATGCGCTCGGACGTGGTGGTCTTACCGGCATCAATGTGCGCCATGATACCGATGTTGCGCGTATATGCGAGGTCTCTTGCCATCAATTGCAGATTGAAAGCAGATTAGAAGCGGAAGTGGGCAAACGCCTTGTTGGCCTCTGCCATCCTGTGCATATCTTCTTTCCGCTTGAAGGCTGCACCTTCGCAGTTGTAGGCAGCCATGATTTCTGCAGCCAGTTTCTCCGCCATGGAGTGACCGGAACGCTTGCGGGCGAAGACAATCATGTTCTTCATCGAAAGGGAGATCTTTCTTTCCGGACGCACCTCCATAGGGACTTGGAAGTTGGCACCGCCGACGCGGCGGCTCTTGACCTCAACCTGCGGGGTGACGTTTTCGAGCGCCTTCTTCCAAATATCGATAGGAGCCTGTTCAGAATCTTTCATCTTCTCGCCGATGATATCGATGGCATCGTAAAAAATAGAATACGCGATACTCTTCTTCCCCTGCAGCATAAGGTTGTTCACGAAACGGGTAACCTGTACATCGTGAAACTTGGGATCAGGAAGTAGAATCCTCTTTTTAGGCTTCGATTTTCTCATTTCTGTAAGAATTTAAAAAAGGTGAATTACTTCTTAGCGGCGGTTTTGCCCTTCTTCGGCCGTTTGGCGCCATAGAGGGAACGGCTTTGCGTACGACCCTCCACGCCAGCGGTGTCAAGTGCGCCCCTAAGGATGTGGTAACGAACACCAGGGAGGTCCTTCACACGGCCGCCACGAACCAGCACGATGCTGTGTTCCTGGAGGTTGTGGCCCTCACCCGGGATGTATGCATTGACCTCTTTCTGGTTGGTGAGACGAACACGCGCCACTTTACGCATGGCAGAGTTCGGCTTTTTCGGCGTCGTGGTATAAACACGGACGCAGACACCGCGCCTTTGAGGGCAAGCATCCAACGCGCGAGATTTGCTTTTCTCGACAATAACCTCGCGTCCTTTGCGAACTAATTGTTGAATTGTTGGCATAAATAGTTGTAAATCTATTATTTATGTTTGCTGTCCCCGCTTTTTGCGGGGATGCAAAGATAGGACAAAAATTCCTAACCGCCAACAAGTTTTGAACAAAATTAATCCGTCGTGAACGAAGTTGTGGCCCGGAGCGGCTTCCCGCCCGCAGTCAGGCCTTCCACCACCACGCGGAAACAGCCCTTGTAATCGGGCAGCTTGCAGGGGATCTCCAGGACCTGGCCCGGCGTCAGCTTCACGACCGGATGCCAGTAGATGGTCTGGCGATAATCCGGATAGTCCGTTTCCGCAAGCAGGGGGGCGCCGGTGAAGGCCAGCGGCCAGGAAACACC
Source organism: Bacteroidales bacterium (assembly GCA_017548335.1). Lineage (GTDB taxonomy): Bacteria > Bacteroidota > Bacteroidia > Bacteroidales > UBA932 > Cacconaster. The sequence goes on along the minus strand of JAFZAF010000196.1, from coordinate 7,049 downwards.
CTGGAAGTCGATCACCCGCACGTTGTTCCCGAACGTAAAGCCCGGCAGGGTATGCTTGTAGGTCACGAAATTGACAATGCCCTCAAAGGTGCGGCTGCCGATGAAAGAGGTATATGGATAGATGTGGATCGACTCCACCAGCAGCGGATCGTAGTCCATGATTTTCTGCTGGTCGAAAACCGGCACGCCGTCGAGCAGCATCAACGTGGTGTCGTGGGAGAAAGAGATGTCTGTCCGGTCGTTGAGCCGGACCTGGAGGTTGCGTCTGCGGTCGTTCCAGCGGCGGGCGCGGATTTCCTTGACGAACTCAATGAAAACTTCCCCCATGGTCGGGAAACGGGTATAGTCGTCGAGCGGATAGACGACCTCTTCATTCCCGAAGAGGCCGTTTTCCTTGACGGGCAGCAGGTCCAGCAGGGTATCAGCGGTAAACTTCTGCTCAATCTGCATGGCCAGGCTCCGCTGCCGGAGAGGCTCTCGCAGGGAAGCGCTCAATTTCAAGGGTTCCGTGTCGGCGACCTTGGCGCCGACAAACGGGGATTCCAGTTCGATGAAGCCGCCGAAAGCAGGGTCCATCCCCTCGATTTCACAGACACATTCCTTGTTTCCGTAAATATTGCCGGTAAAGAAGCAGACCCGGCCCGTCACGTCGATGGGCGACGTATAAATGTCGGATTTGTCGGACGGTGTGGAAATGAAGGCATAGCGGCCTGCCAGCGAAGCTATGGCTTCCGGGGCGACACCGGCTACGTGTCCCCAGATGATTTCCCCTTCGTATTCAGGCGTGACCCCGTCGTCGAGGCGGCGCGGTCCGACCTGCCGGCAGCCGTCCACAAAAGCGTCGATGGTCGGATTCCCATTGGTAAGGAAGCCGTCGTCGTGCCAGATGGAGACGCTGAGCGAAGCGGTTTCCCCGGTCGGATTGACGAGCGTCAGAACGCCGTCCGACCAGCGCAAGTCAATAGATGCCCGGTCGGAGCCGGGCATGACGCTCTCCGTCACCAGCCGGGCATATTCTTCCTCCGAAACTACATCGACCCCGTCTTTGACCCGCTCGTTCGAAAAGACATTGAAGACAGAGATCGTCTTCGAGGCGATTCCCGTATAGTCATAGTCCGCCTCCGCCCGGTTCTGCGTCGTATAGGCGACCAGCCGGTAATTGCCGGTCGGGAGCGTGCCGGGCAACTGCAGCCGTCCGGCGCCGCGTCCGCCCGAAAGTGCGACCTTGCCCGTGCAGACCAGGCCTTCGGGGTTGTGCAGTTCCACATAAGCGATACTGCTCACGGGAGAAAACGTCCCCCGGGCGGCGTCCACGCAGAAAGCAGAATACCAGAGCGGCTCGCCCGCCACATAGACATCTTTATCCGTAGACAGATAGGTCCGTTCCACCACCCGGTCCTGCGCGGAAATCCATCCCGCGAAAAGCAGCCAAGCCGCCAGGATAAGCAAACTCTTTTTCATCCTGCTAACTACTAAATATCGCTGTTCGGCCAGTCGAACGGCCGGTTTTTCGTTCCGCCCTTTGTCCGGCAGTCCAGACAGTACATCGGCCACCACTCATATCCGAGCATCCGTGAGCCCGATTCATCCCAAACCGCATCACCAGGAGCCCAGCCTTTTTGGAAAGCCTCCCGCCAGTCGGAAGGCGTATTGAGCGTGTCGGGCGTAGGAAGCACCGCGCGCGGCGCCTTGTAGAAACGAGCCTCATAGCTCTTGATATACAAGCGCGCCGTGGTGACTGACATGACGCCGACATAGCCCAGGACCAGTTCCTCCGGTCGCTCGAGGCAGACCACATTGCCACGCAGTTCAGACGGTTCGGGCGAGAACAACCCGCCTACGTCGCTGGAATTGCGCTTCATGACTTGCCAGTAGCGCCAGGCGTCTTCCGGGATCCGCATCTGCTGGACATCCGTACGATAGACAATCGAGGTACGGGGGTCGTGGTTGCCTATCGTATAGAGTTGGAAGTCGGCCAGCCGGTCTTCTGCCAGGCCCTGCGTGGTCCCGGTCATGATTTCCGGACGACGCGCAGAAGACCAGCAATAATACAGGCTTTCTTTCGGGTCGAGGCGAACCACATCCCCCTTGCCGTTTTCTTCCACATATTTATAATAGGACGCCACATCGGCATGATACTCCCAGGTTTCCGAAACGGTCCAGCGATAATAGCTGTCCCGGGTATTGTCGCTATGGGCCGCCACCAGGATGCTCATCGTCGTCTTGTCTTCACTGATGCGGTAGGAAAGGCTGTCAATCTGTCCGGGCGGCAGCGGAGAAGCCCAGGAAGAGACATAGGTGCCCTTATCGTTCTCGATGACCAACCGGTATTGCAGGGAAGGATCGGCTTCCCGCAGGTCGAAAACGCCCCGGGAACCGTAATACCAGGAACCTGCTGCATTACGGTTTTCATAACGGGTCCCGTCGCTGGCTTCGATATGCATTTTGTTGGAAGCCAGGATCCGCCAACGCTCATCGCTCTGGGTCGTATCGACCAGCGACCAGGACCAGCTGGTGGAAATGTCGGTTTGGCCGCCGACCACAATATTCCCTTCCACGATCAGATAGCCGCCTTCCCCGTCGATCTGGGGCTGGTAGTCATAGACGCAGGACGTCGCCGCAACGACGGCCAGCAGCAGGAAAACAAACCGGTATCTTTTCATCAGAATTTCAAATTGAAGTTGACATAGGGTATCTGGGTGGCAAAGACACTGAGCATGTGGCCCGAGACCGTATACCCGTCGGAGGTGTAATAGATCGAATACGGGTTCTTCCGGCCGGTAACGTTGTAGCAGCCGAAGGTCAGCGACATGTGGGTCAGTTTTTTCAGATAGTGCCCCGGTTCGACGATCAGGGCCAGGTCGAGCCGGAAATAGTCGGGAATCCGGTAGCCGTTGCGCTCGGAATAGACGAGGCGGATGCCGTTGTCGTAGTTATAGCGGCCCACGGGAATCGTGACCGGACGCCCGGTCGCGTAATCAAGATTGGCCGAAAGGCTGTAACGGTGGGTAAACTTGTAGTTCGCCACCACTTTCACGTCATGCGGTTTGTCGTAAGACGCATTGTACCAGCGGCCGCCGTTGATGGTCTCGACACCCCTGTCTTCCATTTCCCGCAGTTTCGACCGGGAATAGGTGTAGGACACCCAGCCGTTGAGCTTGCCGAGGGTCTTCTTGGCCATCAGTTCCACGCCATACGACCGGTTCTCCGTTTCCACCAGCTCGTCGGCGAGGTTTTCGTTCATCACCAGCACGGCGCCGCTTTTGTAATCGATGTAGTGCTTGACCCGTTTGTAGTAGGCTTCCAGCGAAAGGTCGAGCGTATTGTCCATCAGGGTCCGGTAGACACCCGTCGCCGCCTGCCAGCCTTCCTGCGGCCGGATCTTGTCGCTGGTCAGCCGCCAGCTGTCGGTCGGCGACACGTTGATGCTGTTGGAGATCATGTGGATGTACTGCCGCATCGTATTGAAGCCGGCCTTGACGCTCGTCACGTCGTTGAAAGAATACTTGCCGGAAAGCCGGAACTCGGGCCCGCCGCGGAACCGGCTGTTGCCCGGCCGGAAGAACTGCGACCAGCGGATGCCGGCCTCCAGCGACAGATTTGTGTTGATCCGCCAGGTGTCGCCCGCATACACGGCTGTCTCCCAGGCCTGTTCATGGTCCAGGTCGCGGGACACGACCAGCGAACTGTCGCCCGCTGCATGATACGACCCCGGGTTGAGATCGTAACGGAGCGCATTGACACCATAACCCAGCGTATGGTCCTCGCCGACGACAGAAGTGAAATGGACCTTGGCGAACGCCTGGTCTACCGCCGTGTTGAGGGTATAGGCCGAATAGACGTTGAACCGGTCTTCAATACCATAGTGATAGCTGTCATAGCCCACGGTAGCCGTCATCGTATGCCGGTCGCTGAAGATGCTGTGCCATTTCAGCGCGCCGTTGATGTTGCGGTAACGGAAAGTCGTGTCGTTGCTGAAGCTGAACTTGTCGCGGGAGAAGTAGCCATAGGCGTGGATCGAGTTGCGCTCGTTCACTTTGTGGCTCACGCCCAGGTTCACATCCTGGAACGAGGCCCGGCCACCCGCATAACTGCTGTTTTCGGGCAGCAGGTTGAAGATCCAGTTGGAATAGGTGGTCCGGCCGCCGAGAATGAAAGTCGTACGATCTTTCACGATCGGCCCTTCCAGGTGCAGCCGGCTCGTCAGCAGGCCCAGGCCGAGCGAGCCCTGCACCTTTTTGCTGTTGCCGTCACGGCTCCGCACTTCCAGCACAGAAGAGATACGCCCGCCGTATTGGGCCGGGATGGAACTTTTGTAGAGTTCCACGTCGTTGATCACATCGGGATTGAACGACGAAAGGATGCCGAACATGTGGTTCGGATTGTAGACGGTACCGCCGTTGAACAGGACCAGGTTCTGGTCGGTCGAACCGCCGCGCACGTTGAAGCCGCTGGACGCCTCGCCCACGGATTTCACACCGGGCAGGGTCATCACCACTTTCAGGGCATCGGCTTCGCCGAAGACCACCGGGACATTCTTGATGACGTTCATCCGCACCTTCTCGATGCCCATCTGCGGCGTGCGGTGCTGTACCATGCTCTCGGCCGAGATGACGGCGCCCTTGAGCGAGAAGACCTTTTCCTTCATCATCACGTCGAGCGACCCGTCGCCATAGACCATCAGGTCGAGCTTCAGGTCTTCCAGCGAATAACCGCTGAAATTCAATTTTCCGGTTCCGGTCGGGATGGAAAGCTGGTAAAAGCCGTAGGCATCTGTCTGGACGAAGGTGCGGCCGTCGTCCAGGTAAACGGAGATGCCGGCCAGCGGTTCGCCTTTCACCACGTCGCGGACATACCCCCGCACCGTGGCCTTGCCGCTTTTGCGCGCCCGGTCGGGATCTCCGATTTCATACACTTTGTTCTGGAAGGTCATCACCGCCGTCTGGCCGGCCAGGTATTTCTGGAAGGCCGTATCCGCCGGGGCTGTTTTCCGTTCGTCGAAATAGCCGGCCGGCAGGGTCGTGGCCAGGTCCGCACCGCGGATCAGGAAATACTTGCCGCCATATTCCGTCACGGTATAGCCGTTGGCCCGGAGTTCCGAAAAAGCCTGTTGCAGGAAATTTTCCCGCGGCACCCGGATCGTATAGCTCTTGTGGTCGGACGTATCGCGCAACACATAGACGTCAGAAGAAATCTCAGTCCGGATGAACCGGACCAGCTGGTCGATGTCGGCCTTATAGACCCCGAACGATTCGCCGGGCGTCTGGGCGCCGGCAGGAAGGAGGTGGCAGAAAAGCAGGACCGCCCCCAGGAGCAAGGTTCTTCTTTTCATCGCGACTCCAAGTATTGCAAGACTTCCGTACAATAAAGTTCAAAGCCGATCATGCCGTCCCCTTCCCTCCGGTTGACATGCCGGCGGATTTCCCGGCGAAGGGAAGGCTCGAACATTTTCAAAAGATCGCGCCGGCGACGGACCGGAACAACAGTTCCGTCCTCCCGCAAACAGCAATAGGCGACCTGCCTGGTATAAATCAGGATGACCTTGTCTCGGTAGGGGCCGTCATATCCCGTCTGGTTGCCCTTGCTGCCTTCCAGGTCCTGTTCCTTCCGTTTATAAACCTGGAGCAGAAAACGGATCGGTCCGTCGTGCAGCACCTGCCAATACCCTTCCGGCGCCGTTTCGCCGCAAAGGAAGCGCAGGTTGAGAAAACGGCTGTCTCCTATGGTAAAAGACTCCGTATATCGTTCATCCACCACTTTCTCAATCACACTGTTGGGAATGCGGACCAGCAGGTCCTGCCGGGCCGCATCGATGTTGAGCAGCACGTCGTCGTACCGCTTCCCGTTGTAGACCACCGAACCCTTTTTATAACCCGGGTCCGACCAATAATAGGTCCCGTTGAACAACTCATTGCGGATATACGCCTTCCGCCCCCGGTAGAGCAGCGAGGCTCCGCCGGCCTGGGCCTGAAAAAGCGCCTGGTCATCCTGTGCCGCCGCCGGCTCCTGGCAGAGAACGGCCAGCAGGGCACAGAGGAGCAGTTTTCCTTTCTTCATCATGAAGCAATCTTACTGATTATAAATGCGCCCTTCGCGAAAATGTTGCGCAACAACGTGCAAAAATAATAAGATTATTCTAACTTTGCGTGATTTCTGCCTGAACTGGAAGAAATAGTAAGAAAAACGGACTGAAAATGAAAAAAATTGCAATGGTTGCCTTCGGTGGCAACGCACTGCTTCGCAGCGGCCAGAAAGGAACCTACCAGGAACAGATGGCCAATGTCGAACAGACCTGCGAACAGCTTTATAATCTGGTCAAACGCGGCTATTTCCTGGCTATCGGCCACGGCAACGGCCCCCAGGTCGGCACCGTCATGCTGCAGCATGAAGCCGGCCGGCAGCTTTTCAACCTGGCCGCCATGCCCATGGATTTCTGCGGCGCGCAGACCCAGGGTTCCATCGCCTATCTCATCGAACAGGGCATGAACCGGGTGCTCGTGCGGAACGGCCTCCGGCGCCGCGTCGTCTCCCTGATCACCCAGGTGATCGTGGACAAGAACGACCCGATGTTCCAGAACCCGACCAAGCCGGTCGGCCCCTACTACACCCGGGAAGAAGCGGAGAAGTTCCACGCCGAGACAGGCGCCATCTATCGGGAAGACCCGAAAGGCAACGGCTGGCGCAAGGTCGTCGCTTCGCCCAAGCCGGTGCGGATCAACAACATCGAGATCATCCGGCAGTTGGTGGAAGTAGGCAACATCGTCATCACGGTGGGCGGCGGCGGCATTCCCGTCATCGATGAGGGCGGCGTGCTTTCCGGTGTGGAAGCCGTCATCGACAAAGACCTCGCTTCTGCCCTCTGTGCCTCGCAGATCCGCGCCGAAGCCCTGTACATCCTCACCGACGTCCCGAAAGTCTACATCAATTTCCGCAAGCCCAATGAACAGGCCCTCGACGTGATCACGGTCGAAGAGGCGAAGCGCTATCTGGCCGAAGGCCACTTCACCGAAGGCTCCATGGCCCCGAAGGTCCGCGCCGGCATCTTTTTT
>JAFZAF010000195.1 GCA_017548335.1 Bacteroidales bacterium | reverse complement strand
ATTATTCATCAATAACCGAAAATTTCCTCGGTCGAGACCTGTTTGATGGTTCCGTAGTCGAGGAGCGACTTGAGGTCCATGTCGCTGGTGCGGCCCACGATGCCGATGGTATACGGCTTGCCTTTCACGTACTCCTGCTGGAATTTCACCACGTCGTCGAGCGTCAGGGCGGGCACTTTCTCGTAGATGACCTTGTTGAGGTCATAGTCGAGGCCGCGCTGCTGCGCGTTGAGATAGGAAGTCAGCACGCGGCTGCGGACGGTGCGGGCGGTACGGAGGTTCGAAATCAGCGACTCCTTGGCGATGTTGAAGGCATTCTCCGAGACAGGCATCTCGTTGATGATCTCGTCGAAGGCGGAGAGGGCGTCGATCAGCTTGTCGTTCTGCGTGCCGATGGAGTAGGAGAATACGGACGGATGGTCGAGGTCAGCCGGAATTGAGTAGTTGGCGCGGGCGCTGTAGGCCAGGCCGCGGGCTTCGCGGATTTCCTGGAACACGATGCCGTTCATGCCGCCGCCGAAGTACTCGTTGTAGAGGGTGATGATCGGCGCGGTCTCTTCGTTGAACGGAAGCTGGGTGTTGTAATAGGCCGTCAGGTTAAGCTGGTTGGCGTCGTACTGGGCGAGGACCACGTTGTTGTTGTCGGTGGGCAGGTACGGGAACGGATTGCCCTTGACCACGGGGTTCAGCTGCTCAGGAACGTTGTGGATGCGGTTGATGGTCTCCACGGCCTGGGCTTCCGTGAGCGGGCCGTAGTAGAGCACCTTGTGCTCATTGTCGAAGATATGGTGGATCTTCTCGAGGAGCGCCTCGTCGGTGAGCTGCATCAGTTCGGCCGAAGGAATGACGTTGGTGTTCGGGTTCTTGGCACCGTAGAGGGCATAGCTCGAGATGCGCGAAGCGTTGCTGCGCTGGTCGAGCTTGGCGTTGCGGCGCTCGTAGAGGGTGTTGAGCTTGAGCATCTGGAGGGCTTCCGGATTGGCCTGCGCGTGGGCGATGACTTTCTCCACGAGCTGCATGGCTTCCTCCATGTTCTCGGACAGGCCGTTGAGCGATACGTAGGTGCGTTCGCCGGCGCAGGCCACGCTCATATTGACGGCCATGCGGTAGAAGGCTTTCTGTACTTCTTCCGGCGTCATGTCGTCGGTGCCGAGGTAGTTGAGGTAGTCGGCGGCGAACGGCATCACGTTGTCGGCATAGCTGCCGGTTTCGAAGACATACTGGAGTTCGAAGATGCCGTTGGTCTCGTTCTTCTTGTAGAGCACGGGGATGCCGCTCTTAGCGGTCGCGATGGACATGTCCTTCTTGTAGTCCACGAACACCGGTTCGATGGGCTTGGCCGCGGCTGCGGAAGCCTGGAGGTCGCGGAGGAACTGGCTGGCGGCGTCACGGTTCATCATGATCGGCGTGATGGCCGGCTTGGCAATGCGGGTGTCGTTGGGGTCGCGCTGCTCCAGCTTGTTGATCTGCACGTAGTTGTCCTTGAAGTGCTCGTTGGCGAAGGCGACGATGTCTTCCTTGGTGACCTTCGAGAGTTCTTCTACTTCATTGACCACGTCCTTCCAGGGAACCTCGTTGATGAAGCTGTTGACTTCGAGGCGGACGAGGAAGCGGGAGTTCTCGTACATGCGCATGTACTGCAGTTTCTGGTTGTTGACGATGGCCGTCAGCAGGTCGTCGTCGAATTCGCCTTTCTTGACTTTCTCCATCTCTGCGAGGGCGATTTCCTTCACTTCTTCCAGGCTCTGTCCCTGCAGCGGCTCAGACATGATGATGAAGGCGGAGTAGTCGGCCAGGCCTTCGTTGGCGGCATACATCGAGAGCGTCTTCTGCTGCTGGTTCACGTCGAGGTCGATCAGGCCGGCCTTGCCGTTCGAGAGAATACCGCCGATCAGGTCGAGGTACTTGGTCTCGGGGCTGTTGGTGCCGGGGAAGCGCCAGGCGAGCAGGATGCCGGGCGATTCAAGGCCGAGCACATCTTTCACGATGGGTTCCGTGATGGGGTCCTCGGGTTCGACTTCCATCTTCTTGAGGTCCTTGTTGGGCTTCAGTTTGCCGAAATACTTGTCGATGATCTTGATGGCTTGCTTGGGGTTGAAGTCGCCGGCGAGGCAGACAGCCATGTTGTTGGGCACGTACCACTGGTCGTGATACTTCTTCACGTTGGTGATCGACGGGTTCTTGAGGTGGTCGCCCCAGCCGATGACGGGGGTGTGGTACGGGTGCTTCGGGAACAGGGCAGCGAAAGCGGCCTCGTTGAGTTTCTCGTTGTCCATCACGGCGTACATGTTATACTCTTCGTAGATGGTCTCCAGTTCGGTGTGGAAGCCGCGGAGCACGCAGTTCTCGAAACGGTCGGCCTGGATCTTGGCCCAGTTCTCGAGCTGGTTCGAAGGAATGTTCTCGGTGTAGCAGGTCACGTCGTTGCTGGTGTAGGCATTGGTGCCGCGTCCGCCGATGGCGGCCATCGCCTTGTCGTACTCGTTGGGGATGAAGATCTTGGAGGCTTCATACGAGATGGAGTCGATCTGGTGGTAGATGGCTTTGCGCTGCTCCGGATCGGTGGTCTGGCGATAGGTCTCGAACAGGGCCTCGATCTCGTTGAGCATGGGCTCTTCCTTGGCATAGTCCTGGGTTCCGAGCTGCTTGGTGCCCTTGAACATCAGGTGCTCGAAATAGTGGGCCAGGCCGGTGGTCTCCTGCGGGTCGTTCTTGCTGCCGACCTTCACGGCCACATGCGCGTCGATGCGCGGCTCGTCCTTGTTGACGATCATGTAGACCTTCAGGCCGTTGTCGAGGGTGTAGATTCGGGCGTTCGTCGGGTCGCCCTTGACGGTCTCATACTTGTACTTGCTGCAGCCCGTGGTGGCGAGCAGGGCGAGCACCGTCAGGAAAAGAATGGAAAAACGTTTCATCATATAAAAAAGATAATTTGGTTTCCGGGCGAAATATCGGGCAAAAATAGTCAAAACAAACGGATTATTACGCAATGATCGGAAAAATCACAGCGTGATGCGGACCAGGCCGCCGAAGGGCGGCAGGGCGGCAAACGCATCTCCGGGCGTAACAAGGCCGGCATAGACCTGGGCCGCCACCAGCACGCCGCCGTGGGCAAAGACGGCCACGCGCTTCCATGGCTTGCCGTGCAGTTCATCGAGAAAGTTGCTGACCCTCATGTACTGCATCATGAACGACTCTCCGCCGGTGACCCGGGTGTTGATGTGGTCGGCATACCATTCCTGCAAATGCGGGTCGGTGATTTCGTCGAACAGCATCATTTCCCATTCCCCGAAGTCAATCTCCAGGATGCGCGGGTCCCGTTCGGCATCGGCGTAGCCGCAAAAGGCGGCCAGCCGCGTGCAGCGGGAGAGGGGACTGGTGTAGGCATGATCGATTGGCCCACAGGCCTTCAATGCCGCCTTCGTCACGGCGGCCTCTTCTTCGAACGTGTCTTTCAACGGCACATCGGCCTGCCCATAGCAGGTCCCAACCGGCACATCTGGCGTGGTATGGCGAATGAGGATGACTTCCATACGCTATTAAAGGAATATGCAGATAGCGGATAGATAGAACGCCAGTTCTGAGAGGAGGAAGGTGGCGCCGCAGCAGTCGCCGGTGTAGCCCTGGATTTTGCGCTTCATCAGAAGGGCGAGCAGGCCGGTGACCACGGGGGGTACAAGGAGCTGCCAGCCGAAACCGGCCGGAAGCAGATGCAGTCCGAACAGCATGACGAACGTGGGCGCCAGCCCAAAGAAGAAGCAGAGCAGCAGCTCTCCCAGCGTCATCCGCGCATAGACCGTCTTGTTCTTGGCCGTTTCTTCCGTGCGGGCATAGGGAAGCAAATTGATGAGCTGCGCAGCGCAGCATTTGCTCCAGCAGTCGCCGCAAAAGACGAGGATGGCCAGCGTCCAGACGGGATAATCCCCAAAGATTCCGAACGTCGGGAACAGGATCAGCAGGGCAAAATAGAAAATCAGCCCGATGACGCCATAGGTGCCGATGTGCGAATCCTTCATGATCTCGAGCGTCCGCTCCCGCGACGTACCGCCGCCAAATCCGTCGATGAAATCAGCCAGGCCGTCTTCGTGGAGGGCACCGGTCAACAAAAGCCGGGAGAGGATGGCAATGATCCAGGCCAGCGTCAGCGGCATTACCTGGCCGCAGAGAATGAGCACCCCCGCCATCACGCCGCCCGTGAGCCAACCCACGGCCGGCCATAGCGGCACAACCCGCTTGAAATATTCAGCCGGAATCTCCCGGATTCGCCAGAACGGCAGCCGGGTAAAGAAAGTCAGTGCAGCCAGCAGTCTCATCCTTTAAAAATATTTTGTGATTTCCGCAGTACGGAAATCGTCCATTTCGTTGATCATGCGGACGGCGGATTCGACGATGGGGTAGGCGCAGATGGCGCCGGTGCCTTCGCCGAGGCGGAGGCCGAGGTTGAGGAGGGGCTGGGCGCCGAGGGCGTCGAGCACTTTCTTGTGCCCTGATTCGTCGCCGCAATGGCCGAAGACGGCGTAGTCGAGGACGGCGGGTTCGAGCCGGGAGGCGGCCAGCATGCAGTTGGTCATAATGAAGCCGTCTACGAGGATGACCATCTTCAATTCAGCTGCTTGCAGCATCGCGCCGACGGCCATCACCATCTCGTAGCCGCCGAACCAGCGGATGATGTCGCGGGGCGAGCCGTCGCCGCGATAGCCAGCCAGGGCGCGTTGCAAAACGTCTAGTTTGTGCCGGATGCCGGCGCTGTCGAGCCCGCTGCCGGCCCCGACGCATTCCGCGAGGGAAATTCCCGTGAAAAGTGACATCCAGATGGAGGAAGGGGAAGTGTTGCCGATGCCCATTTCGCCAAAACTCAGTACATTGCTGCCTTCGGCGAAGCACTGGCGGACGACCTGTGCGCCGCCAGCGAGGCACTGCTCCATTTCGGCTTCGGTCATTGCCGGCCCGTGGAGGAAGTTGCGGGTGCCGCGGCCGACCTTCAGGTCGATGATGCCGCGGTTGCGCGGCAGGTCGAAATCCACGCCCGCATCGACCACCTTGAGCGTGAAACCGTGCTGGAGGCAGAGGAAGTTGACGCCGCCCGTGCCCTGCGGGTGCGTGAAATGGCAAACCTGCTGCCAGGTCACCTCTTTCGGGGCGATGCTCACGCCTTCTTCCACGATGCCGTGGTCTCCCGCGAAGACGATGTTCTGGGGATGCCGCAGCGATGGCGAGAGTGTCTGCTGGATGAGTCCGATCTGCAGGGCGAGCGATTCCAGTCGCCCGAGCGATCCCTTCGGCTTGGTGAGATTGTCGATCTTTTCCTGCAGCGCGGGGCGGATGGCCTCGTCGGGCCGCTCTATATGGAAGGAGATGCCCATACTATCCTTTGATTTTGACTGGGATGCCGCTTACCATCAGGATTACCTCGTCGGCGAAGGCGGCGGCGTACTGGTTCATCCAGCCCTGCAGGTCGGTGAACTTGCGCTGGATTTCGTTGTCGGACGTGCCGCCCATCCCGATCTCGTTGGTCACGAAAAGGAAGGTGGCATCCTGTTCTGTGAAGCGGTCGAATTCGGCTTTGGCGGCTTCCAGCGCCCGGTCCACATCGCTCTCCAGATCGAAAAAGAAATTGGTGCACCAAAGCGTGAGGCAGTCTACGACGATAACGCGGCCTGCCAGCGAATGGCGACTCAGGTATTTTTCTTCTTCAAGGTTGGTCCACTGGGGCCCGCGACGGGCCTGATGCCGCCGCACCCGCTCCCGGAACTCTTCGTCCCAAATACGGGCAGTGGCCAGATAGACAGGATTCTCCGAAAGTTCCAACGCCAGTTTTTCCGCATAGGAACTTTTGCCCGAACGGGATCCGCCGGTAATGAGGACGACTCGTTTCATACTGCAAAAATAGTTTATTTCGTTTTCTTTTGCTAAATTTGCAGATTGATTTCGGTGTCCGATGCCGCCTGCCGGCGGCACGGATGAAAAGGGAACCAGGTGTGAATCCTGGGCAGACACCGCTGCTGTAAGTCCCAACGTTTGTTCCGACATTCTCAAGTCACTGCCGCAAGGCGGGAAGGCGTCGGAGCGGGGATAAGCCAGAAGACCTGCCGAAATTGTTGATTTTTAGAGCCGCTCGGGTAATAAGGGCTCCGTGAATCGATGGGTTTCAAAATAAAGGGAGTATCAATCCTTCTGGCCGTGTGCCTGGCCACCGCCTCGTTTGCACAGGATTCTTTGAAAGTTTCCGGTGCCCTGGATGACACGCTCACGTTGCGGCAATCCACTGTGACGGCAAAGAGCCGGGAACAGGCGCTGCGTGAAGGGGCCTTTGCCGTGGGTGCGCTCAACATCCGCTTGCAGGCCAGTACCCTGCAGTCGCTCACGCAGGCCATCGACCGCACCGCGGGCATCCGTATCCGCGAGGAGGGGGGCGTGGGCAGTGACTTTGACCTTTCGATCAACGGCATGTCCGGCAATTCCATCCGCTATTTCCTGGACGGAATGCCGCTTGATGCCAAGGGCACCGGCATGACACTGGCCAACCTCCCCGTGAATATCATCGACCGCGTCGAGATTTACAAAGGCGTCATTCCCGCCAGTTTCGGCAGCGACGCGCTGGGCGGCGCCGTGAACATCATCACCAACCGCCGCGCCCGCAACTATCTCGACTTCTCCTACGGAATCGGCTCATTTCATACCCACAAGGCCGACTTCAGCGCCCAGTACACGGGTAAGAAGACGGGCCTCGTCATCAAGCCCGTCATTAGCGCCAACTACGCGAAGAACGACTACATCATGCGCGACGTGAAGGTGCGCAACGAAGAACGGACGGCCTTCGTCATCAAGGATCTTCCCCGTTTCCACGATGACTACTTGTCGCTGTTCGGACAGCTCGAGGCCGGTGTTGTGGACCGCCGTTGGGCGGACGCATTCTTTGTCTCCGCATCCGTTTCGAAGATCGACAAGGACATCCAGACGGGCGCCACGCAAGACAACGTCATCGGCATGGCCGAACGCCACACGGAATCGTTCAACGTTGCGGCCCGCTACGAAAAGGCGGACTTCCTGACGGAGGGAATGCAGCTGCAGGCCTCCGTTTCCCGGACATTCGACCACTCCTGGACCATCGACACCACCTACCGCCGCTACTACTGGGACGGAACCTATATCGAAGGTTCCTACAGCGAGATCCGCCACCGCGGCAAGACGCTGCGCCATTACCGCCGCCCGCTGACGGTGGTGCGCGCCAACCTGGACTATCGCTTCGCCCAAGGGCACGACCTGGCGTTGAACTATACGCTCAACCGCGTCGGAAACAGGCAGGAAGATACGTGGGATGAGGATTTCGTCCCGACCAACGACGTGCTGGCCAAGCACGTCGTCAGCCTGTCGTACGACCAGTCGCTGCTGGCGGGCCGGCTGAACAACGCCGTTTTCGTTAAAGATTATATCAACCATCTGACGGTCGGACAAGACGAACTGCCTTCGACGACAGGGGCCGACAAGGTGAAGGGTTCGAATACGCAGAACTACCTGGGAGGCGGCGTGGGCTCCCGTTACCTTTTCCTGGAGGAATTGGCCGTGAAAGGTTCCTACGAACATAGCGTGCGGCTTCCAATCTCGCGCGAGGTGCTGGGCAACGGTTCTACGGTCTATCCCAACCTGGCCCTCAAGCCTGAGATCAGCGAGAACTTCAACCTGGGCCTCTTCGGTACCGCCGACCTGGGCGGCGGCCATTCGCTCTCCTATGAGGTGAACGGCTTCGTCCGCCTGGTGGACAATTACATTCGGGCCCAGATGACGGAGACGGAAAGCATGATGCAGTACGTCAACGTGGCCGCCGTGCATATCAAGGGCGTTGACGGAGAAGTCCGCTACGACTGGGCCGGGAAACTGCATCTGGCAGTCAACGCCAGCTACGATGACAGCCGCGATATGCGGAAGTATACGCAGGCGGGCGACATTTCCATCACCTATAAGAACCGTACCCCCAACCGACCCTGGGCCTGGTACAATGCCGAGGCGTCGTATACTTTCCGTAACGTGGGCTTGCGCGACAGCCGGCTCCGCCTCTCGTGCGACTACCAGTGGGTGCACTGGTTCTATCTGACCTGGGAAGCCTTCGGCTCCGCCAGCACCAAGTCCAAAGTCCCGACCCAGCACATCACGAACGCTTCGCTGCTCTATTCTTGGCACAACAGCCGTTACAATGTCTCGCTGGAATGCACCAACCTGTTTGACGCGCTGGCCTTCGATAACTACAGACTGCAGAAGCCCGGACGCGCCTTCTTTTTGAAATTCAGACTTTTTTTATAATTAACACATCATTGATTGAGATATGAAAGAATTGAAAAAACTCCTTGTCATCCTGACCGTCGCGATGGTTTCGATGATGACTATGGCTGTCAGCTGCAATACACCTGAGCCCGAACCTGAACCGGAACCCGAGCCGGTGTTGAAAGACTACAATTTCGACTTGTTCGTCTGCGCCGTCAAGCATGGCGGCATGTCCCAGAACAAGAATGGCACCTATGCGCGCAGCGTTCCGGCTCTGACGGCTGACCAGCCGCGTGTCGAATTCACCGGCAAGGGCATCGACATCACGCAGGACTATACCCTGGAGAGCATTACCAAAGGCAAGTATTACTACCAGGTGCCGCAGAAGGCTACCGGCGGTTTCGTGAAGTTCCACATCGAACGCAATGCGGCCGGTGAGGAAACCGTCGTGGAAGACTCCGAGGTCCCGTTCAAGGACAATACCTATTCGGCCCGCAAGTACACGCATGCCTGGGTTGGCGACAGCACCACGCTCGTGATCATCGGTACGGCCAGCAAGGCCACAAAGATCATCTGGACGAAGCTGAAGGATTCGGATGCGGGTCTTTCGGTCGAAAGCGAGGGCAAGTTCAACATCACGCTTCCCGAAGGATTCAATGCCTTCTCCACCGCGGGCCTGCTGACCTATCGCAAGAGCGACAAGAAGTTGTATTATTTCTATCTGACCAAGCGCGAAGCCGGTCAGTCCGATGCTGCCACCTCCGTGACGAATATCGCCATCATCAACCCCGACAACATGCAGGTTGAGTCGACGACTGCCGTTCCTTCCGAGATTATGGAAGAAACTGCCGGCAGCGCCTACGGCGAGCTGATGCAGAATATGATTATGTACGATGAAGCCGATAATATGTATGTTGCCGGCTTGATCACCGTCGACGGGAAGGAAATGGGTGTCCTCCGCCGCATCCCTGCGGGGTCCAAGTCCTTTGACGCTTCCTGGAACGGTTTCCCGAATCCGGAAGGCAAACTCCTCACCGTCCAGTATCTGGGTAACGGAAAAGCGCTCAGCTATTCCCGTGACGAGTCCCTCGGCACCAAGATCGACAGCAAGAGCCACTTCTATTCGATCATCAACCTGTCCAACGGTTCCCGCGATCGCGTGAAATTCAACGGTGCAGACTTGCAGTACTGCGGCGGCCGTTTCTCGCAGCGCAGCGTCGTGGTCAACAACAAGGCTTACATCGGCGTCGGAGGTGAGACGGAAGGCGAGGCGGAAGCCACTTATCCGACGATTTATATCTACGACTGCAAGACCGGTGTGGTAGAGAAGGGCGTGGAGCTCTCCAAGGGCTTCTGCTTCGACATCATCCGCGCAATGGATGTAAAATAACGTATAATAACGCGCACTGAGCATGAAACCGCAGCTGCTGATCGGCGCTATGCATTCGGGAAGTGGCAAGACCACGGTCTCGATGGGGATTCTGCGTGCCCTGCACCGTCGGGGCAGGCGGGTGCAGCCGTTCAAGTGCGGTCCTGACTACATCGACACCCGGTTCCACGCCGCAGCCACGGGCTGCGATT
>JAFZAF010000194.1 GCA_017548335.1 Bacteroidales bacterium | reverse complement strand
GTATTCTTCGTATGGAATCGTCAGGGTTTTCTGTTTCATTTCAACTCTTCCCAAGGTATCGTGATTTCTATGACGCCGAAGACGTAGGGAGCAACATCGTAGGGCTGGTAGTAGTAGGTCAGGCCTTTTTCGCCGACGGAGAAGTACTGGCTCGGTTCGATGGCCTCCACGTAAAAGACATCTTCGTCCCGGACCCCTTCTCCAACCTCGTCCGCCAGGTCTTCAAACTTGTACCGGTCGAGGAGTTCCAATAGCCGGTCGCGGCTGATACCGCCGGTGAATACTTCGTCAGATACGGGTTGTCCTGTCGTCAGGTCGAAGACGACCGGGGTCATGCTGAACAGGCCGTGTGCGCCGGCCATGTAGCTGGACTGCTCGATCATATAGTTGATATAGTTGCGATACGTATCCTTGAAAGAACCGTTGACGTCGAAGCTCCAGTTAAGCGTGTTCACCTCATCTTCGGTGATTTCCATTTCCCGCAGGAAGGCCTCGTTTTCCAGGACATAAGCCTGTGCCTGCTCATCGCGCACGGCCTGTCCCAGTTCCTTGAGTGATGCCGTGAAATCGACATAGGCATCCCCGAAACAGGCGGTCCGGATGGTCTGGCGTACCTTGGCAAGTGCCGTATTGCTGAAGCCGGAAACCGGGAAATCCACATCGTAATCGAGGGCGAGAAAGAACTGGCTTCCTTCATGGAAAGGAATCTCCTCGTGCAGCGAGAGTTTTTCCGTTCGGATTTCGCTGGTGCAGGCAGACAGCAGGAATAGACCTGCCAGCAGGAAATAATACAGGCGTTTCATGACTATTGCAGAGAATGAATGACTTGTTGGTTGATTTCACGGATGCGGGGGATATCCACTTTGTCGACCTTCCGGTCGTAGGTCATCAGGCCGTTGACTTCGATTTCCACATCGGTGGTCTGG
The DNA here is from genome assembly GCA_017548335.1 of Bacteroidales bacterium. Classification (GTDB taxonomy): domain Bacteria; phylum Bacteroidota; class Bacteroidia; order Bacteroidales; family UBA932; genus Cacconaster. The sequence goes on along the minus strand of JAFZAF010000194.1, from coordinate 4,174 downwards.
GTGTAGATGGCGGCGGAGAAGCCCCGGGCGATCATGGCCTGGAGCTGCAGGGCATATTTCACGTATTCGTCGGTCACTTCCTTGGGACTGGCGAACTTGATGTAGCCCCAGTTGCGGTCGGGGGTCCAGAGGTGTCCTTCCACCGGCATCCCGATGCCGCCGTATTCACCCAACACGTTCACGCGCTTGGCATCGGTCAGGTACATGTCGGGTTGCGGATAATTGTGCAGGTCGAGGATGTCGCCTGCGCCGAGGAAGTGGTTGCCGCCGCTGGCAGAATTGACCAGGCGGGACGGGTCGTACTGCTTGGTCCAGGTCGTGATTTCAACAGTCTTGAACTGGCCCCAGCCTTCGTTGAAGGGGACCCAGGCCACGATGCTGGGATAACTGTAGAGATAGTCCATGATCTCCCGCCATTCCTTGCGGTAGCAGGCTTCCGATTCGGCGCTGCGGACAAATTCCGTGCCTTGATACCAGCGGGTGTTCTGCCAACTTCCATGGAGGTCGCCGCTGGGCATGTCCTGCCAGACGAGGAGGCCCAGGCGGTCGCAGTGGTAATACCAGCGGGCGGGCTCGACTTTGACGTGCTTGCGGATGAGATTGAAGCCCCAGTCCTTGGTTTTCTGTACGTCGAAAGCGAGGGCTTCATCGGTCGGGGCGGTGTAGAGGCCGTCGGGCCACCAGCCCTGGTCGAGCGGGCCGTACATGAAGATCGGCTTGCCGTTGAGGGTCATGCGCAGGAGGCCGTCCTTGTCGGCCATTACACCGACTTTGCGCATCGCGCAGTAGCTTTTCACACGGTCTGCGACCTTCCCGCCTACAAGCAGGCTCACTTCGAGGTCGTAGAGGAACGGATCGTCCGGCGTCCACAAATGGGCGTCGGGCACCGGAATCTCGATTTCCGTGCCGGCCAGTGCGCCTGTGACCGTAACCTTTCCGTCGCCGCTCAGGCGAGCCTGGACAATGCCGTTCGAGACCCCTTCCGCCTGGATGCGGATACATCCCCCGTCGAGGTCAGGAGTGATGCGCAGGTTTGCGATATGCTGCTCGGGAACCGGTTCCAGCCAGACGGTCTGCCAGATGCCCGTGACGGAGGTGTACCAGATGCCGCTGGGTTTGCGTACCTGTTTGCCGCGGGGCTGGAACCCCGTGTCGGTGCCATCCCAGACTTTGACGGTCAGCGTATTGTCACCGGCCTGCAGGGCATCGGTGATGTCGAGGCTGAAGGGCGTGTAGCCGCCCGTATGGCTGCCGGCTTTCACTCCGTTGACCCAGATGTCGGCCTTCCAGTCGACTGCACCGAAATGCAGCAGGACGCGCTGTCCCTTCCATCCCTTGGGAATGGAAAAGTGCCGCTGGTACCACAGGTTCTCATCGGTTCCGACCGTTCGGCCGACGCCGGAAAGGCTGGATTCGATGCAGTAAGGGACCAGGATTTTACCGTCCGGTTTCTCGAGGAAGCTGCCGTTCGGTAGGACGGCATAGTCCCACAGGCCGTTCAGGTTCATCCACTCGGTGCGTTGCATCAGCGGGCGCGGGTATTCGGGAAGGGGAGCGGCGGGGTTTACCTGGTCGGCCCAGGGGGTCCGGATGCGGTCGCCGGCGGGTTGCCACGGCTGGGCGCTGACGGAAAAAGTGCAGGTAATGCCCAGTATCAGGAGGAGGAATGCTAATTTTTTCATAACTTTGAATTATCTATCAAATATACGGAAACTATGAGGATTATCAAAATTATTTGTATCTGCTCCATTCTTGCCACGATGCTCTCCGGCTGTCGTAAATCGGCTGATCAGCAATACTTTACCATCTGCAACGAGAACGGGATGACTGCTACCTTCTGCACGACGGGCGGGAGGCTCCTGCGTCTGGAGGTGCCTGCAAGGGACGGTTCTATGAAGAATGTCGTGTGGGGCTGCGCCGACGCCGCTGCCTGTGCGGCAGACAAGGATTTCCGGCAGTCGATCGTGGGCCGTTTCGGCAACCGCATCGCAAAAGGCCGGTTCGACCTTGACGGATATACCTATCAACTCTCTGTGAATGAGGGAGAGAATCACCTGCACGGCGGAACGGGCGGCTTTGACAAACGGGAATGGACAATCCAGCCGGTTTCGGACTGCTCGCTGCTGATGACGCGCGTTTCTCCGGACGGGGAGGAGGGCTATCCCGGCAACTTGGAAATATCGGTGCTCTGTACCCTGACCGACAAGAATGAACTGGTGCTGCAATACGCTGCCGTCACGGACGCTCCCACCGTCCTCAATCCGACCCTTCACGCCTGGTTCAACCTGCATGGCGACGGAGAAGGGCCGATCACTTCGCATATCTTGAAAATCAATGCCGATTTCTATACGCCGGTCGATGCCGAACTCATTCCGACAGGTGAGATCGCCCCCGTTGACGGGACGCCTTTCGATTTCCGGGCGGGCAAAGAGGTCACGCCGGAGTTCGACCACAATTTTGTATTGCGCTGTGCGTCGGGTGAGCCGGCCCTCGAATTGTATGAACCGGCTACCGGAATCCTGCTGAAAGTCTATACCGACCAGCCGGGCCTGCAGATGTACAGCGGCAAGCCGGATTGCGGACTTGTTCTGGAGACGCAGCATTTCCCCGATTCGCCCAATCACGCCAATTTCCCTTCCACGGAACTCCGGCCGGGTGAAAGTTACACGCAGAACACAATCTATCATTTTGAAATCCGATAACTATACGACAAATCTGTACCGATAATGGAAAACAAGAATATGACCCGCCGTGAGGCGATCCGGGCCATGATGCTGGCGGGAGCCGGCCTGGCTGCAGGCTCTTCGCTGGTTGCTACCCCGCTTCGTGCAGCGGGTGTCCTGCCGCAGAACTGGAAATTCACCGAACCCGCCAAAGGCGACCTGGTCCTCCATCGTACCTGGCCTTCGCTGGGCGGCGAGAGTATCAGCCTGCTTGGCATGGGCTGCATGCGCTTCCCGCGCAAGCCGGGCGGCGGCCGCCGCGCCCCGCTCGACCAGGAGGCCATCAACCAGATGATCGACTATGCGCTCGAACACGGTATCAACTATTTCGATACGGCACCTGCCTACGGCGATTCCGAGCGGGCTACGGGCGAAGCCCTCAGCCGCCACAACCGCAAAGACTACCTGATCGCGACCAAGATGTCGAACTTTTCCAATGCGGAACTGGGTGCTTGCAAGACGATGTTTTCCACTTCGTTGAAAAACCTGCGCACTACGTATGTGGACTATTTCCTGCTGCACTCGATCGGCAGTGTGGAGGATTTCAAGAAGCGGTTTGTGGACAACGGACTGCTGCCCTGGCTGCAGGATCTTCGAAAGAAGGGGACGATCCGGCATCTCGGCTTTTCGTTCCACGGTTCCAATGCGGCGATGAAGGAATTGCTGGCGATGCCTTACAACTGGGAGTTCGTCCAGATTCAGCTCAATTATGTGGACTGGAAGAACATGCCGCTGGAAGACAGCAATGAACCGTGCGACTCCGAGACGCTCTACAAGATGCTTGAAGCGAAGAACATTCCGGTCGTCATCATGGAGCCCATCCGTGGCGGAGCGCTGGCCAATGTCTCTTCAGGCCTCAAGGAAAAGCTGGCCGAACAGTTCCCGAAACTCTCGCCGGCCGGGGTTGCCCTGACCTTCGCTTCCACGCCCAAGGCCGTGATGTGCACGCTCAGCGGCATGAGCAACATGCAGCAGCTCATGGAGAACGTCTATACCTTCAGCCATTTCAAGCCGTTCAACGCCCAGGACAACGACTATCTCATGGAGATGGCCCGCTTGTACAACAGCAATCCGCACATTCCCTGCACGGCGTGCCGCTATTGCATGCCCTGTCCGCGCGGGGTGGACATTCCGGGTGTCTTCGCCGTCTATAACGGCTCGAGCGACGCGCTGATGCTGCCGGATCCTTCCGACAAGAAAGACAAAGATTACAAGGAGAAGAAGAAAACCTTCCTCAAGCGCTACGCGACGCTGGCCTCCGGTACCGACGCTTCCGCCTGCGTCATGTGCAACGCCTGCGTTCCCAAATGCCCGCAACGCATCCGTATCCCCGATCAGATGCGCATGATCCACAAACTGGTGAAAGACTTGGGCTGACCGCTTGCTTGGAGAAAACAGATGAAACAAAAAACCCGCTGAACGATCAGCGGGTTTTTTGTGGTGCTGGGAAG
>JAFZAF010000193.1 GCA_017548335.1 Bacteroidales bacterium | reverse complement strand
GAATAATTGGCATAGAGTTCGTCCTTGAGGCGCTGCTTCTCCTCGGGTGAACCCTCGCCCTTCTCGATTTGGGCCACTTCATCACCCAGGCGCGGCATGAGGAAGAAGTCCTTGTCGCCTACAGCCTCGGCGAGGATGTCGTTGCCCTTGTCGGTAAGCTCCACGGTGCGCTGCTGCTCGTCGATGACGAAGTACAGCTCGTTGGTCACGATGCGCTGCTCGATGTCCTTGTCCTGGAAGGCGGCGCGGATGATCTTGCTTTCAGCGTTCTGCAGAATCTGCTTCATGCCCGGCTCACTGAGGAACTTGATCAGCGGCTGGTACTTCGGAAGACCCTTGTGCGCCCGGAGCAGGAGGAGTTCGCCTTTGTCTTCGATCTCGCCGGCTGCGATGAGCCGCTTGGCCTCGTTCAGCGTCTGGTTGACGAAATTCTTCTGGGCGTTGTAGAGGCGCTCCACATAGGGCTTGTACTGGATGAAGGTCTCGTCGCCGGCCTTCTCGACGGGGCCGGAAATGATGAGCGGGGTCCGCGCGTCGTCGATCAGCACGGAGTCCACCTCGTCGACGATGGCGAAGTGATGCTTGCGCTGCACAAGGTCCTTCGGGTTGATGGCCATGTTGTCGCGCAGGTAGTCGAAGCCGAATTCGTTGTTGGTACCGAAGGTGATGTCGGCCTGGTAGGCGTTGCGGCGCGCATCGGTACTGGGCTGATGCTTGTCGATGCAGTCCACGCTCAAGCCGTGGAACATGTAGAGCGGGCCCATCCACTCGGAGTCTCGTTTCGACAGGTAGTCGTTGACGGTGACCACGTGGACGCCTTTGCCCGCCAGGGCATTGAGGAACACCGGCAGGGTCGCCACGAGGGTCTTGCCTTCACCGGTGGCCATCTCGGCGATCTTGCCCTGGTGCAGCACGATGCCGCCGATCAGCTGCACGTCGTAGTGCACCATGTCCCAGGTGATCATGTTGCCGCCGGCCATCCAGCTGTTCTTCCACACGGCATAGTCGCCGTCCACGTTCACGAAATCGTGGCTCGCACTCAAATCCCGGTCGAAATCGGTCGCCTTCACGCGGATCCTGTCATGCTCCTTGAAGCGGCGCGCCGTGGACTTCATAATTGCGAAAGCCTCGGGCAGCACCTCGTTCAGGATCTCCTCTATCTTCTTGTCAATGGTCTTGACCAATTCGTCGAGTTCGGTAGCCATCTTTTCCTTGCGGGAGACTTCCATCTCCGGATCGGAAAGCTGCTCGCGGATCTGCGCCACTTTCTCCTCTTCCGCAGCCGTATAGGCCCGCACCTTGTCGCGCAGCGCCGCACTCTCAGCCCGCAATTCATCGTCACTCATCTTGTCAAGACGGTCGTAAGCCGCCAGCACGAGCTTGAGGGTCGGATTGATCGCCTTAACGTCGCGGTCCGCCTTGCTGCCGAACAGTTTCTTCAGTATGTTTGCCATATTCTCCTTACACTTGTTTTATAGTTTTTTCTGGTATTTTTCGATGAGTTCCGTGGCCGCCGAGAAAGACTCGAGGTCGCCGCGCAGCACGGCATCCTCGTACTCGGGAATCAACTTTTCGATACGCTCGTCCTCGTAGAACATATTCTTGAGGCTCTCGTTGATGCTCTCATACATCCAGTAGCGCGCCTGTTCCCGGCGTTTCTTCCGGTAAAAGCCGTTCCCTTTGACCAGGGTGAAGTATTCCTCGATCTTCTTCAGGATTTCAGGAAGGCCCTCCTTCGTGACAGCCGACGAAGTGACGGCCGTGGGGACCCAGCCCGACTCGGTCGGCGGGAAGAGGTGCAGCGCGTTGGCATAGAGCGCACGTGCCATCTGCGCCTTCTCCACATTGGTGCCGTCGGCCTTGGTGATGGCGATCAGGTCGGACATTTCCATGATGCCGCGCTTGATGCCCTGCAGGTCGTCACCGGCGCCGGAGAGCATCAGCAGCAGGAAGAAGTCGCTCATGGAGTGGACAGCCGTCTCGCTCTGTCCCACGCCCACCGTTTCGATGAAGACCACGTCGAAACCCGCCGCCTCACAGAGGAGGATCGTCTCGCGCGTCTTGCGCGCCACGCCGCCCAAGGACCCCGCACTCGGGCTGGGGCGGATGAAAGCGTTCGGATCGTGGCAGAGCGTTTCCATGCGGGTCTTGTCGCCCAGGATACTGCCCTTGCTCTTTTCAGAGCTCGGGTCGATGGCCAGCACGGCGAGCCGGTGCCCTTCCGACGTGAGATAGGAGCCGAACGCCTCGATGAAGGTGCTCTTGCCGGCACCCGGTACGCCCGTGATGCCGATGCGCATGGTTTCCTTCTCGTTGGAAAGGGCCTGGCAGCGCTGGATGATCTGCTGGGCCACGGCGCGGTGCTGGGGCAGCGCGCTCTCGACCAGCGTGATGGCCTGGCTGAGCACCGTGGTGTCGCCCCGCTGGATGCCTTCCATGTATTCGTCCGCGGTCTTGATGCCGGGACGCTTCTTGAATACTTTCTTCAGATAAGGGTTGACGATCGGGGGTTGTTTCACTCCGTCGTTGATGATCAGGCTCGAATCCTTGTTGTCGTAGTCGTCGAAGAAATCTCCCTGATGCGATTTGTCGATGGCCATATCGTTATTTGACGTTTCCGGTGATGAATAAGTTCAGAATCGGCTTGGAAGGCGCATCGGTGATGACGGACAGCACCTCGATGACTTCGCCGATATAGTCGAGCGACGCGGTTTCGAAACGGACCTTCACGTCCGCCTTGCCGCCCGGCTTGATGGTAACGGGCTGTTTGGTCAGCACGGTCGCGGCGCTCCCCTGCCCTTCGATCTGATGGATTGTGAGCGGGCTCTTTCCCTTGTTGCGGATGGTATAGCTTGCCGTGACCGCGGCGCCTTTTTTCACCTCGCCGAACTCATAGTAACTGCGCTCGATAACCGGGATGCCGGCGCGTTCGATGTCGGCCTTGGACAACTGCTCGAAATTGTCTTTGATCACGCCCGTGACTGTCATTTTGTCAGGATAATCCTTGCCGTTGAGGCGGAACGTGGCCTCGTAGCGCTGCTTTCCCCAGAAGGTGCCGCCCATCTCGGCCGGATTCACCGAATAGTTGAGGCGGGCCATGCTGCGGGCGGGAATGGGATTGGGCGTGACGGTAATCGTCAGGCCCGGAGCGATGGTAGCCGGTTCGACGGTCAGGTCGCTCTTGGAAAGGTTCGCCACCTGCATCTGGTCGGACTTCACGACACCCTGGTCGATGTAGCCGATCGAGACTTCCGTCTTGCGGAGGCCCAGGCTGCCGATCTTCGTGGTGAAGAGCTCGTCCAGGTTCTTTTTCTTTTCGTGGGATACGCCCCGGAGGCGGAGGACGACCGGACGGTCAAGGCTGGTATTGCCCACCCCCACATAGACGGTAAGGGTCTTGTCGAAAGGATACGGGCCCTGGTCGTTGCTGAAAGTGGCCTGGATCGTGCCCGTCGCACCAGGACGCACCGGCTCTTTCGTCCATTCGGGCGTGGTGCAGCCGCACGAGGAGATCACGTTGTGGACCACGATCGGCTGCTGGCCGATGTTGGTGAACGTGAAGATGCAGGAGACCGGCCCTTCAGCGATCATCACGTCGCCGAAGTCGTGGACCTTCTTGTCGAAACGGATGACATCCGCCTCCTTGTAGAAGGTGTCCTGGGCGAGGACGGACGCTACGCAGGAGAATGCCACGGACAATAACAAGACAATGCGTTTCATGGTGCAAGTTAACGAATGACTTGCAAAGATACGTCAAAAATCAATCCATTCTTGACGTGGCAGGATTATTCTTCTACAAGAATCAGTGTCAATTCGCCGGACGCGGGCGGATAGACCGTCGTACAGACCCGGTGGCAGCGGTCGCGCAAGGCCGGGAAAAAGCGGCGGGCATCTGAGTCGTCCAGGGCCGACCACAGTTCCCGGGCGAGCGTCATGTGGTCGATAGCCGCAATGGCGGCAGGAGAACAACCTGCTTCCGAAGCAAGTTCCTTCAGGAAATCCTTGTTCATCACGACGCTTTTGCTGTGCGTATCCAGATGTCCTTCCGCTAGCTTGACGGCCTTCCCGACCATGATGCCCATCGTTACTTTCCGGACTTGCAGCCCGGCGGCTATCTTGAGGGTCTCGCCGATGAAATTGCCGTAATGGACAAATGCCTGGGGCGGCAGTTCGGGGAAACGGCTCTTGAGAAAGGCTTCGCTCTTTGCGCCCGAATTGATGACCAGATGCGTCACACCCACGGCAACCGCCACATCGACTTCGCGCCGGATCGCTTCCACGAAAGCTTCATTGGAGAAAGGACGCACGATGCCGGAAGTCCCGATGATGGAGATGCCGTCCACGATGCCCAGCTTCGGATTGAACGTGCGCTGTGCCAGTTCGCGCCCGCCCGGCACTGAGATGGTCACATCGAGACCGCCGTCGTAGAGTGCCGAAAGGTTCTGTTCCATCATCTGTCGCGGCACACGGTTGATGGCCGGACCCCCGACCGGGATGCCCAGGCCGGGCAAAGTGACGCGCCCGACACCTTCCCCCTGCAGGAAATGAATCCCCGGCTCCTCGCTGAAAGCGACTGT
>JAFZAF010000192.1 GCA_017548335.1 Bacteroidales bacterium | reverse complement strand
GATAGAGATCATTCTTCTCCGTCTTCTCGATAGGGAACATCTTTTTTTTGCAAAGATAGCCCCCATCTTTCCGCATGTCAAGACGTAACTCTGGAGACGCTTACCCGAAAGTTGCGGTCGACGCAGACAAAGCGGCGCCCGCATCTGCGTCGCTCACAGGGGAACGGCGCAAGCAATATTATGACAATCTTCGTGGCGCTATGTATACTGATTATCAGTAGCTTAAATGAAATCGATTGCGTCTTTCTACGCAATCGATTTTCGGTAAGTCGCTGAAATTCAGACGGCCTAGCGCCACGGCACGCAGGGAATTGGGGGCAAATCCCGGTAGACAAAAGTGCCGTCAGGTAACCTCAAAGCAAAAGCGAAGCCGGCCGGAACGGCCGCAGGGGTTTGGGGCAGAGCCCCCGGCAGAAACGGTTCCCCAGGCACCCAAAAGAAAAGCGAAGCCCCGGGCTTCGCTTTTCTTTGAGGTGCCTAGCGGAATTGAACCGCTCTACCTGGTTTTGCAGACCAGTGCCTAACCTCCCGGCCCAGGCACCATTGGGACTACAAAGATAGAGATTTTTTTTGATATGCAAATCTTTTTATGCGGATCGGAGGACGGCCGTCAACATGGGAACGATGTCGGTCTTGCGGCTGAGCCGGCTTTCTACGTGACAGACGCCTTCCCGCAGGGAGGGGCCGAAGGCCTTTTCTGCGGTCGCCTTGGCGCCGGGCCCGTGGTAGAGCAGATAGGTTCCGTTCTGGATGAACAGCCGGGCGAACAGCATTGTATTATTGCTCTCCGAAAGGATCTGAGGCATGACGGCCAGCATCCGGTCGAGGAACATGTCGACCGGCGCGTCGCCGGTGCTTTCCAGGTTGGCGATTCCGAGTTTGATGCCTTCCAGCTTGTATTCTTTGAAATAGGAAAGGAAAATCTCGCGGTCGCTCAGCCCGGTGATGTCCTGGCTGGCTTTGACCATGCCGGCGTACACGGCATCCAGGTGTTCTGCTGTCAAGCCCAACTGGGCTGTCAGCATTTCCCAGGCCAGAATGTCCAGTTTCGTGGTCGTGGGTTTCTTCAAGTTGCGGGTATCCGAGATGAGTCCCGCCAGCAGCAGGCGGGCCGTGTCGTCGGGAATGGCGATGCCCGTTTCCCGGTAGGATGTAAAGACGAGGGTGCAGGTGGATCCGACCGGCATGGCTTTGTAGTACACCAGGTTCTGTTCGCTGATATCGCCGATGCCATGGTGGTCGATGACCTGCAGGAGGCGGGCCCTGTCGGCTCCTTCCACGGCTTGGGCATATTCTGCGTGGTCCATGAGGATGAGCCGGGTCCCCGGGGCGATATGCGTCAGTTCGTCGGGAACGGGGAGTTGCCACAAGTCGGCGATGAAGCGCGTTTCCGGATTGAGGGGACCGGCCGCCCAGGCTTTGCAGGGGTGGCCGAGGGCCTGCATCAGGCGGGCGTAGGCGACGGCCGAGCAGATGGCGTCGGTATCGGGCGATTTGTGGCCGACGACGCAGGCCGTTCCGTCTCCCCAGTCAAGGGCGGACAAAACGGATGCGAGAGCGGATGTGTAGTTGTGGGACATCAGTGTCAGTCGGTGAAAGGTATGGGTGATTCGAAGGTCATCCGCCGTCCGTCGGCGGGATGGCGGAAACTGAGGTAGGCGGCGTGGAGCATCAGACGGTTTGCGGGCGGGCCGCCGTAGAGCCGGTCGCCCAGGATGGGGCGGCCGAGGCCGGCGGCGTGGGCACAGTGGACGCGGAGCTGGTGGGTGCGGCCCGTGTAAGGAATCAGCCGCAGGAGCGCTTCGCCGGTAGCTTTCACGTGGAGTACTTCATATTCCGTGACGGCTGGTTTTCCTCCTTGCAGGTCGACCATCTGCCGCGGCCGGTCGTACCAGTCGGGCGCGAGCGGCAGGCTGATCTTGCCGCGGGCTCCTTCCCTGAGCGTCGTGCCCGACGGGAGGGCCGGGTCCATCGCAGAGTCTGCCATCACGGTTGCCAGATAGGCTTTGGTTACTTCCCGGCGCTCAAACTGCTGCTGGAGCGCCGCCTGGGCTTCGGGCGTTTTGGTGAATACCATCAGGCCTGAGGTGTCCATGTCGAGGCGGTGGCAGGCCAGGACAGGGCATGCACAATAATGTGTCAGCCAGTCTTGGAGGGAATGACGTGGCGGGGTTCCGGGCACGGGACGCCCCGGCACGGCCAACATGCCGGCCGGCTTCTCAACCACAACAATCGCAGTATCTTCGTAGCGTACGACTGGTTCCGACAATAGCCAGTGCGCGTCGCTTTCCAGCGGATTCGGCTCCACGTCGAGTCCCTGCATCATATAGGTAAGCAATGGACCGCACTTGCCGGTGCAGGCGGGGTAGAAAGCCCCGTGGCGCCGGACTTCCCGGGCTGGAGAGGCCCCATACCAGAATTCGCCGATGGCCAGCGGTTTGAGGCCACGTGACAGCGCAAATTGCAGGAGTTTCGGCGCCGCGCAATCGCCGGTGCCGCCCGGCGGGACAAGCCCGCGGTCGGCGAAAATCTGACGGATGGACCGGCGCTCTCCCCGGCCGTTCAAGACAACGTACTGTTCAAAAAGCCATTCCTGCAACCGACGGGATTCTTCCGGAGAAGACCCTATTATATCTTCCGGCTTCCACGCAAAGATTGGCGGCACGAAACCTTCGACAAAGGCGCTTCCTCCGGCGAGGCCCGAGAAACCATACAGAAATAGATGCCCGGTCAAGCCGGGCATGACGACAAAGTCATCCCCGACCTGACCGGGGATCTCTACCTCGAGCACGCCGAGCATTTTTCCTTCGACGAATAAAGCTTGCAATGTAGGAGTCTCGTCGATGTGGGCGATCAGCGCCCGGGCGGCTACCGCGATGGAAGGGGCGGGGGTATAGCAGAAGGGGTTATTCAACATAGAGCACCAGCCCCTTAAGGTAGGCTCCTTCAGGATGGTAGATGCTGACGGCGTGGTCAGCCGGCTGGTTCAGCCGGTCGATGATGCGGACCTGCCGGCCCGTTTCAGCGGCTGCGCTGAAGACAGCCAGGGCGAAGGCTTCGCGGTCCACCACCTGGGAGCAACTGAAGGTAAAGATCAGCCCGCCCGGCGCAACGGCGCCGATGGCGGCGGCGTTGAGGCGCTGGTAGGCGCGCAGGGCGTTGCCCAGGGCGCCGCGGTGCTTGGCGAAAGCTGGCGGATCGACGATCATCAGGTCGTAGGCGTTCTTGGAGGCGGTTTTTACGAAGTCGATTGCGTCGCAACACAAGGCGCGGTGCGGCGCATCCGGGCCGAAGTTCAGGGTAATGTTCTCTTCCACCAGTTCAACGGCACGGGCCGAGCTGTCCACCGAATCGACGGAGACGGCCCCGCCGGCAAGGGCATAGACACTGAAGCCGCCGGTATAGCAGAAGAGATTCAGGACGCGCCTGCCTTGTGCGTATCGCTCAACGAGCGCCCGGTTCTCCCGCTGGTCGAGAAAGAATCCGGTCTTTTGACCGGTCTCCCAGTCCACCCGGAACCGATGGCCGTTCTCCAGAACCGTATGCGGACAAAGCGATGTCGCATCAGCAGCCTGGTATAGATAACCGTCGCCCAGATCCAGTCCCGCCTTGAAGGGCGCCGTTCCTTCGCTCTTGTCGTAGACGGCGCGGAGCGCATCGCCGTAGATGGCCTGCAGACCACGGGCAATCAACTCTTTTGCACGGAACATACCGGCTGAATGGGCCTGCAGCACGCAGACGCCGTCGTACCAGTCGATGATCAGCCCCGGCAGGCCGTCGCCTTCACCGTGGACGAGCCGGTAGCAGTTGGTCGCGGCGGCTTCGGCCAAGCCGAACGCCCGCCGCGCGGCGAGGCAATCAGCGAGCCGCTTGGTCCAGAACGCTTCGTCCGGCCCGCCGGCTGGCATGTCATTGGCAAAACTGAGCAGACGGACGGCAATCGAACCAATCTGGTAATGTCCCCAGCCGAGAAACTCTTTTTTGGCAGAATATACGGCAACGGCGTCCCCTTCAGCCGGGTCAGGCCCTTCGATGCCGCCGACGGCACCGGAGAACACCCAGGGATGAAAGCGGCGGAGCGATTCCTCGCGGCCTTTTTTCAGGTAGAGGCGGGTCATGGTCTTGTTCCATAGGGAAGCGCCACCCGCTGCGAGGCGAGCAGCGCCTTGTACATTTTCACGCAGATCCAGGCATCGGTGGCGGCATACAACAGTTGGGCGTCGGACAGGGGTTCGGCTTCCCAGTTGGAACACTGTTGGGCCTTGGAAACCTTGCAGCCCAGGATGATGGCAGCCATTTTGCGCACACTCTTTTCTTCAATGCCGTATTGGCCGGCATAGGACTGCAGGTCCATGAAGCGGTGCGGCTCGAAGCTGCAGTAATGCTGGAGGCCGTGGATGTCTTCGCCGACAGCCGCCCCGATCTTGGTAATATGGGGACTGGACAGAATGTCAGCGATAGCCTGTGGCAGCCCGAGCTCCTGAAGGCGGAACAGGAAGGCTTCCGTTTCGCTCGACAATTGCAGCAGGGCGGTATGGTGACGGGGCTGATGGGCCTGGAAAACGGGTTTGGTCTCCGTGTCGAAACCGATGAAACGCTGGTTGGAGAGATGCTCCACGGCGTGGTCGAGCTCGGCTCCCGGGGCGGTGATGACGGAAATCGGGCCCGGGAAGGCGGCCAGTTCCATCAGTTCGATCTCTTCGGGCGTTATGGTCTTTTGGTACATGCTATCTGAGCGAGGGCGCGATCAAGGCATACGTGGCGGGGAGCAGTTCTTCGATCCGTTGCAGGTTGTTCTGGTCCAGGTTTGTCAGGGAGAAGGGAACTTGCTTGGTGGTCTGGTCCTCGGTGCCGGTCTTGCGTCCGTACTTGAAGTCGTGGGTGAGGAGCCCTTCGGACGTCAGGCAACTGTCTTCGAGCAGGTTGCTGGGAACGGAGATATAGGCTTCAACCTTCGTGGGGGTAATGCGGTAGGCCAGGTTGCCGTCCTGGCGGAGGGTGTTGTAGCACTCGATGGCCGTATAGACGGCCGGATCGATGAACACGATCTCGTCGGCGATCAGGTCCCGATAGGGATATCGGCCGTCTTCACGGTAGTCGCGAAGTTCAGCGAGGGTTTCGTTGAGGGTCTCGAGATGGAACGGATAGTGGGTGCATCCCAGGATGATGGCCCGGATCGGGGTTGCCTTGCCGCTCTGGCGATGCCGTTCTAGCAGCGATACCATATTGAAGCGGGCGTAGTTCTCAGCGCTGTTGAGCTGCAGGGAGGCATAGCCGCCGCCCGGGCTGCGGCGTGCCAGCATCTTGTTGTCGGAGAAGTCGAAATTGTAGGCTTTCAACAGTTCCTGCTTGATGCTGCCGTCGGATTCCCCGAGTGCGGGGCCGCGGTAATTGCTGCGGGGGGCGAAGAGCAGGGGATTGACATAGTCGGGGTCGGAATCCACGGCTTCGGCAAAGCCGTAGCCGCTCTGGTTGACGATGTCGATCGGTGTGGTGATGCCACGGGCGGAGAGTTCCTCCCGGATGGCCCGCTCGTAGGCGCCCGAAGCGATGGTGCCGGGTGTGGCCAGCACGCCGATGGCGAACGGCGTTTCATCTCCTTTGAGATTCAGTTCATCGATTGTGGCGCGTACGCCGGCGCCGATCACGCCGATTACCTTGACGCCCGTCCCGGTCTGGTCGAGCATCGAGCGGATGAGGTCCAGGCCATAGGCGGTGGCGGTGTTGCAGGCGACTACGATGATTTTGGCGCGCATCTTCCGTCCGGTGGGATCTTCTTCGATGGCATTGGTGAAATAGTCGTCGTCCATGAGGAAGAGCGCGTCCTTGAGCACGAGTTCCTGCAGGTATTCGCTGTTGCCTTCGGCGTCGTAATTGCCGTAGGGCATGTTGGCCTGGTCGGCCAGGTAGACGAAGTGCTCTCCCGCGAAATCGAGGATGCTGTCGCGGCCTTCTTTCCCGGTGATGTTGTCGAAATTGTCGAGGCAGAGCAGTTTGTCGAGCACGGTCAGGCCGCCTGTCCCGGAGTCGAAGACGCCGATGGGCAGATTCCGCATTTCACCGGGGTATTCGTTGAATTCGACATAGAAGTTGGAGGCTGTGTCGTAGAGGGCTTTGTTCACGACGGCCAGGTTGTCGACGGGAATCTCTGTCTTGCTGCAGCCGCCCGAAAAAAACAGCAGGAAAGCAAGGGCGGCGAGGCATCCGGAGAACGTAAACTTGCGCTGCATATTCTTGTATTTAGACGGCAAATTTATTAATTTTGTAAGACATAAAGAAATCGGAGATGAAAAAGAACTTCTTGATGGCCCTGCTGCTCATTCCTTTGATGAGTTTCGGCCAAAATCGTGTACAGACGTATATCGACCAGCAGATGAAAACGGATTCGCTGCTGATCAACGCCGTGGTCGGCATCCTGGCCGTGGACCAGAACGGACGGGAAATCGCCTCGTGGAATCCCGACATGCCGCTGCTGACCGCCTCCACGATGAAAACCATCACCACCGGCCTCGGCTTTGCCGTTCTCGGCCCGGACTACCGCTTCTCCACGCGGGTCGCCTATGATGGGCGCATCGAAAACGGCATCCTCCACGGCAACCTGTACATCGTGGGCGGTGCCGACCCGACCCTCGGTTCCCGCGACACAATTGCATTTCCGATCGACACGGTCTTCGCCGCATGGGCCGATGCCGTCCAGAAAGCCGGCATCCGCCGCATCAACGGCCGCATCGTGGGCGACGACCGCGTCTTCGACGAAGAGTCCATCCCCTCGAGCTGGTCGTACGGCAACATTGGCTACGACTACGGCAGCGGCACCTCCGGCCTGTCCTTCTGCGAGAACCTTACCTATTTTGAAATCGAGGCGGGGGAGGAGGTCGGCGATCCGACCCGGATTACACCGCTCGGCCCCTATTCTCCTTACATGACCTATATCAATGAATCCGTCACCGGCCCGAAGGGTGACGGCGACAACACGGAATACTACGCCTCCCGCATCACGCCGGTAGGCAAGTTCGTCGGCACCTACGGCATCGATGCGAAACCCCGGACGCTGGTCCAGTCGAACAAATATGGCCCTGCCACTTGCGCCTCCGAGTTCGCCGCCTTCCTGAAGAAGCGCGGCGTCGGCTGCAAGGGAATCACCGATGTCCGGCAGATGGAATACGATGGGGCCGTCCCTGCGCAGAAAGACCTCGTCTACATTGCCGAGACCTTCTCGCCCGAATTGCGGCGGATCGTGAAGGTGACCAACACCATCAGCAACAATTTCTTCGCCGAGACCATCTTCAAGATGGTGGGCAAGACCCTGGTGGAACGCAAGACCGGTGAACCGTGCATGAACATCTCCTACAGTGCGGCAAGGAAAGCCGTCAAGGAATATCTCAAGGAGCAGGGCGTATCGACCTACGGCTATACGCAGGACGACGGCAGCGGCCTTTCCCGGCAGAACTATGTTTCTCCGCGTTTCTTCACCCGCTTCTATGCCTGGATGAAGAAGGATCCGTCCTTCAAGGAATATCTTTCGACCTTCCCGGGCCCCGGCCGCCCCGGCACGCTGCAAGGCGTCCTGCGCAAGGCCGATCCGGACCTCAAGAAGACCATCTATGCCAAGAGCGGCTCGCTTTCCAGCGTGCGCTGCTACGCCGGCTACGTCGACTCGAAGCGCGGCCTCATTCGCTTCGCCATCCTGGTCAACAACTATGACTGCCCGACCAGCAAGGTGCAGCCGAAGATCGAGGGCTTCCTGGAAGAACTCGCGAAATATGGCGCAAAACAATAACATCAACTATCATAATCCAATTTAATAATGCTTACCTTATCCAAAAAGGCGCAGGCCATGCCCGCCTCGCCGATCCGCAAGCTCGTCCCCTTCGCTGACGCAGCGAAGAAGCGCGGCATCAAAGTATATCATCTCAACATCGGGCAGCCCGACATCGAATCGCCGAAAGAGGCGCTCGACGCCGTGAAGAACAATGACCTCAAGGTAGTGGCCTATGCCAAGTCCGGCGGCAACGATTCGCTGCGCGAAGGCCTGGCCCGCTATTACCAGGGCATAGGCATCAATGTGGAAGCGGCCGACATCAACATCACCAACGGTGGCAGCGAGGCGCTGCAGATCGCCCTTTCGGTGACTTGCGATCCCGACGACGAGGTGATCGTCTTCGAGCCGTTCTATACCAACTACAACTCCTTCGCGCTGCAGAACGACGTGAAACTCGTGCCGATCACCACGCACATCGAAGACGGCTTCGCCCTTCCGCCGATGAGCGAGGTGGAAAAGCGCATCACGCCGAAGACCAAAGGCGTGGTCATCTGCAATCCGGGCAACCCTACGGGCTGTCTCTATACGAAAGAGTCGCTGCTCGAACTGGGCGAGATTGCGAAGAAATATGGCCTGTTCATCTTCGCCGACGAGGTGTACCGCGAATTCTGCTACACCGATGCCCCGCACTTCTCCTGCATGCACATCCCCGGCCTGGAGCAGAACGTCATCCTGCTCGACTCCGTGTCGAAGCGCTACAGCCTCTGCGGCGCGCGCATCGGCTACCTGGTGTCCCGCAACAAGGAGGTGATGGCTGCCGTGATGCGCTACGCCCAGGCCCGCCTCTGCTCGCCTTCCTACGGCCAGATTGCCGCCGAAGGCGCGCTCGACGCTCCGGCATCTTACTTCAAAGCCGTCCGTGACGAATACATTCATCGTCGTGACGTGCTGATCGACGGTCTCCAGAAGATGAAGGGCGTCGTGGCGCCGCGCCCGATGGGCGCTTTCTATGCAGCCGCCCAGCTTCCGGTCGACGATTCCGAGAAGTTTGCCAAATGGCTGCTCGAGGAGTTCAACTACAACGGCGAGACCGTGATGGTCGCCCCGATGGCCGGCTTCTATGCCACGCCCGGTCTTGGCCGCAACCAGATCCGCCTGGCGTATGTCCTGAAGGAAGAAGACCTCAAGCACGCGCTGGTCTGCCTGGAGAAGGCGCTTGAGACCTATCCCGGCCGGATCTAGCCTGAAGATTCCTAATTCTTAATCATATGAAGAAACTATTCCTTATTGCGCTGATGGCGTTGTCATGCTGCACGTTGTTGGCGCAGAACCGGGTGACCGGCAAGGTGACTTCATCGGGGGATGGAGAACCCATCCCCTTCGCCAGCATAGCGGTGAAGGGAACGATGCTGGGCACCTCGTCGGATGCTGACGGCAATTATGTCCTCACGGGCATACCTGCCGGTGCCACGCTGGTCTATTCTTCCATCGGTTTTAAAGACCAGGAGGTTGCCGTCGATGGCCGGAGCGTCATCAACGTCATGCTCGACGTCGACGTGGATGTCCTGGAGGAGACCATCGTGGTCGGTTACGGTACTGCCAAGAAGATCAGTTCCGTGGTCGGTGCCTCGACGCTGGTCAAGTCTGACGCCTTCACAAAGATCCCGGCAGCCAGTGCCGGCGATGCCTTGCAGGGCAAGGTGGCCGGCCTTCAGGTCTATACCAGTTCCGGTGAGCCGAGTGCGGCTGTTTCCATGCGTCTGCGCGGCGTCAACTCGATCAATGCTTCGAACACGCCGTTGTTCATCCTCGACGGTACACCGGTCGACGTGGCCATCTTTACGGCCTTGAACCCGAACGATATCGAGAACGTGACGGTGATGAAGGACGCTTCCTCCACCGCCATCTACGGTTCCCGCGCCGCCAACGGCGTGGTGTACATCACCACCAAGAAGGG
>JAFZAF010000191.1 GCA_017548335.1 Bacteroidales bacterium | reverse complement strand
TTATGCGGGGTGATTGCGTGGAGCTCGGCTTTGACTTCGTCGGAGATGGCGAGGTCGTCGATGAAGCGGCTGATGGCTTCGCGGGTAATGTGTTCGCCTGTGCGGGTGAGCGCTTTCAGGGCTTCGTAGGGCTTCGGATAGCCTTCGCGGCGAAGGACGGTCTGGATGCCTTCGGCTACGACGGCCCAGTTGCGCTCCAGGTCATCCGATACTTTTTCTTCATTGAGAATCAGTTTGCCGATGCCTTTTTCCAGCGAACGGATGGCGATCAGGGAATGGGCGATCGGTACTCCGATGTTGCGCAGGACCGTGGAATCGGTCAGGTCGCGCTGGAGGCGCGAAACCGGGAGCTTCTCGGAAAGATAGTCGTAGATCGCGTTGGCCAGCGTCAGGTTGCCTTCTGCATTCTCGAAGTCGATGGGATTGACTTTGTGCGGCATTGTGGAGGAACCGACCTCGCCCGGCTGGATGGCCTGGGCGAAATACTCCATCGAGATGTAGAGCCAGCAGTCGCGGCTCAGGTCCACCAGCACGGTGTTAATGCGCCGGAGGGCGTCGAAAATGGCGGCCAGGTTGTCGTAGTGGTCGATTTGGGTGGTGGGGTAGGAGCGCTTGAGCCCGAGTGAACTGACGAAATCTTCGGCGAAGGTATTCCAGTCGATGTCGGGGAAAGCGGCGTAGTGGGCGTTCAAGTTGCCGGTTGCTCCGCCGAACTTGCCCGGATAGGGACGGGCTTCCAGTTGTCTGAGCTGCTCCTTGAGCCGAGCTAAAAAGACATTCAACTCTTTGCCCAGGCGGGTGGGGGAGGCAGGTTGTCCGTGGGTGTGGGCGAGCATGGGCACGTCGGCCCAGAGTTCGGCCCGCTCGGCGAGCATCGCCATCAGTTCACGGAGGGCCGGCACATACACCTCGACCAGCGCATCCTTGAGCGAAAGGGGCGTCGCCGTGTTGTTGATATCCTGCGAAGTGAGTCCGAAGTGGATGAATTCGCCGAATTCCTCGAGCCCCAGTGCCGCGAAGCGTTCCTTCAGGAAATATTCCACGGCCTTGACGTCGTGGTTGGTGCGGCGCTCGATTTCCTTGATCCGGGCCGCATCGGCGGTCGTAAAGTCGCCGTACAGGGCACGGAGCTGCGGGAAGAGTTCCGGATCCACTCCGGAGAGCTGGGGCAGGGGGAGTTCGCACAGGGCGATGAAGTATTCCACTTCAACTAGCACCCGGTATCGCATCAGGGCGCATTCGGAGAAAAAAGCGGAGAGTTCCTGCGTCTTTCCGGCATATCGGCCGTCGACGGGAGAAATGGCCAGCAGCGGATCCATGTCTAGTCGGGTTTAGAGTTTGCGTTTGACTTCCACGATCTGGTAGGCCTCGATCATGTCGCCGATCTTGATGTCGTTGAAACCGTCCACGCTCAGGCCGCAGTCAAAGCCTGCAGCGACTTCCTTCACGTCGTCCTTCAGGCGTTTGAGGGAACCCAGGACACCGGTATAGACCACGATGCCGTCGCGGATCACGCGCACCTTGGCATTGCGGGTAAGCTTGCCGTCGCGGACCATACAGCCGGCGATCGTGCCCACTTTCGAGATCTTGAAGGTCTCGAGAACTTCGGCGTTGGCGGTAATCTCCTCTTTCTCTTCGGGGGCGAGCATGCCTTCGATACCGCTCTTCACTTCTTCGATGGCGTCGTAGATCACGGAGTAGAGGCGGATTTCGATCTGCTCCTTCTCGGCCAGCTTGCGGGCGTTCGGCATCGGGCGGACCTGGAAGCCGATGATGATGGCGTTGGAGGCCACGGCCAGCAGGACGTCCGACTCGGAGATGGCACCCACGGCCTTGTGGATCACGTTGACGTGAATCTCCTCGGTGGAAAGCTTGATGAGCGAATCGGACAGGGCCTCGATGGAACCGTCCACGTCGGCCTTGACGATGATGTTGAGTTCCTGGAAGTTGCCGAGGGCGATGCGGCGGCCGATCTCTTCCAAGGTGATGTGGGTCTGGGTCTTGATGCCCTGGATGCGGATGAGCTGCTCGCGTTTGTTGGCCACGTCGCGGGCTTCCTTTTCATCTTCCATGGCGTTGAGGGTGTCGCCGGCGGTCGGCGCACCGCTCAGGCCGAGCACGGAAACCGGCGTGGAAGGACCGGCTTCCTTCAGGCGCTGGCCGCGCTCGTTGAACATGGCCTTCACGCGGCCGGCATAGCAGCCGGCTACGATCGGGTCGCCCACGTGGAGCGTGCCGCTCTGTACGAGCACGGTGGCCAGGTAGCCGCGGCCCTTGTCGAGCGACGATTCGATGATGTTGCCCACGGCGAGCTTGTCGGGGTTGGCCTTGAGTTCGAGCAGGTCGGCTTCGAGCAGCACTTTCTCAAGGAGTTCTTCGACGCCGATGCCTTTCTTGGCGGCAATCTCCTGGCACTGGTACTTGCCACCCCAGTCTTCGACCAGGATGTTCATGTTGGCCAATTGTTCTTTGATCTTTTCCGGGTTGGCGCCGGCCTTGTCGATCTTGTTGATGGCGAAGATCATGGGGACGCCGGCCGCCTGGGCATGGTTGATGGCCTCGACGGTCTGCGGCATCACGGCGTCATCGGCCGCGATGATGATGATGGCCAGGTCGGTCACTTTCGCACCGCGGGCACGCATGGCCGTGAAGGCTTCGTGACCCGGGGTATCGAGGAACGTAATATGCCGTCCGTCGGGGAGTTTCACGTTGTAGGCACCGATGTGCTGAGTGATGCCGCCCGCTTCGCCGGCGATGACGTTGGTCTTGCGGATGTAGTCGAGCAGGGAAGTCTTGCCGTGGTCTACGTGACCCATCACGGTGACGATCGGCGGACGTGGCTGCAGGTCTTCTTCCTTGTCTTCCTCCTGGGCGATGGCGCCCTGGATTTCGGCGGTGACAAATTCGATCTTGTAGCCGAACTCTTCGGCCACGAGCACGAGTGCCTCGGCGTCGAGCCGCTGGTTGATCGACACCATCAGGCCCAGGTTCATGCAGGCTTCGATCACCTTGGTGACCGGGGTGTTGTTCATCAGGATGGCCAGTTCGTTGACTGTGACGAATTCGGTCACTTTGAGGATGTTGCTGGTACGCTCCTGCAGCTCCTGCTCTTCCTGCATCTTCTGCGAGATCTCTTCGCGTTTCTCGCGACGGTGCTTCGAGGTCTTGGTCTTGCCGTGTCCTTCGGTCATCCGGGCGTACGTCTCCTTGATCTGTTTCTGGATCTCGTCACTGTCGAATTCAGGACGGACGGCCTTGAAGCGTTCGGCTTTCTTGCCCCGTGTGCGCGTGCTGTCCTTCGCCGCGTTCTCCTTGGCAGCCGAACGGGGTGCGCTGTTCTTTGGATTGGTGATGTCCACTTTGGCCGCACCTTTGTGGATGCGTTCGCGCTTGTTCTTATCTTTCTTGCCGTGTTCGGCCGCGGCGGGTTTCTTCTCGAACTTCGACAAGTCGATGGTGCCCACCGTCTTCGGGCCGGCCAGCTTTTCGACCTTGGTCTCGATATGCTCGATGACGGGCCGTTCCTCGTGTTTTTCAGGCTTTTTCTCTTCTTTCTTCGGCAGGGCAGGCTGCGTGGGTTGCGCCGGCTGCACAGGCTTCTCGGGCTCTACGGGTTTGGCCGCAGGGGCGGCGGGCTTTTCGGGCTCCTTCTGCTTGGGTGCGGCAGGGGCCGGTTCCGGTTTCTTGGGCGTAAGGTCGATGTGTCCGACGACCTTGACTTCGTTCTTGGGCGGGGCGGGAACAACTTTTTCGGGTTCCTGGGCGGGTTCGGGTGCGGGAGTATCCACCTTCTTCTGCTCCGTGAACACGTTGGTTTTGATAATGACTTCCCGGACCGGTTCTTCGTCTTCGATCGAAGTCCGGCTGTTCTCCATTTCCGTGATTTCCTTCACCTTGATGGCCACCTTCCGCGACTGCTCCTTGATGAGCTGTTCCTTGCCGAACTCCTTGGCCACCATCGCAAAGACATCTTCCGAGATCTTGGAGGTCAGCGTGAGTTCGTCGTGGATGCCCTTCTTCTTGAGGAAGTCGGTCAGCGTAGACAAACCGATGTTGAAATCCTTGAGTACCTTGTTGATTCTGATGGATCCTTCTGCCATACTTGCTTCTCCCGTATTGTTGGTTTAGTTTTCGAATTCTGCACGCAGGATGCGCACCACTTCTTCCACGGTCTCCTCTTCGAGGTCGGCCCGCTGCATGATTTCCTCGATCGGAAGGGCGAGCACGCTCTTGGCGGTATCGCAGCCCATCCGCTTGAGGGAATCGATGATCCACTGGTCGATTTCGTCGGAGAAATCGTCGAGCATCACGTCCTCTTCATCTTCCTGCATTTCGCCGCCCAGGCGGTATACGTCGATCTTGTAGCCGGAGAGCTGCTCCGCAAGGAGGATGTTGCTGCCGTTCTTGCCGATGGCCAAGGCCAGTTCGCTCGATTCGAGATCGATGTGGATGCTCTTCTTCTCCTCGTCGATCCGGATGGCCGAGATCTTGGCCGGAGAAAGGGCGCGCTGGACGAGCAGCTGGGTATTGGTCGTCCAGTTGATGATGTCGATATTCTCGTTGCGGAGTTCCCGCACGATGCCGTGGATGCGCGATCCCTTCACGCCGACGCAGGCGCCGACCGGGTCGATGCGCTCGTCGTACGACTCGACCGCCACCTTGGCGCGCTCACCCGGCATGCGGACTACCTTCTTGATGGTGATCAGGCCGTCGAAGATCTCGGGGACCTCCTGCTCGAAGAGCCTTTCGAGGAAGAGGTTCGAGGTGCGCGAAAGCGTGATGACAGGGTTGTTGTTCTTCATCTCCACGCTGATGATCACAGCCTTGACCGTGTCGCCCTTGCGGAAGAAATCGGAAGGAATCTGTTCGCTCTTGGGCAGGACCAGTTCGTTACCTTCTTCATCCATCACCAGGACTTCCTTCTTCCAGGCCTGGTAGACCTCGCCCACCAGGATGTCGCCCACCTTGTCCACGTACTTCTTGTAGAGGTTGCCCTTCTCGATGTCCGTAATGCGGCTCGACAGGTTCTGGCGCAGGTTGAGGATGCCGCGGCGGCCGAAGCTCGACATCGGTACCTCTTCCGGATATTCCTCGCCGACTTCGTAAGAGTCGTCGATCTTCTGCACCTCTTCGAGCGAGATTTCCTTGTTAGGGTCTTCCACCTGCTCGACGACCATCCGGTTGCGGATGATGGAGATGTCGCCCTTGTCGATGTTGATGATAATATCGAAATTGTCTGCATCGCCGTACATGCGGGCAAGCTGGGTGCGGAAGATGTCCTCCAGTACGCTCATCAGCGTGGGCCGGTCGATGTTCTTGAGCTCTTTGAATTCAGCGAATGTGCTGATCAGGTTAACTTCCATGTCTCGTTATCGTGTTTTATTGTTTATTTCAAATACCGGCCGATCCGACCATCAGCGAGAAGTCTTCCTTGTCGCGGTCGAGCTTCGACTCGATGTAGCGGCTGAGCGCCACACAGTCGTCGATCGACACACCGCCGCCTTCGCGGGTGATGATCACTTCGATGTCGTTGTCCGGGCTGACGGTGACTTCCACGAGGGTCAGCTCCGTGCCCTGCAGGTGCGCTTGTGCCAGGGCTTCGATGGTCTGTTTCAGGATCATAGTCTGTATAGCATAAAAAAAGAGGACCTTGCGTCCCCTCAATCGCGGCAAAGATAGCAATTGCTGCGGGAATGACAAAATTTTTGTGTAATTTTGCAGGACAAAATGGAAATTACCGCACAGACTCTGGCTGAATTGCTCGGTGGCGAGATCGTCGGCGATCCGCAGACCGTAGTCAAGGCGCCTGCCCGTATCGAGCAGGCCCGCAAGGGCGACATCTGCTTCTATGCCAACCCCAAATACGAAAAGTATGTCTATCAGACGAAGGCCAGCGTCCTGCTCGTCAACCGTTCGTTCGAACCCCGGCAGCCGGTTCCGGCTACCCTGATCAAGGTGGATGACGCCTATCAGAGCGTTTCGGTCCTGCTGGACTTTTTCGGCCGGATGCGCCATTTGGAAAAGCGGGGGAACCGGTTATGGGCGCGTCTGTCGCTGCGGCGTTCGGTCGCCTGTTCGGCCCGCATCGGCAAAGGGACATATCTCTACCCGCAGGTTTATGTGGGGCCGCACGTGAAGATCGGGAAGCATTGTATCCTCTATCCGGGTGTACGCATTTACCACGACTGTGTGATCGGGGACAACTGCATCCTTCACGCCGGTGCCGTCATCGGCGCCGACGGCTTCGGCTTCGCGCCCCTCGAGGACGGCACATACCGCAAGATCCAGCAGCTGGGCAACGTCGTCCTTGAAGACAATGTGGAGGTCGGGGCGAATGCCACGGTCGACCGGGCTACGATGGGTTCGACGGTCGTGCACAAGGGAGTCAAGATCGACAATCTCTGCCAGATCGCCCACAATGTGGAAGTGGGGGAGAATACCGTGATGGCGGCATTGACCGGCATCGCCGGGTCCGCCCGGATCGGCCGGCATTGCATGCTCGGCGGCCAGTCAGGCGTCAACGGGCATGTAGCGGTTGCCGACAATACCGTCTTGGCCGGGCAAAGCGGAATTATCGGCACGGTCCGGAAATCCGGCACGACCCTGATGGGCTATCCTGCCCTGGAATACGGGATCTACATGCGCGCTTACGCGAAATTCCGGAAGAGTGGAATGAAAGAGGAATAGTTCCCGATGAAACAGCAAACCCTGAAATCCTCCTGCTCGTTCTCCGGCATCGGCCTGCATAGCGGAAAACCTGTGGAAATGCAGCTGCTCCCGGCCCCGGACGATTATGGTATTGTCTTCCAGCGGGCGGATCTGGGCGATGAGGCCCTGGTCCATGCGGTCGTCGACCATGTTGCCTCGACCCGGCGCAGCACCGGGTTGGCCGAGAACGGCATCCGGGTACGGACGGCTGAGCACCTGCTGGCCGCCTTCCGTTGCCTGGGGGTGGACAATGTGCTGGTACGGCTCAATGCGGAAGAAGTGCCGATTCTCGACGGCAGTGCGCTTCCCTATGCGAATGCCCTCCGCGCATGCGGGCTGATCGAGCAGCAGGCAGACCGGCGATACCGGGTCGTCCGCCGACATGCAGAATACCGCGATTCCCGCAGCGGTTCTTCCATCATCGTTGATCCTTGCCGCGAGTTGATCGTCGACTTGACCATCGATTTCAAGTCCGAGCTGGTCGGCAAGCAGCAGGCCTGTTACGATTCCACGGTCGATTTTGCAACGCAGATTGCACCCTGCCGGACTTTCTGCTTCTACCGTGAAGTCGCCATGCTCCGCTTGTTCGGCTTGATCAAAGGCGGTTCACTCGACAATGCCCTGGTCCTGAACGACCGAAAACAATGCTATATGGGCGGCAAGACGCCTTTGTTCGACAACGAACCCGCCCGGCACAAACTCCTCGACCTTTTGGGTGATTTCGCCCTGGCCGGCCTGCCGGTCCAAGGCCGGATCACGGCCTATAAACCCGGCCACAAGATCAATACCTTAGCTTTGAAACAATTTCTATCGGACGAAGTTCTATGAATACCAATATGACGAATGTGCATCCTGGCGCCAAGATCGGCCGCAATGTGGTGATTTCTCCTTTCACCACCATCTGCGAGCACGTGGAAATTGGCGACGACTGCTGGATCGGTCCGAATGTGACGATTTTCGATTACATCCGGATCGGGAAAGGATGCAAGATTTTTCCGGGGGCCGTGTTGGGCGGCATTCCGCAGGACCTCAAATTCCAAGGGGAAGTCTCCTGGGCTGAAATCGGCGACAACACGGTGGTACGGGAATTTGTCACGGTGCATCGGGGAACCGCTTTCAGCGGGAAGGGTACGACGCACGTCGGCAACAATTGCCTGTTGATGGCCTACACGCACGTGGCGCACGACTGCCGGGTGGGCGACCACTGCATCCTCTCCAGTTTTTCGGCGCTGGCCGGAGAAGTCGACGTCGACGACTGGGCCATCGTCGGCGGAGGCACGATGATCCACCAGTTCTGCCATATCGGGGAGCATGCCATGCTGGGCGGTGCGTCCGGTATCCGCAAGGATGTTCCGCCGTTCACCATCACGGGACACAATCCGCCCGTTTACGGCGGCATCAACCTGGTCGGCATGCGTCGCCGCGGTTTTTCGGCCGAGGCGATTTCAGAGATCTCGGACATTTACAAGCTGATCTACAGCAGTGGCCTCAATGTCTCGGACGCCTGCATCCGCATCCGTGAGACCATGGCGCCCAGCGAGAACCGCGATAAGATCCTGTCCTTCATCGAGCATTCCGGACGCGGCATCATCCGATGACCGTCTCCCCGTATTTCGAAGAATCGTTGCTCACGACGGCTTACCTGCCGCCTGTGGAGTATTTTTTTGCGATTGCACACAGCGGACGTGTGTGGATCGAGCAGTGGGAGAACTACCAGAAACAGTCGTGGCGCAACCGCTGCCGGATTCTGGCGGCAGGAGGCCCGGAAGACCTGTCCATTCCTGTGGTAAAGGAGGAACGGCGCAGCCGTCCGATCCGTGATATCCG
Organism: Bacteroidales bacterium; assembly: GCA_017548335.1. Classification (GTDB taxonomy): domain Bacteria; phylum Bacteroidota; class Bacteroidia; order Bacteroidales; family UBA932; genus Cacconaster. The sequence goes on along the minus strand of JAFZAF010000191.1, from coordinate 1,162 downwards.
CATTGATTATTCGGAGCCCTGGCTGCAGCAGCATATCCGTTCTTTCTCAGCCGCCTACAATGCCTCGGCGTATTACGACTATTATGCTGACGAACTGATCCCGATTCTGGAGCGCAGACCCGTGTTCCTGTTCGACCTGAATCTGGCGCTGCTGGAAAAACTGCTGGAACTCCTCGACCTGCAGGTCCCGATTGCTCTTACAGAGGCTTTTGTGAAAGATTTCTGTTTCTTTGACGGGAGAGATCGGATACAGCCGAAGTATAAAGGAAAAAGCCTGCTCGCCGAATATGGACGGGAGCAGGCTTATTATCAGGTTTTCGTCAATCGGAATCCCTTCGAGCTCGTCATGCCCGGCTCCGACCGGGCATCTTTCATCCCCAATCTCTCTATCCTCGACCTTCTCTCGGCCGAAGGCCCCGATGCAGGTAATTATCTTCGTTAGAATTTGATGCCCAGGGTGCAGACGACCTTGCTGAGGCTGTTCCGGTTGGTTCCCTGCGGGACCGTTACGGCCGACGAGTAGTCGTCGTAGAGCTGGAAGCTGTCGGCCTGTGCGGCCAGCTTCGTCCAGGCAAAGTCGAGCGTGGTGGCCGGGCTGAGGTTGAAACCGATGCCGGCGCTGTAGGCTTTGCGGCTGACGCCACCCTTGATGGCGGGCGAGTAGTTCTGGTAGCCGCCGCGGAGGGCCATGCGGTCGGAGATGCGCAGCTCAGCGCCGAGGCGCAGGATGTGCGCGTTGTTGAAGGAACCGGCCATCAGGTTGTTCTCCGTGACAAAGGGATCGTAGGAGGTATACTTGTCGACCAGCCGGGTGTTGGCATAGTTGACCTGTTCGTAATCGACGCTGACCAGGCCCTTGTCCAGGAAAGTGTAGGCGGCACCGACGCTCCAGCGCATCGGAGCGGTCAGGTTGTAGCTGAAGGATCCGGTCGGGGAAGTCTCAGTATAGGAGTTCCCATTGTTGAAGGCGGTGTTCATGGTGTAGTCCCACTCGTCGGTGAGGGTGTACCAGGTCGGCGTGGTGAAGGTGGCGCCGAGCCGCAGGCCGTTGAAAGGAGTCAGGATCGCGCCGAACTTGAGGTTGACGCCGGAGCCCTGGGTACGGAGCCAGAAACTGTTGTCCATCGAGCTGAAGCCGTCGTCGAACTGGCCCGGATTCTGG
>JAFZAF010000190.1 GCA_017548335.1 Bacteroidales bacterium | reverse complement strand
TCGCCCTGCCTGTCCGGCAGGATGCCGCTGGCGCCTTCACAGCCGGCCATCCGGTCGGCAAAGAAGTCGCGGGCCGCGGTGAAGCGATCGCCGCCCCGGGCTTCCTGCTGGTCCTGCGCATAGTCGAAATAAGTGTAGTTTTCCGGAACGGCTGCCTTGCCGGCCAGCGTCTCCGTCAGTTGCGAGATGAAGATGTCGTACGAGCGTCCGTCAAATACCAGGTGATGGAAATCGGTGAATAGATACAGGTTCTCGCCGCTGCGGACGACAGACACGTGGTACAGCGGTCCTTCCGACAGATTGAATGGCTGCTTGAAGTTGTCTTTGTACGCATCGAACTGTTCCGGTTCCACCGTTTCGCAGGCCACTTGCGGTTCGGTTTCCACCGGCACCTGCACGACCTGGCCGTCCTTCATCTCGAAATGGGTGTTCAGATAGGGATGGCAGCGAAGGATTTGCTGCACGGCTCCACAGACGCGGTTGGCGTCAAGGCTGCCCGGCAGCGTCCAGCACATCGGAATGTTGTAAAGCGTCTCGTGCGGAGCCTTCATGCAGTCGAAATACACGCCGGACTGCTGGAACGTGAGGGGTTGCGGCGTGTCGGCCCGGTGCATTGCCTGGGCCCCGGCTCCGGCCTGCCCTGCGATCAGGGCTTTAAGCACTTCGTTTTCGATGCTCTGCAGCGAAGCCGTCTTGACGAAGCTGTCCATGTTCATCTGGACTCCATATCGCTTGTAAAGCTCCGTGGCCAGGCGCAGGGCCGACAAGGAACTGAGACCGTAGTAAATGAGGGGCTCGGTCAGCGAGAATCCCTCGATGTGCACGCTGTCCCGGATCAGGTCGGCAAGCTCCTGTTCCAGAATGTTGAAGGGGGCGTCGACGGTCTTGTGCGCCTGTTGTTGCGGTTGGGGGCGGGGCAGGGCCTTGCGGTCCACTTTCTGGTTGACATTGAGCGGGATCTTCTCGATCTGCATCGTCACGGCCGGCACCATATAGGGCGGTTTCCGTTCCAGGATGAACGCATTGAGTTTGTCGATCTCGACCGTTTCCCCGGAGACGATGTAGGCCGCCAGATACTTGCCGCCGCCGGCGACTTCCTCGTCGAAGGCCTGCACGGTGGCGTCGGTGATGCCCGGATACTCCAGGATGACGGTCTCCACTTCCTTGAGTTCAATGCGGAAGCCGCGCACCTTCACTTGTGAGTCCTTCCGGCCCACAAATTCGATGTCACCGTCCTCCCGCCAGCGCACGACGTCGCCCGTGCGATAGATGCGGGCATATGCTGGGTCTTTTTCCCATCGGTTTTCGATGAACACCTCTGCAGTTTTCTCGGGTAGGCCCAGATAGCCCAGTCCCACTTGTGGCCCGGACAGCAGCAGTTCGCCCGCCGCGCCTGCGGGCAGGCGCTGCCCGGCGCGGGTGGCGATGTAGGCATGCACGCCCGGCATGGGCTGTCCGATGGGAATATTCGCCTCTTGTCGTTCCACCTGCTTGCAGACGGTATAGCAAACGGTTTCAGTCGGACCGTAACAGTTGTAGAGGCGATAGGCTGGCGGCGCAATGCTGGCCAGCTTCTCGCCGCCCGTGTAGAGGGCCTTCAGGCCTTTGCAGCGCGGGAAGTTCATCGCGAACTGCGTGGCGACCTGCGTGGTCATGAACGCATGGGTGATCTCGTTGGCTTCGAAATAATCCTTGAGCGCGACCAAGTCAAGCCGGATGGCTTCGGGGATGATGTGGAGCGTGGCACCGGCGCACAGACAGCTCCAAAGGTCGCCCATGAAGGCATCGAAACCGAAGCTGGCGTAGGCCGTCATGCGGGATCCCGGCCCGAGACCGATGTTCAGGGCATTGTTGCGGGCAAATGTGCACACATTGCGCTGGCTCAGCATGCAGCCCTTGGGCTTTCCCGTAGTGCCGCTGGTGTAGAGCAGGATGAGCAGGTCTTCTGCTTTCGGGGCGCCCGTCGGACTGGCGTCGGGCAGGCCGGCGATGTCGGCGGTGGAAAGAACGGGCCCTTCGTAGCCGCCTACCTGTTTTTCCAGTCCCGGGTCGGCAATCAGCAGGGCTGCCTGGGCATCCTGCACCATGTATTGGAGTCGGTCGGAGGGATACGAAGGATCGAGCGGCTGGTAGGCACAGCCGGCCTTCAGCGCGCCCAGCGGTGCGATCATCATCTGTTCGCTGCGTCCCAGGATGATCGAAACCACGCTTCCGGGTTCAACATGTTGTTGGATATAGGCTGCCAGTTTATCGGACAGGCGGTCCACTTCGGCGTAGCTGAGCCGGGTCTTTTCGTGGACAACGGCCGTCTGGCCGGGTGTCCGGGCCGCATGCTCGCGGAAAAGGTCTACGACGGTCTTATCCAGGTCGAATGTCGGGAGAGCGGGCTGGAACCGGTCTGTTTGCCGGAGTTGCTTCTCTGTGGCATATTGCAGGTCCGCCAGCGTCCCGGCCTGCTCCATCGAAGCCAGTACGGTTGCGAAACTGCCGGCGAATTGCTTCAGGATCGTCTCGGTATATTGGTCGGGACGGTACCAGAAGCGGATGACCTGGCTGCCGTCTTCGCGGCTGAAGAGCTCGATCGACAGGCCGATGCCTGGGGGATTGGTCCGCAGGTCTTCGGCGGGGATGACTTCGTCGCCCAGCCGGAGCGGCAGGGTTTCGGTCACGAATTGTCCCTGATAACCGAAACTGATGCCGGCATTCATTCCCAGGTCGCGCGCGCAATCGGCAAATGAATAGAAGGCTCGGGCGCGGGAGCCGCTGATCTGCTGCTTCAGGTTGTCGAGCAGCTGGGCAACGGTCAGTGCCGGATCGGCATTCACGAAAACGGGCATCGTGTGGACGCTCATCGTCAAGGCGTTCAACATGGGACCGCGTCGGCCGTTCCAGATGGTGGTGAAGCAGGCGCGCGTGTCGGCGCACCAGGCGGCCAGCGTCGCGCCGAAGGCGGCGGTAAAGAGAACACTTTCGGCGCAGCGGTACTGGCCCAGCAGGGCCTTTACCTGCGCCCCCTTGATCGGCAGGGGCATCTTCAGCTCGCGGTAGGGCTGCGGATCCGCATCGTAGACATCCGGCAGGATGGCGGAGTCGATCTGGGCGCCCTCCCCGAAAGTGGCGGCATACCATTGGCGGGCTTCTTCGTAGGTTTCGCCCTGGCGCTGTTGTTCTTCGCGGACGGCGATGTCGAAGCCGCTGACCGGTTCGGCAGGCAGGGCCTCGCCTGCGTAGGCCCTGGCCACGTGGTCGGTCAGCAGGACGGCGGAAGCCCCGTCGAAGAGGATATGGTGAAAGTCGATATAAACGTAGTTTCCTTCTTTTGTCCGGTAGATTTCGATGCGGAAGAGCCGATCCTTGAGCAGATCCATCGTTCGGCAAAACTGGCTGCGGACGGCGTCGATCGAAGGGACTTCCTGCACAAGCGGATGCCATTCCTCTTCCGAATGGTCTTCGAACCGGGGCATTCCCTCTTCCAGTACGATGCGGGAAAGGGCGTACGGATGTGCCTGAATCACCGCCTCGAAGGCGACGGCAAGCCGGTCGGGATCAACAGTGTCGGGGAGCCGGTAGAGGGAGGCCTGCTGGTAATTGCCATCCTGGCCGTCCAGCCCCTGGCACGCCAGATAGATGCTCAACTGGGATTGGGAGAGGGGATAGGTCATTGTTTTGCGTATTTCCTACAAATTTAGTTTTTTTGTCGCGTTCTTTTTGTTTTTTTCTAATTTTATGGAGTAAAACAAAACGGCAAACAAGCGTATCAGAATACCATGAAAACGATCATCGAAGAAAAAGAGGGCAAGTGGGTGGTTTCCGTCCGGGGAGAATTGGATACGGATACCTGTGAAGTGTTCCGGACGGACATTGCGCCGGTGATGGAAAAGGAACACGCTACTGTGGAACTGGACCTGTCTCAGTTGAACTACATCTCCTCCACGGCGCTGCGCCTGCTCATCATTCTGCAGCAGCAGGTGATGAAAAACGGGGGACAGTGCTATGTTTCGAAAGTATCGGATTCGGTTCTGGAAGTGTTGACCATGACGGGTCTTTCCCGCTCTTTCCTGAAGGAGTAAATAATTTGTTTTTCTTCAAAAATTCGTATCTTCGCAGGTTGTACTAAAACCGCGTTCTCCCGTCATGAAGAAAATCATACTCTCCCTGTCTCTCCTTGTGTCTGTCGCTCTGGGGCTCGCATTCGCCCAGGAACCCGATACGTTGATGGTCTATCCGCCTGAGCTGGAAGAATACCACGACGATACCGATTCCACGATGATGCTGGTGACACCCATCGACACGGTCGATACGGACGACCGCTATGTCAAGATCGTCCTCTTTAACGACCATACCTGGGACTACATCGAGTTGGAGCGTCCCGACATCGACACGACGGGCCTTTTCGAGAACTGGGACATCGAGTCGATCCACGCCTATCGCGACATCAAGGTTTCCGACCTGCCGGCCTCCGTTGAACTGTTGCTGGTCGATTCGGCCCACCATTTTGTGGCGCCGATCATCGGTCGCCGCAGCTCGACCTTCAAATATCGCAAGGGACGGCCGCACAACGGCATCGACATCCCGCTCCGCGTGGGTGACACGATCCGTTCGCCGTTCGACGGCGTGGTCCGCTATGTAGGCGGTGGCAAGGCTACGGGCGGCTATGGCAACCTCGTGGTGGTCCGTCACCCCAACGGCCTGGAGACTTATTACGGGCACTTGTCTGAGCGGCTGGTCGTGGAGAACGACCTGGTGGCCGCGGGCGATCCGATCGGCCTGGGCGGCAGCACCGGCCGCAGCACCGGCCCGCATCTCCATTTCGAGACCCGCTACATGGGCAAGCCGTTCGATCCGGAGCGCGTCATCAATTTCGACAACGGTACGCTCCGCGACACGCTGCTGACCATCAAGAACCACTATTTCAATGTGGGGTCGCACTATGGCATGACGGACAAGCAGTCGAAAGGGGCCACAGCGGCGCAATACTACAAAGTGAAGAAAGGCGACACCCTCGGCAAGATTGCGAAGCAGCACCACACAACCGTCAACGCCCTCTGCAAACTCAACGGCATCTCCTCCAAGAAAGTCCTCAAAATCGGCCAGCGCATCCGCGTCCGCTAAGCATCTTCCGTCATGCCCGGCTTCGACCGGGCATCTCTTTTTCCGGCCGTCAGTAGCCTGTGAAGCCCCTTCACATCCGCTACGGCCATCCGCACAAGCCTCCCCGCAAAAACTCCGTGAAGGGGCTTCACAGGCTATTCACTGTCGTCGATGGTTAAATAGCGCTCAGGGCCGAGGATGTTGAGGGCGCGGTCGATGATCGCGCTCATTTTTTCATTCTTGCGGCCGGCGTGGATGTAGAGCAACGATTCGAGATAGAGCGTAAGCATGGCGGATTCGTCGCGGCGGCGGAACGATTGCGTGTCAATCTTGAGTCCTGTGGCCTTGAGGAAATGCTGGAGCCGGTCTTGCAGGAAGATATCGCCGCCGCGGTAGAGATTGATGTAGAACAGTACCTTGCCGCCTTCTACGTACACGGGGATGAAGCCGCCCGGGAAGCAAATCAGTTCTACCGGGAGCCCCGACACCTGGCAGATCATCAAGTAGATGAAAGCCAGCACGAAAGGATTGCCGCCGCGGCTGCGGAGCGCATCACCCACCATGGCGTACTGCGGGTCTCGAAGCTGCACATCGTACAGCGTGAACTTGAGCCGGTGGAAGAAGATGTGGTTCAGGATGCGGATGTTCTCCACGCCGGTGCGCAGGTCGGAATTCTCGGCCAGATACTCCTGCGAGCAGCGATAGAACAAATCTTCGTAACGTTCCCGCTGCAGGGTGTAGTCGAACAGGGAACTCAGGATCCAGCTCCCCTCGAAGAGGGAGAGCGGCCCTGTGGGGCGGGCGATGAATTCCTGCAGGTCGGCGAGTTTGAACTCGGTGTTGAGCGCCTGAGCCCGGGCGACAATCGCCGCTTGGCGGGCGGCGTCGGGCTCGCGTTGGGAGCGGTTGCGAAGCGACCGCACCACCTCGGGCCCATAGCTCCGCAGGCGGTCGTCCACGAGGCTGGTCACCACAGTGTCACGGTCGTCCAACAGCGCGATGAGCGGTTCGAGTTCTTCCGGGTCGATCGTCATCGGTCAGGCGGTCAGGGTGTCGAGAGCTTTCTGGAGCAGCTGCGCCATCAGGGGCTTATAGTCGGGATTGCTCTCCTTGACGTGGCGGTTGGCGATGGCCAGGCACACCGTCGCGGCATCGTGTCCGAGCAGGGCGGCCATGCCGGCGAGCGCCGAACTCTCCATCTCGATGTTGGTCACGCGGTAGCCTTCGTGCTCGAAACGCTCGAGTTTCGTGATTAGGTCGGGGATCGTGAGTTTCAGGCGCACGGAGCGGCCCTGTGGCCCGTAAAAGCCCGGCGCCGAAACGGTCATGCCCTTGACCGTCCAAGGGCTGAACTTGTCGATGATCTCCTGGCTGGCCCGCACGAAGTAGGGCCGCCCCAGCCGCCGAGGCCATCTCATGTGCTTCACGAAAGCATCCTCGAAGTCGTTGAGAAAGATCTTCTTGCCATCCCTGTACCAGTTGAGCACGCCGTCAAAGCCGATGGAAATGTGGCTCAAGATGTAGCTGCCCAGCGGAATGTCGGGTTGCGCGGCGCCGCAGGTGCCGATGCGCAGGATCTTCAGGCGGCGGTGCTCCTTCTTCGGCAGCCTCGTCTTAAAATCGATGTTGGCGAGGGCGTCGAGCTCCGTCATCACAATATCGATGTTGTCGGTGCCGATGCCATGGGATAGGGCGGTCACGCGCTGGCCATGATAGGTACCCGTAATCGTGTGGAACTCACGCGAACTCTTGTCAATTTCGATCGTGTCGAAGTGCTGGGCAATCGTGCTTACGCGTCCCGGGTCGCCCATCATGATGACGATGTCGGCGAGGTCTTCGGGCAGGATATGGAGATGGAATACGGAACCATCATCGTTGATGATCAGTTCTGAGCTGGGAATAGGTTTCACGTTCATGGTTTTTAAAAGAACAAATTTAGGAAAAAAATGCGTATATTCACATTCTAGAATCCCTGTATATGACCTTAGATAATTGTTTCTTTTCATCCTTGTCCGTTATCGCCAAACAGGCGCACGCGTACCCCCGTTTTACGCCATCTATTGTTTGTTCTCGTGCGCCAGAGGCCGATATCGACCCTCGGCGCACCGTCACTAGCTCCTCACGCGCTATGACACATATTGGTGTGCGCCAGTTTGGCAGTATGGGGCAGTTGCGGCGTGTGGTTTGTCGACCGGTTGTGGTTACTTTCTTATTGGTGTCCGTCTTGTTGTCATCCATCAGTTGCGGGCCGAAGGCGCCGGAGCAGTTCGGGGCTTGCCCGACGGTTGCCCAGGTGGCGTGGCAACAGATGGAGATGAATCTATTCTGTCACTTCGGGCCCAATACGTTCACAGGAGCCGAGTGGGGTGATGGAACGGAGCCCGAAGATATTTTTAACCCGACGGATCTCGATTGCCGGCAGTGGACCGCTACGGCGAAAGCCGCCGGTTTCAAAGGCGTGATCATCACCGCCAAGCACCATGACGGTTTTTGTCTTTGGCCTTCGCCGGAGAGTCAGCATACTGTGGCGCAGAGCCAGTGGCGTGACGGAAAGGGTGATATCCTTCGGGAACTTTCAGACGCCTGCGCCGCCGATGGCCTCCGGTTCGGCGTGTATATTTCGCCGTGGGACCGCAACGATCCCCGTTATGGGACAGCAGCCTATAATGGCGCCTTCGTCCGCACCCTTGAAAGCGTTCTCGGTGGCGCCTACGGACCGGTGTTCGAACAATGGTTCGACGGCGCTTGTGGCGAGGGGCCGACCGGCAAGCGGCAGGTCTACGACTGGCCGCTGTTCAACGGCACCGTTTATCGACTGCAGCCGCAGGCGGTCATTTTCAGCGATGTCGGTCCCGGCTGCCGCTGGGTTGGCAACGAGCGGGGCTCGGCCGGTCGGACAAACTGGTCCACGCTTGAAGTCGAAGGCTTTGAGCCAGGGGCGGGGGGTCCTACCACCGAAGTGCTCAACGGTGGCACGCCCGGCGCGGCCCACTGGGCCGCCGCCGAGACCGACGTCTCCATCCGTCCCGGCTGGTTCTGGCGCGCCTCCGAGACCCCGCAGGTAAAAAGCGTCCAAAAACTGTTGCAGATCTATTACGAAAGCGTCGGCCGCAATTCGCTGCTGCTGCTCAACGTCCCGCCCGACACCCGCGGTCGCATCGATCCCGTCGATTCCCTCCGTCTCATGGAATTCCGTGAGGCCCTCGACGCCATATTCGCCAATGACCTGGCCGCCGGCGCCACGATAAGTGGCCCCTCCCGCGGCCGCGGCTTCGAGCCTTCCCGTCTGCTCGACCCGTCTTACGACCGCTATTGGGCCATGCCCGACGGTAAAATCACCGCTAGCCTGACCCTTGACCTGGCCGGCCCGAAGACCTTCAACCGCGTGCTCCTCCAGGAATACATCCCGCTCGGCCAGCGCGTCAGCGCCTTCCACGTAGAAGCCCTGACGCCCGACGGCTGGCAGGAAATCGCGCGCGAAACCACCATCGGCTACAAACGTATCGTCCTCACCCCGACCGTCACCGCCACCGCCCTCCGCCTCACGATCGACGCCGCCCTGGCTTGCCCAACCCTCACACGCCTCTCCCTCCACCTCGACCCCCTCTACTGCGCCAACCTCGACTGATCTGCCTTTGTTGCTGGGGAAGCCCCTTCACATCCGCTACGGCCAACTGCACCAGCCTTCCCGCAAAAACTCCGTGAAGGGGCTTCCCCAGCAACAATGTTGCCGATCGTGGTGATTAGTTATCGGCGCAGAGGCGGTTGACGAAGTTGAAGATTACTTGCGTCCGTTTGCGGAGGAGGGGGTAGTCGATGATGGCAGGGGTGTCGGTCTTTTTGTAGGTGTGTTGGTGGAAGGCCGACGTGAACAGAACGGCGGGGATGCCGGCGCGGGCGAAGGGCTGCTGGTCGCTGGTTTCGTACATCATCTTGTAGAAATCGCGGCTGCCGTAGAACGTCAGGTCCAGATCCAGTTTGTAAAAAGCCCGGCGGCAAATATACGATAGGTAACCCTGATAGGACTCCGGAAGCGTAGATTCACCGATAGCGAACAGATACTCCCTGTCCCGATGCGGAGGCACCAGGTCGGTGCCCAGCATGTCTAGGTTGACCATCGCCGTGACTTTACTGCGCGGCATCGACATGTGCCGCACGAAATACCGGCTGCCCGCCATGTTCAGCTCCTTGCCGTCGAACGCCACAAAGAGCAGATTCTTCCGCGGCCCTTTGCCGTCGGCCTTCATGGCCGTGAACATCCGCGCCAGCGAAAGCAGCGCCGTCACGCCGGATGCATTGTCGTCGGCTCCGGGATAAACGGTATGTCCCAGCCGCCCCAGATGATCATAATGGGCGCCGATGATGATGTATTCGTCCGAAGGAATGGAGGCGGGGAGGAGCCCCACGATATTGCGGACAACGAGGGAATCTTCAAACCGGAAACTCTGCGTATAGGTCCAGTTCCAGGGCTTGAGCCCGATGGCCCGGAACTGTTCCACGAGATAATGCTCCGCCAATTCCTTGCCTTTTGTGCCCGATGCCCGTCCCTCCATAAGATCATGGGCCAGATAGGAAAGCGTCGCTTCCATCTGGGCCGCGCTCACGCAGTTCTCGTAGGCCCGCAGGCTCTGCGCCTCCGCCCGGAAGGGCGAAAAAAGCGAAAACACCGCCAGAACGAACAGAATGGCACAACTTTTCTTCATTTCGTTTCAAATGACCTGCAAAAATAGTATTTTTGCGAAGATGTTCAAAAAGGCTTTCATCTTCCTCCTCCTGCTGACCGCTTCGACCGGGACGGCGCTGGCGCAGTACGACC
>JAFZAF010000189.1 GCA_017548335.1 Bacteroidales bacterium | reverse complement strand
GCCGACGGCGACCTGGCCGTCCCAGAGCACGTTGTCGGCCAGGATCCAGCCGCCGGGGCGAACGAGGTCGATGACGGACTGGTAGTATGCCACATACTCCCGCTTGTTCCCGTCGATGTACACCAGATCGTAGGTCTCGTCAATCAGGGGCAGGATGTCGAGGGCATCGCCGATGACCAGCCGCACCCGGTCGGTGACGCAGGCGCGGGCGAAGCCTTCCCGGATGAGCGGTTCCATCTCATCATTGATTTCCAGGGTATCGATGCGGCCGCCTTCCGGCAGGGCGCCGGCCATCCAGATTGTAGAATAACCGGAGAATGTGCCGATTTCCAGTATGCGTTGCGGCTGGAGCATCAGCACGATGTGGCGAAGCAGCGCCCCGAGTGTCGGCCCGCAGATCTGGCGGCCGTGGCTGGTCCGCAGCCACGACTGCCGTTCGAGCCAGGCGAGGGCTTCGCTCTGCGGAGTGGAATTCTCCAGCACGTACCGTTCCAGCGCGTCCATCGTTACTTGAAAATCAGGGTGGACAGGCGGTCTTCCGCCAGCACGGCCGCGGCTACGTGCTGTAGGCTGTCGGACGTGATGGCGTCGATGCGGCGACGGACTTCCTCGTCGGAGAGGATCTCGCCGAAAACCAGCATGCTCTTGGCCATCGCCAGGGCCTGCGATTCGCCGTTGTCGGCGGCGACGGCCAACTGGCCGAGCAACTGTTTTTTGGCGGCGCGGAGCGCGCGCTCGCTGAGCGCACGGTCGCGGAGCGCCGCGAGTTCGCCGTGCACCAGTTCGATGCAGCGTTCGAGGTTCGGCTTCTCACAACCGAAATAGATCATCAGGGAGCCATTGTCGGCAAACTGGGTGAAGGAAGCGTCGATGGCATACACCAGGGCGTTCTTCTCGCGCAGCTTCTGGTTGAGCCGGGAGTTGGCACTCGGTCCGCCGAGCAGGTTGGCCAGCAGCACCATTTCCATCCGCCGCTCGTCATAATAGGAATAGGCGGTAGTCCCGATGATGCAGTTGATCTGGTGGTTCTTCTTCGCGACTTCCTTCTCGAAGTGCGGCGGAACCGGCAGTTCGGGCGGGGCAACCGGCAGGGCCGGCCGGGCGGCGGGCACATAGCCGGCCGGGATGTATTTTTCGGCCGCTTGCCGGGCAATCTTCTCGGCCCGCTGCGGCGTGAGGTTGCCTACGATGGCGATGCACATGTTTTCCGGGCGGAAATTGGCCCGGACATAGGCGAGAAGCGCTTCTGAATCAATCTTCCGGAGACTCTTCGTCGAGCCGAGGATGGAACGGGAAAGCGGGCTGGGCTCGAAAAGCAGCCGCTCAAATTCCTCGAAGATGCATTCCGAGGGAGAGTCCTTATACATATTGATCTCGTCGATGACGACGCAACGCTCTTTGTCGAGTTCCTTTTGCGGGAACGTGGAGGTGAATGCCAACTCGAAGAGCAGGTCCACCGCCTTGGCCGTATCTTCTTTCAAAACGGTGGAATAGAGTACTGTCTCTTCCTTGGCCGTATAGGCGTTCAGTTCGCCGCCCAGCATTTCGAGGCGGTTGCTGATCTGCTGGGGCGTGCGTTTCTGCGTGCCCTTGAAAAGCATGTGCTCCGTCATGTGGGCGATGCCGCTGAGGCCGTCGGGTTCGTTGCGCGTGCCCGACTGGATGGCGAGTGCCGAGTATGCTACTTGCGACCGGGTGCGCCGGAAGGCGAACTGCAAGCCGCTTTCAAAAGTCTTCGTATAAATCATGGGGCAAAAATACGAAACTGTTTCCAATAATTATTCGTACATTTGTAGGCTATGGAACAATTCATCGTATCTGCCCGGAAATATCGTCCCAACAGCTTCGAGACGCTGCTGGGCCAGGAGAATATCGCCCGGACGCTCAAGAACTCAATCCAGCGGGGACAATTGGCGCATGCCTATCTCTTCTGCGGCCCGCGCGGCGTAGGCAAGACCAGCGCCGCCCGCATCTTCGCCAAGACCATCAACTGCAGCAACCCCGGCCCGGACCTCGAGCCTTGCGGCGAATGCGAGTCGTGCCGCTCCTTCGCGGAGGGACGCTCCTACAGCATCCACGAACTCGACGCCGCGTCCAATAACTCCGTGGACGACATCCGCTCCCTGACCGACCAGGTACGGATCCCCCCGCAGATCGGCCGCTACAGCGTGTATATCATCGACGAGGTGCACATGCTGTCGCAACAGGCTTTCAACGCCTTCCTCAAGACGCTCGAAGAGCCGCCGGCCCATGCGATTTTCATCCTGGCCACCACTGAGAAGCACAAGATCCTGCCCACCATCCTTTCCCGCTGCCAGACCTACGACTTCAACCGCATCAGTGTCGAAGACATGGTCCGCAACATGAAGCGCATCGCAGCCAAAGAGGGTGTGACGATGAGCGAAGACGCCATGCACATCATCGCCCAGAAAGCCGACGGCGCCATGCGCGACGCCCTGACACTGTTCGACCAGACCGTCGCCTTCTGCGGGAAAGAAGTGACCTACGAGCAGGTCATCCAGAACCTGAACGTCCTCGATTACGAATACTACTTCAGGCTGACTGATTATTTCCTGGCAGGCGACTACGCACACGCCATGCTGACCTTCGACGAGATTCTCTCGAAAGGTTTCAACGCGCAGAGTTTCATCGGCGGCCTGAGCACCCATTTCCGCGACCTGCTCGTCTGCAAGAACAATGCAGCACGCACACTCCTGGAGCTGGCTCCTTCCGTAGCGCAGCGTTATCAGGATGTTGCGCAGAAATGTTCCCCCGGATTCCTCTTCGAAGCCCTTGGAATTACTTCCGGCTGTGAAACCGCCTACAAGCAGAGCGGCAATCCGCGCCTGCTCATCGAGTTCGCACTCATGAAGCTGTGCCATCTCTCGGTTCCATTCTCCAGCGCACAGCCTACAGCGGCTCAACCCGTTGCCACTCAGCCCGTCATACCCGAAACCAAACCCGTCATGCCCGACCCCGATCGGGCATCTCGCAAACCCACCGGCCTCTCCATCAAGGCGATGATGGAAGCCGCCAAAGCAGAGCCTGTTACCGTTGCCCAACCTGCCGCTGCCGCCCCGGAGAAACCGGTTCCTGCAGCGGTCACCCTGGCCGAGGCATGGACGGCCCTG
>JAFZAF010000188.1 GCA_017548335.1 Bacteroidales bacterium | reverse complement strand
GCCGCTCTATGCGTTGGCCTGGACCACGACACCGTGGACGCTCCCGTCCAATACGGCGCTTTGCGTGGGCCCGAACATCGACTATGTGCGCGTGCAGTCGTTCAATCCGTATACCGGTGAGCCGGCCGTTTACCTGCTGGCCAAGTCGCTGGTCGAAACCTGGTTCAACCCCAAGGCTGCCGCGCTGCCCCTGGAGGATTATCACAAGGGCGACAAGTTGGTACCCTGGCGCCTGCTGGACGGGGTCTTCAAAGGGTCTGAACTGACCGGCATCCGCTACCGGCAATTGATTCCCTGGTTCAAGCCGGACGGCGACGCCTTCCGGGTGATTCCGGGTGACTATGTGACCACGGAAGACGGTACGGGCATCGTGCACATTGCGCCGACTTTCGGTGCCGACGATAAGCGTGTAGCGGCCGCGGCCGGCATCGTGGGCATCCTGCCCGTCGACAAGGACGGCAATCCGCAGGCCCAGGTGGACCGCCAGGGCCGTTTCTGCCGCCTCGAAGACCTGGATCCCGACTATGTGCAGCACAGCGTAGATCCGTCCTATCAAGAATTTGCAGGCCGCTATGTCAAAGCGGGCTATAAGAAATACTTCGAAAAGGAAGACGAAGAAGGAAGCCTCGACATCGATCTGTGCGTGATGATGAAGGCCGATGGACGCGCCTTCAAGGTGCAGAAACATGTGCACAGCTATCCGCACAGCTGGCGGACCGACCTGCCCGTGCTCTATTATCCGCTTGACTCCTGGTTCATCAAGGCCACGGCCGTGAAAGACGAGATGGTGGAACTGAACAAGCAGATCACCTGGAAGCCGGCCTCTACCGGTACCGGCCGTTTCGGGCAGTGGCTCGAGAATATCCAGGACTGGAACCTGAGCCGCAGCCGTTTCTGGGGCACGCCCCTGCCGATCTGGCGCACGGAAGACGGAAAGGAGGAGAAATGTATCGGAACCGTGGCCGAGCTGTATGCCGAAATCGAAAAAGCGGTCGCAGCCGGCATAATGTCCGTCAATCCGCTGAAGGAAAAGGGCTTCGACCCGTCCGACATGAGCTTGGAGAACTATGACCGCATCGATCTTCACCGCCCGTACATGGACGAGATCTTCCTGGTGTCGCCGTCCGGACAGAAGATGGTCCGCGAAAGCGACCTGATCGACGTGTGGTTCGACTCCGGCGCGATGCCGTATGCCCAGGAGGGTCTCCGGAACCTCGGAAGCGACAAGTTCGGCGCGACGGCCGACTTTATCGCCGAAGGCGTCGACCAGACGCGCGGCTGGTTCTATACCCTGCATGCCGTCCATACGATGGTCAGTGGGACGCCGGCCTTCAAGCGCGTGATCTCGAACGGCCTGGTGCTTGACAAGGCAGGCAACAAGATGAGCAAGCGGCTGGGCAACGCCGTCGATCCGTTCCAGGCGCTCGACACCTACGGTGCCGACGCGCTCCGCTGGTACATGCTCACCAACGCGGAACCCTGGGACAATCTCAAGTTCGACGAGAGCGGCGTGGAAGAAGTGCGTCGCAAGTTCTTCGGGACGCTTTACAATACCTATGCCTTCTTCGCCCTCTATGCGAACATCGACGGCTGGGAGATCCCCGGTCAAGCCGGGGATGACGTCGAACTCTCCGAGATCGACCGTTGGCTCGTTTCCCGCCTCAATTCCCTGATCCGGGACGTACGGGCCGCCTACGACGACTATGACATCAAGACGGCCGGCCGCCTGATCGAAAGCTTCGTGTGCGACGATCTTTCCAACTGGTATGTCCACCTGAACCGCAAGCGGTATTGGGCCGGCGAGATGACTGCCGACAAGCAGGCCGCCTACCAGACCCTCTATGCCGCACTGCGGGATGTCGCCGTGCTGATGGCGCCGATCGCCCCGTTCTATGCCGACCGGCTCTATCTCGACCTGACGGCTTCCTGCCAGGAAGGATCCGTTCATTTCGTGCAGATGCCCGTCGCGGACGAATCGAAGATCGACACAGATCTGGAAGAGCGGGTGCGCCTCTCCCAGACAGCGACCTCGATGGTGCTCGCCCTTCGCAAGAAAGTGGGTATTCCGGTGCGTCAGCCCCTGAAGAAGATGTTGATACCCGTGATATCCGAACAAGTCCGTACGCAGCTCTCCGCCGTGAAGGAATTGATTCTGGCGGAAGTGAATGTCAAGGAAATGGAATTCGTGGAGAACACCGAAGGCATTATCACCAAGAAGATCAAGCCCAACTTCAAGACGCTGGGCAAGGTGTACGGACCGCGGATGAAAGAAATCGCCGCCGCGATGGTTACGCTTCCGCAGGCGGTGATCACCGCCATCCAGCGTGCCGAGACGGACGGGGAAGATTATGCGCTTTCCCTTCCGGGCGGCGAAGTGATCCTTCATCCCGGTGACTGCCAGATTTCTTCCGAGGACATGCCGGGCTGGCTCGTGGCTTCTCAGGGCGCCCTGACCGTCGCGCTCGACGTGGAGCTCACGCCGGAACTCCGACAGGAAGGTCTGGCACGCGAATTGGTTAACCGCATCCAAAATCTGCGGAAAGCATCTGGTTTCGAGGTAACCGACCGCATCGAGGTGGTCATAGCCCCGAACCAGGCCCTCCAGGAGGCATTGGCCGCATTCGGGCCGTATGTCTGCAACCAGACCCTGGCCCGCTGCATCCGCTTCGAAGCGCAGCCGGAAGGGGCCGTCGAAGTGGAATGGGAGACAGGTACACTTGCAATTGCTGTTGTGAAATTGAAATAAAAAAGTTAAATTTGAATTTTAGTAAAAATAAGATGGATATGGAACAGAAGAAAGAAGAACCCGTCGTAGAGAAGGTTCGTTACAGTGACGAGGAGCTTCAAGAGTTCAAGGAGCTGATCCTGCAGAAACTTGAGAAGGCCCGGAAGGACTACAACATGCTTCAGTCCCAGATCGACCATAGCAGCAGCAACGACACGGAAGACACTTCGCCGTCGTTCAAGGTGCTCGAGGAAGGATCCGCTTCGCAGGCCAAGGAAGAAGCGAGCCAGCTGGCGGCACGGCAGTACAAATTCATCCAGAATCTGGAGGCCGCGCTCATCCGTATCGAGAACAAAACCTATGGTGTCTGCCGGGTAACGGGAAAACTGATTCCGAAGGAGCGCCTGAGACTCGTCCCGCATGCGACGCTCAGTGTTGAGGCGAAGAACAAGCGATAGCCGATGAAAGTCTCCAAGGGCACCCGGATCACGATCCTTGTTGTTCTCCTGCTGATCCTCGACCAGGTCGTCAAGATCCTGGTCAAGACCCATATGACCTTGGGCCAGAGTATTCCGGTCTTCGGCAAGTGGTTTCAGATTCTCTTCATCGAGAACAACGGGATGGCCTTCGGCCTGCAGTTCGGCGAAAGTTGGGGCAAGCTCGCGCTCAGCCTGTGCCGGCTGGTGCTGATCGTCCTGATCATCGTGTATCTGCGGAAGCTGTTGAAGAAACCCGAGACCCCGACGGGCGTATTGGTGGGCCTGGCCGCCATCCTGTGCGGCGCCATCGGCAACATGATCGACTCGATGTTCTACGGCATTGTCTTCGATTATGCACCGTTCCTCTACGGCAAGGTGGTCGACATGCTCTATTTCCCGCTGATCGACACCACGCTTCCGGCGAATTTCCCGATCTGGGGCGGACGGCATATCATCTTCTTCCGGCCCATCTTCAATATCGCAGACAGCTGCATCACCTGCGGCGCCATTTATCTGTTGCTGTTCCAGTGGAAGTTCTTCGCCGGAAACAAGGCGGAGAAAGCGGTAGAATAGAAATAAAGCGGAAGGTAAGGGATTCGAACCCCTGAGGCGTTACCGCCTAACAGTTTTCAAGACTGCCGCCATAGACCACTCGGCCAACCTTCCTGTAAATGCAAAGGTAATACTTTTTCTGAATATGTTGCTATTTCTCTGTTTCTGCATGTTTGTGCTGACTCCGGCTGATGCGAATCCGCCGGTGGTCCATCCGAAGGAGGGCATCACCCGGCTGGAAGCTGATTCCATCACCGTCACTTTCATGACGAGGAAACAGAACTATGTGGGGGGCGATGCCCGGACGCGGGACGAGGACGTCCATTCCCCCAAGTCAATCCATATCCATCCGGATGGCAGCAAGTATTACGTAAATTCCCTGGAAGGCATGCGGACCGTGGCCTTTGATTTTGCAACAGGACAGAAACTGAAAGTGATTCACCACGCATTCGACAGCACCTGTCTCGATTTGTGGGCGCCGGAAAGCGGCCTGTTCCCGTTCAACTATGACTACAAAGAACCTGGAACCTTTTCCGGAAAGCCGGTCGAGAGCACGTATTCGCATGGCGGCCGTTATCTGTGGGTGCCTTATTATCGACGGAGTTACGACGTGAATGCACAGGATCCTTCGGCGCTGGCTGTCATCGACACGGAACGGGATACCATCGTGCGCCTCTTCGAGACGGGACCGCTGCCTAAAATGATCGCCACTTCGCCCGACGGAAAGCGGATTGCCGTTACCCATTGGGGCGACAATACCGTGGGGCTGCTTGATATTACGGGTGATGACATCGACGCGTGGCACTATGTAGGCTGCTATGTCGTGGACTACAAATTGAAGCTCAACTACAGCCGCTCGATTCCTGTGAACCGGGACGCCGGCAGCGGCTACTGCCTGCGCGGAACGGTCTTTACGCCCGACGGCCGCTATCTGCTGGTTGGCTGCATGGGCGGTACGGGTGGCATTGCGGTCATCGACCTGGTCCAGGAGCGCTACCTGGGGAGGTTGCTCGGAATGATGTCGAACCTGCGGCATTTGCTGCTGAGCGGGGATTATCTCTATTTGAGCATCAACAACAAAGGCTATGTGCAGCGGCTTCCGATGCGGCGGATCTACGATGCCATTTCTGAACTGCAGCCCGACAAGAAGACCGTCCTGGTTGACGGATGGGAGAGTTGCAAAGTGCCGGCCGGTGCCCGGACCATCGTGGCCTCGCCGGACGGGCGCTTCATCTTCGCCGCCTGTAATTTCTCCAGCAAGATTGCCGTCGTCGAAACCCGGACCATGACGCTGGTCGGAACCCTCGATGCCGATTCCTATCCCGTGGGGCTTGACATTTCGCAGGATGGGCATTATCTCTTTTCCACTTCGCAGGCACGCGATGTCGGCGGCAATGCCGTGGACATTTTTCAGATTGATTACAAGTAGATGAAAAGAATCTGTCTGGTTCTCCTGTTTGTCCTGTCGTGCGGCGGTTTCGCTGTTGCGCAGGATCTGTATGCCTACCGGGATTCGGTAAAGGAGGGCTATAACTTCATGCTCTATCTTCCGCCCGGTGCCGATACTTGCCAGCAGGAACTTCCGCTGATTCTGTTCCTGCATGGGAAGAGCCTTTCCGGGACCGACTTGAACCAGGTGTTGCGATACGGAACGATTGACGCCATCCGGCGCGGCTTGCAATTGGACGCCATTGTCATTGCACCCCAGACCGAAGTCGTAGGCTGGAAGGCCGACCGGCTGGAACGGGTGGTTGATTTCGTCGTCGACAAGTTTCCTTGCGACACCAATCGTTTCTATGTGATCGGCATGAGCATGGGCGGTTGGGGGACTTTGAAAATGGTCCACTATTATCCCGACCGGATTGCCGCGGCGCTGGCCATGTGCGGCGGATATGAAGAATCATCCCTCTCCGGCTTGTCGGAAGTGCCGCTCTGGATCATCCATGGTTTTCAGGATACCGTGACGAAGGTCTCGTTCTCTACGACGTTGGTGAAACAGCTCTATGACAGCGGACAGGGGGAGCGGCTGATTTTCGACCAGCCTGCCTGCGGCCACTCCGAACTGGCACGGGTCTTCTATCTGCCGGAACTCTACGAGTGGCTTTTCTCCCACAATCTTCAGGACAAATTGCGTCCGGTCAATTTGAGCTACACGATCACGGAGAGCAAAATGAATGCGGCCTATTCGCGGCTGGACCCGGACAAGGCGATTCCACTATTGCCCCAAAAACCGAAGTTTTACCCTTCCCGCCGGGTCGTTGCCCGCGATGCGGAACCGCTCCCTCACGTCATCCGATCGTGGGAAGACCTTCCGTCCCTGCTGGACATGGACTGGAATACTTTTTCCCTGTTCCGTCAGACAGTAGAATAGCTACTCGTCGTAGCTCAGTCCGAAACCGAAGGGGAAGGACGGATTGGGAGAATCGAACGGTACGTCTTCCAGTTGGGCTTTGACGGCTTCCATTGAGGACGGGATTTCAAACGGCAGTTTGCTCTTGGGATTGTGGCGTCCGAAGACGACGTCAAGTACGGCTGCATCCGTCGGGTCGAAAGAGAGGATCAGCGCCTGGGGGAGGGCTTTGAGCGCAGGCGTAATCACGAGCGAGGATCCCGTCGGGTTGATGTCCGCCACTACCGGCTTGCCCGTGGCCACCAGTTTCTTGAGATGATCGAATTTCTCGGCCGGGAAATCGATATTCACTTCGCGGGGGGAGAAAGGATCCATCATTGGTGCCGGTCTCTTGTTTTTCCCTTTCTGCGGAGCCGGCGGCGGACCGAATCCGCCCCGGCGGTCCGGCGTGGAAGTCGTGCGATAGAGGATGATGTCGGCGTCGGCAGGTTTGTCGACTACCGTGCCGTATTCGGCCGCCACCTCCGGTACGATGCCATCTACGAAGATTTTGACCCCTTCCTTGGCCGGCAGCGTCCCGTCGTTGGTCAGCAGGACGTTGGAGACACGCTGGCATTCCAGGCCGAAGGCCTCGTTTTCTTCTGATTGCAGCACTTGGGCAGCTTTTTCAGGATCGACATACGGATTCTCGAAAAGGCCCAGGATGAAGTGCCACTGCAGGATGCGGGAAGCAGCCTGGTTGATCCGCTCTTCCGAAACGCGGCCTTCCTGGACGAGTTCCAGCACCAGGTCGGGCTGGGTTTCGGAACCCATCTGGTCCACGCCGGCATTGAGGATCATGGCCATGTTGTCTTTCTTGGTGGTTGTGCCCTGAAGTGACGGCTTCAGCGGTCCGTTGCCTACCACGCCCCAGTCTGTGCAGATGGCGCCCTTGAATCCGAGTTCGCCGTAGAGTACCTCGGTCGACATGTGGTAGGAGTAGTTCACGTTCAGCGAATCGTAGTACGTACCGCTGTAGTAGCCCATGGCAGCGAGGGCGCCTTTCTCGATACCTGTGCGCCAGGGGAGATAATGGTATTCCTGATTGTTGCCGGGATAGACCAGCCAGCGCCCGCTGCCGCCCAGGTGGGGACCGCTGCCGGGCCAGTGCTTCAGATGGACGAGGATTTTGCCGGGCCCGACGTTCTCGCCTTGGGCGCCCTCAACCAGGGCTGCCGTCATTTCTGCAGTGAGTTCCGCCGATTCGGAGAAACAGCCCATGTTCCGGCCCCAGCGGGGTTCCGTGATTACATCGATCTGCGGGCCAAGGAACATGTGCAGGCCCACGGCGCGGAACTCTTCGGCCATGATTTCGCCGAAGCGGCGCATCATGGCCGGGTCGCCGCCCGCCGTGATGCCTACCTGGCCCTCGCCGTTGGTGATATGGGAGAAATATTGCGTGCCGCTTACATGGCCGCCCAACTTGGCGCTGTGGCGGGGATCTGACGAGAATACGATGGGGATGCCCAAGCGCGAAGCCTCTGCGATTTCCTGCATGCCGTTCGACCAGGCGGCGAACTTTTCGGGGGCGGCCACGCCGTTGTTGAGAATGCAGCGGAAGTTCTTCTCTTCAATGTAGGACTTGGCAGTGGCGGTGCGGCGCATCTGGCCCATGGCCATGGCGCCGGCATTCTGCCCGCCCGGGCCGATAGGTCCGGCATAGCCCTCTTCCTCAGCCTTGCGGATGGCTTCTTTTTCCTCCGGGGTGAGGTCGTATTTCAGCTCCCCGCTCTCAGTGACGGCGATGTTGGGATGGAACAGCAGGCCCACTTTCTCCTCCAGGGTCATCTGGCCGACCAGGTTGGTGATACGGGCTTCCATCGGCAGGCGCCAGTCTTCATACGGATCCAACTTACCGTTCTTGTTCAAGTCCTTGAACTGGTATTTACCCTCCGTGAGGATCGGGGATTTGCGGGCTCCCAGTTCGGGTTGGGTGAATTTTGGGTCGCACCCCGTGAGGAAGCCCATCAGAAGGAGGACTCCCAGCAGCATGGCTTTTTTCATGGCGTTCATTTTCAGCGTTTGTACAAATTTACGGAATTTTGACGGATCGCTCGCGAATACCGGATAGTTTTTCGTATTTTTGTTTCCATGAAGCGATTATCGATTATTGGGGCGGTGTTGCTCGCCTTTCTGTCCGTGGGTGTTTCCGCGGAGAATCTCACGCGGTATGTCAATCCTTTTGTCGGCACGGCCGGTTTCGGAAATGTCTATCCGGGGGCGCAACTTCCTTTCGGCGGCATCCAGATCAGTCCGGACACGAATGACGACGATTATGATGTTGCGGCGGGCTACAAATACACGAAGCCGACCATCATGGGCTTCAGCCTTACCCACTTGAGCGGGACGGGCATCCCGGATCTGGGCGACTTTCTGTTCGTTCCCGGTACGGGAACAGTCCATTCGTCAGCCGGGACGGAAACGCATCCTGATACAGGATATCGCTCCCGTTACAGTCACGATACGGAGTCGGCCAGCCCAGGCTATTACGCAGTGGAGTTGAGCGATTACGGTACCCGGGCTGAGATGGCGGCTGCCGCACGCAGTGGCATCTTCCGCTTCACCTTTCCGGCGAGCGACTCTTCTTTCGTGATGATCGACCTGAACCACACCCTTTATTGGAAATGCGTCTGGTCTTCGGTCCGGCTGCTGGACGAATATACGATTGTCGGCAGTAAGGTCGTGGCCGGCTGGAATCCGGACCGGCATGTCTATTTCGCCGCCCGTTTTTCCCAGCCTATCCGGGATTTCTTGATCTTGAAGGGCGGAAAGCCGGTGATTTACAACACCAGCCGCTTCCGCAGCAGCAAAGAGGCCTGGGGCACCGGCCTGCAGGCCTGCGTGCAGTTTCCCACGACTGCCGGGCAGCAGGTCTGCGTCCAAGTGGCCGTTTCGGCTACGGGAACCGACGGGGCCCTTCGTAACCTCGCCGAAGTGGAAGGGAAAGATTTTGAGGCCGTCCGGCAGGATGCCGAGGCACTGTGGGAGGCGGAACTGTCCCGGTACGAGTTGGATCCGTCCTGCAGCCAGTCAGCGAAGGAAACCTTCTATACCAGTGTCTATCGTACGGCCCTGCATCCTTTCCTGTTCCAGGACGTTGACGGCCGTTTCCGTGCGCACGACGGCACCATTGGTCGTGCAGAAGGCTTCACGAACTATACGACCTTCTCCCTTTGGGATACCTACCGCGCCTTCCATCCGTTGCTGAACCTGGTGAACAAGCCATTGCAGGCAGACCTGGCTAATTCGATGCTGGAGCATTACGACAAGAGCACAGAAAAGATGCTGCCCATCTGGTCGTTTTATGGCGGCGAAACCTGGTGCATGATCGGGTATCATGCCGTCTCCGTCCTGGCCGACATGATGATGAAAGGGGTGAAGGGATTCGACTATGAGCGGGCGTTCCAGGCGATGAAAGCCACGGCGAAAAACCCGAATTACGATTGTCTGCCAGAATATACGGAACTGGGCTACGTGCCTTTTGACAAGGAAATGGAGTCTGTCTCCAAGACGCTGGAATATGCCTATGATGACTGGTGCATCGCACAGGCCGCCAAACTGCTGGGACACGAGCAAGACTATGAATTCTTCCTGAAACGCAGCCGGAATTACCGAAACTTGATCGATCCCGAAACCAAGTATATGCGCGGCCGGGACTCGAAGGGCAACTGGCGCACGCCGTTCTCGGACGTTGCCTACGAAGGACCCGGTTCCGACAATGGCTGGGGTGACATTACCGAAGGTTTCACGATGCAATATACCTGGACGGTTCCGCACGCCTTTGAAGACTATATGGCCATAGCCGGCAAGAAGTTTCTCTGCGACCGTCTGGACAATATGTTCCGGATTGAGATGAGCGACGACATCCCCGGTGCACACGATATCTGGGGCCGCATCGGCGGCTACTGGCACGGGAACGAACCGTGCCATCATGTATTGTATCTCTACAACCAGCTCGGGAAGCCGCAGGAATGCCAGAAATGGGTCCGGTATGTCGCGGACCATTTCTACGGAAACACGCCCGACGCGCTGAGCGGCAATGACGACTGCGGCCAGATGAGTGCCTGGTACATTTTCAACTGCCTGGGCTTCTATCCGCTCTGCCCCGGCAGCAACGAATACGAACTGGGCTCGCCCTGCGTTCCCGGAGTGAAGGTCCGCCTGTCCGACGGCGGGGTCCTTACAGTGCGAACGAAGAACTGGAGCCCCCAGAATGTCTATGTCAAAGCTGTTTATCTGAACGGCATCCGCCTCAAGGGCACCACAATCCGTTACGAAGAGATCCGGGACGGCGCCGACCTGCTGTTTGTTATGAAATAAGGGATTTCCTACATCGACACGGCTTCCTCTCGGCAGTACTCTATCGCCCTGTTGATAAAGTCCAGGAAAGGTTTCGTGGTCTTGAAAACGGCAGCCAGCCGTTGGATCAGGTTTTTGTCTGTGATGAACTTGTCATCGGGTTCCCATACCAGGCAGAAGTTTTTCAGTTTATAGAAATCCGCATCCGGGCCGTCCGCCGGGAATCCTGCCGGAGTCCGTTTCAGCATTTCCGACAGGTCCAGCTTCATTCGCGGATCGACCTGGGAGAGGATGTCCCGAAATTCATTTCCCCCCAGCTGGATATCTTCCCGGAGAACTTTCAGGACAGGAGGTAGACAGAAGTAATTGCCCGCAGCGAGCATATGCCCGGCGTCGGGGGCTCCTATCTGGAAATAGTATCCGCTGAATCCGGCTTTCTTGCCGCCCGGGGCCACATAAATGCCCATATGGGTCTTATATGGCCTTTTATCTTTGGAGAACCGTGTGTCCCGGTAGATTCGCCAGGTGCAGTCCTTGGGCGATAAGGGCCCGATCGACTCGTCGAAGGCGCGGATGGCGGCGATAAGTTCGACGGCCAAGTGGTCTACACGCGTCTTGGCAGCCAGATAGCGTTGTTTGTTCGCTTCGAACCAAGGCTTGTCGTTATGATTCGACAATTCTTGGAGGAATTGAAGGACTTCTTTCATAAAGGATGCTCTGGCCGGAGAAGGCGAACGTACTAGGATGGCCTATCGAAGGTGAATTTCAGGTTATATCCAAAGAATAAGAGCGTGCAGACCAATGTGGTCTGTGTCAGCGACGAGACCGTGAAGGTCAAGTCAAAACTATTCGAAGAACTGATTTTCAAGGAATTGCCCGACAACGTCCAGGAGCCTGTCTTCGTTTGTTGCTTTGATGCCATAGAAAGGCTGAAGGTGTTATCGCTATTAAAGGTAATCTTGTCACCGCTATTGAGAAGATCGAGCTTAATCGTCAGTCCACCCATGTCAGCATTCGAACATTGCCAAGTACCTAATATGGACGCCTGATTGGTGGCGCCCACAGAAGGGGTCTCTTCTTCACAAGCAGAAAAGCAAAAAGCAGTGACCAGAAGGGCCATCACTGCAAGCATTGAATTCATTCTTTTCATAAGTATGGTTTTAGCAGTTTATGAAGTACAGATACAAAGATAATCAATCCCGGGTCACCATGCGGAAATAATATGTAAAACATAACGGACAACCGCGTCGATATGCCCGCCGTCGTTGCCATCATACGCGATGTAGCTGTTCGGGGCCACTTGGTCAAGGAAGGTTTTCATTGCGGTGAGATTGGCATAGGGGACAGTATCGTCTTGTTTTGAATGATAAAGGATGATCTTGGTCCCGGAAGGCGGGACCCATCCTGACGTCAGCGAGTAGCGCCGGCAAACGTTCATGATGGAGTTATAGGCCTCTCCGGTCCGTGTCATGAATTCATCATTCATGATGACAGACAAGTCGTTGGTACCGAGTTTGTTGCTGATCGATGTGGTGCTGTATTGCTTGGAAAGGATCCAATCCCGCCAGTGTTCGAGCAGGCTTCCTTTGAAAAGGTCGGCGTAATTGAGTCCCAGCTGCTGTGATTCGTTGATGCTGACCACGGTCATAGGGACGAATGCGATGGCGTTGTGGAAGGTGCCCTGCGTGTAGGTATCCCAAGTCAGCTCAACATCGAAGGGACTGCCGCCACACATCACTTTCTCGAAACAGATGTGGAGTTCCGGATGTTTCGAGACATACTTGAGGTTGGCCATAGAATTGAACCCTCCCTGCGAGTAGCCAAAACTGAACAATCTGTCCGGTATGATGACTTCGCGGTCTTTCAGCAGCTGGACGGCAGCCAGATATGCGTCGATGTTGCCCCGCGCCGTGGTTTCCGCGTCCAGATAGGCCTGCGGGCGATCCGAACTGGCGCCAAAGCCATAGTAGTCGGGCATCACGATGGCATAGTTCTTCCAGGCAAGGGCTCCTTCGAACTGGGCTCTCATCGTAGGACACTCGGCATTGGAGGCGATGGTACCATGGTTGGTCAGGCAAATTCCGGTCAGTTTTTTTGTGCCCTTCAAAGCAGCGTCGGGTATATAGAGAAGGGCCGACAGTTCAACCGGACGACCCTGAGGGTCGGCGGAACGGTAGGTGTAGCTGATGGCATTGGCACGGCTGTCGCGGTCGGGGAAAAGAATGGACAGCACAGATTGGGCGCCAGAAAGGTTCATCCCTGTATCATCCAGCAACGCTTGCTGATTGGCATAAGTTTTCTCTGCGGTGACCTTGTAATAGCGCCCGGGAGCCAGTTTCGCTTCGCCGTTGTACAAGGAGAGATAGCAGGCCGCGTCATCGGACATGAACACCATCGCCGGGTCGGTGGAGCCGTTGTAAGCGGAATAGCCGGCGGTGATGTTTCCTTCTCCGTCAGCCAGTGTCACACCGATGCAGGAGCCCTCGGTAATGGTTCCTTGTACGGTGATGACCTTGCCGCTCGCCAGATACACGTTGTCAGGAGCGTCGTTGTCGCCGATGTTGTCGCTCGCCACAATGGCACCGCTCAGGATGAGCGTGCCATTATTATAGATTGCGCCGCCACGATGGGCGCTGCATCCCGTGATGGTGACATCCTTCAGGATGAGCGTACCCTGGTTATAAATAGCTCCGCCCTCGTCCGCATGACCCCCCTTGAGTGTGCCCGGGCCGTTCAGGGTGAGTGACTTGTCAGAATCTACGTAGAAGATACGGTCGTGGGGGACATTGTCGACCGCATAGCCGGCGATGGAATGGCCGTTCAGTTCAATGGTCGGAGAACCGTTGATAGTAACCTGTCCAGGGCTCATGATCCAGATGTCCGCGCCCAGGACAATCTTCGGCACGTTGGATGCATTGGCGGCAAACAGCTCGTTGTCGTTCATGACGAGGCAATCCATGTTCACGCCAACCTTGTAGAAATTCCCGTTTTCAAAGGTCGCACTGGGTTCGTCGTAGGTGCGTTTGGTCCCGTTCGGGTCAACCGCGCTCAGGCTTAAGGATCCATCATTGAATGCGGGGATGGCTACATAGAGCACATTCGTCGCTGAGCCCGGAGCCACGCTGATGGTTGTCCCTCCGGCCACGACTGTCAGTTTGTTAATGCCTCCGGTAATGGCAGATCCATCGCTTTCCTGGAGCGTAAATTCCACAATGGCCTGATGGTAGGTGAAACTGGCCGCAGCCATGGGGGTGATGATGCCGTTCGTAGCGCTCTTCACCGTGACCTCCGCCGTGGCATGATCGCAATGGGCGGCGATATAAGCCAGGGTGCCGTCCTGCTCCGAATAGTTGGCATTCAAGAAGCTGAGCGTAAGCTTGTCGTTTGCCTGAATAATCCCGGTCAGTGTGCCTTTCAGCGTTGTGTTAACGCCGTTTTCCTGTGCCTCCAAGCTGCCTTCCAGTTCCGTTTTCCGGGTCTGGTTATATACGGTGACTTTCTCGCCTGCTTTCCAAGCGGCGCTGAGGGCTCCATTGGTGAGGTCAAGCGCTTTGGTGCTGATCTCGCCCTTGATGGCAACAACGGACAGGGTGTAGGTCTTGACCTGGGAAGTATCCGGATCATTGAACGGGGGAATGTCGGGCTCATTGTTCTCCCCGCAGCTCTGGAGAAGCAGGCCGCCCATCAGAAGAAGGGTGGAAATGAAGTAGAATACCTTTCTCATAGTCTTGAACCGTAGAACTTTACAAAGATAGAAAAAGATTTGATTCATTCCCTCATTTGCCGCTTCAACCTTTTCATATCCGTTTCTGAAATCGCCAGCGGAACCATCTCGTTGATCTGCGACTTTTCTTCTGGAGACAGGTCTTTCAGGCTCTTGCCATAAACAGATAGCGCCTTTTCCTCCCGGACTTCTGAGAATATCTGGAATAATAGATCCTGCATATGACGGTAAGCGCCGTAACTGGTGGCCCGGTCTACCTGCAGTCCGAAGCGGGCCTCTTTCCCTTTTTTTGTCAGGAAGTCCTTGCCGATACGAAGCATCTCGGCGTCGTTCTGGCGCGGTGCATCTCCGAAATAATACTTGTCGTTGGCGTTGATGCGCACCACAAAGACATTATCCCGTTTGACTCCCGGCCACAATTCATTGACACCATTTATTCTGCGGGAAGGAGTAGGAGGCATGTTCCGGATTTCCTCTCCCTGGTCAGAAGGTGAGGTGTACCGGATCCGCACGGAGCCGATGGCGCGCAACTCATCCTTCACATCCTGAATGACGCCCATCGGGACATTGTCGGCTGCGTTAATCTGTACGGTTGTTTGTGGCTTAACGAAATCCTTCAACTGGGCGATGGCATAAACCTGTCCGCCGGATTCAAGACTTCCATCAGCGCGGACATTCAGTACGACCGGTGCTTTGGCATTGGCAGCAGTCCGAATTATGAATCTCACCGGCTGGAACAACACGGTGGCCACGGGTTTGCCATCCTTCAGGGCTGGAGTCCATTCCGGGGATTTGCAGATCAGACTGGCCACTGCGTTATCCACTTCTTCGCAGAGGCCGGAAACAATCTCCACGGTTCCTACCTTCCCGTCTTCTCCCACTACAAACATGGCCACCAGGGTACCGTCATAAAGACAATCGACCGGGTAGAGCAAGCGGCTATTGAGCCAGCGGGCAAAGTTTTCGCAGCATTCGGGCGCCGTGTCGAAGTCTTTCCCAGTTGTCATCTTGATTTCATTCACCCGATTCACGTGAACCACATCCTCGGGGTTTACGGAGGCATCGGCATACTTCGTCACAACCACTTCGGGAAGAAAGTAGTTGAATTGTTCCTGCGCCGATAAAAATTCATTATCTTTGTCCAACGGGACATAGACAGTCCGGGCCTGAAGGCCCAGCCCCAAGCAAACGAGCGGGAGCAAATACAGCACCCGCCAGCCCCGTGAAAGGGGCGATTTGGATTTTGACATCATAGTAATACGATTTTTAAGGATACTGTGATTAAAGCTGTTAGCAACTGAGTAGCCGCTCTTGCTGACAGCTTTTCTTATTAGTAGATACTGATACTCTTTGATGTTGGACCCCGCGCGGAGTACTGCGTCATCAGCCTCATACTCATGAAGTTCCTGCAGATCTGCCCGAAGCATCCAGATGGCAGGATTGAACCACTGCAGCGCTGAAAGGACGTCAACCAGAAGCACTTCGATTGAATGGCCGAATCCGATGTGCGCTTTCTCGTGAAGAAGGATCGGGGTATGATCGCCCTCCCAGTCCTTCTGGGAAAGGACAATGTATTTCATCCAGCTGAACGGGTCTATGTCCCGCTCCGTAATGATAATCTTACAACCGTCCTCTTCCCGAATGGATTCACCATTGCGGATGATCTTTGCAATGGAAAGGATGGAAATGATGACCCTAAGCAGCGCAACAGCCACTCCGGCCCAGAACAGGATCGCGAGTGCGATAGGCCACCATGGCGCAGCCGCTTCACCGGCAGGCGTCAATCCTTCTGAAGGCAGTTCAGCCAAGTCCGGTGTAGACATTGTTGGCACTTGCCCTGCTGCCAAGGCATCCATCTCTATCGGCTTGTGAATGGTAATGATGCACAGCGGCAGAATGAAAGAAAGCACGGCCGTCCCAACCAGCACCACTCGGTTAAACCGGTGAAATGTCTCCTTTTTCAGAAGGAAACGGTAGAACAGGTAAAAGACCAGCAGCGCAACCGCCACTTTACCATCATATATCAGGAACCCCATCATTTCTGTTCTCCTTTTTCGACCAAGTCTATAAGCTCTTTCAACTGATCCACTGTAATCTTTTCCTCCTTCACCAGTGCTGAAACCGCGCTTAGGTAGGAGTTGTCGAAATATTTGTCGATAAGACCGATCAAAGAACGCTGCTTGTACTCCTCTTTCGTCACCTTAGCGAAATACTGATAGGTAGGGCCATACGCCTTATGGTCGATGAAGCCTTCTTCCTGCAGTGTACGCACTTGGGTGGACAGGGTGGAGAAATGCGGCCTGGGTTCGGGGTACAGTTCCCGTAACTCCCTCACAAACAAAGGCCCCTTCTCCCAGAAGTGCTCCATGATGATTTCTTCTTTCTTGGTCAGTCGTTTCATAGTAGATCGTTCTTTTTGGCAAATATAGCTAAATTTTTTAACTATGCAACTATATATTTATAAATTTCAAATTAATAAATTTAATTTAGCACGCCAAAGAGTCATTGCCAAACAAGTAGTCGGAACCAAATACAGTCGGCCACATTGACCCCCAGACCGGCAGATTGGTTAAAGCGAATGACACCAAAAATGACACCGATGGTGACACCAAAAAGTTAACTAAAAGACAGCGCCTTATCTACAAAATGCTACCTATCGGTGACATTAATAATGTCACCAAAGACGATGTGATATCAACAACGCTCCCATCGCCCTTCAGCTCTCGCTGGAGGGCGATGGGCATAAATAGTTATCAACAACCGACTACATCCGCTTGGATGTCACATAGTAGGCCAACCCGAAATTCGGAGAGCCAGTCGATGCATGAAATAGCGCGTCAGACGAGGGCTATCTGGCTCTACGAGCCATTTTCGCCTCGGAGAGCCAGATGACCGGCGATATGGAAACGTACACGCTTAACGCCCTGGCCCCGGTAAAGAAGGTCGGCCCCCGGCGTTTTGAATACACGCTTACGATGGAAG
>JAFZAF010000187.1 GCA_017548335.1 Bacteroidales bacterium | reverse complement strand
TTTTCCTCAGAAGCCTTGGGCTTGAAGGCCAGCATATGCTTTCCCGGATAATAGTCGGCGTAAGAGACTACGCCGGTCACGGGCCAGAAATTGGCGTGCAGGTCCCAGAAATCCATATAGACCGACACCTGGATGCATTCGCGCTGGAGATATCGCGATTCAAACACCTGTTCGATATGGACCACCTTGCCGTCGGATACGGCCGATACCAGCCGGTCGGAACCCGTGGCGATCCGGTCGGGCACCATGTGGAAATAGGTCTGCCATGCACACACCCACAGCAGGCCCAGCGTCAGCAAGGCATTGAGCCACCAAACCGGGACAAAACGCCACAACAGGAAGATGGCAAGTGCGCAGAAGAAGTACACCAGCAGCACGGTTCCATATGTGTTCCTGTCGAGCCTCATTTTCCTATCCGATGAGTTGAAGGGTGATCAGATACACGGTAGCGACCGGAAAGACGAAGAGGGCGTCATCGAAACGGTCGAGCAGGCCGCCATGGCCCGGAATCAGTTGTCCGGCATCCTTTACACCGGCATGCCGCTTGATGAGCGACTCGAAGAGGTCGCCCAGGACGCCGAAGACGGAAGTGATCAGGGCCAGCGCCAACCAATGTCTCAGGAGCAGCACTTCCCCGCCCCACAGCGCCCAGACCGCCCATGCGGCCAGGAAGGCGAAAGCGGTTCCGCCCGCGACGCCGATCCACGACTTCTTGGGCGACAGGGCCGGGAATAGTTTGCGGCTGTTCGGACGCTGTCCGAACAGCATGCCGATGCAATAAGCGCCGATGTCGCAGCTCCAGAGGATGGCGAACAAGCCCAGCGTAAGCCGCCATGTAAACGCCTCCTGCACCAGGCTGAGCCGCAGCAGGCACAGCAACATCGGCAGGATATAGACCAGCGGGAAATAGGGCTCTGTCACAAAAGCGTGTTCCTTCGCCCCGTCGAAAAGCTGGCAGATAGCGGCCGCTACGACAGGGAGCAGCCCTAGCCAGAGCCAGCGGACCGGCAGTGCATAAAAGAGGAACGGCGTAACGACCAGCGCCGCCATGATCAGAATTTCCTCCTTGCGGTAGCCACGGGGAACCGTGAGGCGATAGAATTCGTAGGAAAGGGCGACGGCCAGGAAAGCGGTCAGCGCGAGCAACGCGAAAGGGTGCAGCAGGCACCCGACCACGATGACGAGGAAAACGACCCCGCTGACAATCCGTTTCACCAGTGTCTCCTTCCCCATCACTTAAGCCTCCGCTTGGGGTTGAGCGACGGGTTCATCGTCCCGCAGCATTTTGTTGGGGTCGAGGCCACCCTTGCGGGGGCCGAAGATTTCTTCAAGGTCTTCCGAGAAGACGACCTCGCGTTCCAGCAGGCGGGCTGCGAGCTGTTCGAAGCCTTCGCGGTTCTCCGTCAGCACCTTCATGGCCGTTGCATGCGCCTGCTTTACGAGCCGTGCCACTTCGTCGTCGATCAATTCGGCGGTCTTTTCGCTGTAAGGCTTGGTCAAGGCCATGTCACGGCTGCCGGTGGAGTCGTAGAACGAGATGTTGCCCACCTTGTCGCTCATGCCGAAATACGTGACCATGGCGTAGGCCTGTTTGGTCAGTTTCTCGAGGTCGCTCAAGGCGCCCGTCGAAATCCGGCCGTTGACGATTTCCTCGGCCACGCGGCCGCCGATGGTGGCGGCCATCTCGTCCATCATCTGCTCGGTGGTGGTGAGCTGGCGCTCTTCGGGCAGATACCAGGCGGCGCCCAGGCTCTGGCCGCGCGGGATAATTGTCACCTTCAGCAGCGGGTTGGCATTGGGCAGCAGCCAGCTGACTGTGGCATGACCCGCCTCGTGATGGGCGATCGTCTTCTTTTCTTCGGGGGTGATGATCTTGCTCTTGCGCTCCAGGCCGCCGACGATGCGGTCGATGGCGTCGAGGAAGTCCTGTTTCTCCACCACATCCTTGTTCTTGCGGGCAGCGATCAAGGCCGCCTCGTTGCACACGTTGGCGATGTCGGCACCGCTGAAACCGGGTGTCTGCTTGGCCAGGAAATCGATCTGGAAGCCCGGCGCCAATTTGATGTTCCGCAGATGTACCTTGAAGATATCGAGACGCTCCCTGAGTTCCGGAAGGTCCACATGGATCTGCCGGTCGAAACGGCCGGCACGCATCAGGGCCTTGTCAAGGATATCGGCCCGGTTGGTGGCCGCCAAGATGATGACGCCCGAATTCGAGCCGAAGCCGTCCATCTCGGTCAGCAGCTGGTTGAGCGTATTTTCCCGCTCATCGTTCGAGGTGAAGCCGGCATTCTTGCTACGGGCGCGGCCCACTGCGTCGATCTCATCGATGAAGACGATGCAGGGGGCCTTCTCCTTGGCCTGGCGGAACAGGTCACGAACACGCGATGCACCCACACCGACGAACATCTCCACGAAATCGGAACCCGACATCGAGAAGAAGGGCACGTCGGCCTCGCCGGCCACGGCTTTGGCCAGCAGCGTCTTGCCGGTGCCCGGAGGGCCGACCAGCAGGGCGCCCTTGGGAATCTTTCCGCCCAGGGCCGTATATTTCTTGGGATTCTTCAGGAAGTCGACGATTTCCTTGACCTCCAGTTTGGCTTCCTCCATTCCCGCCACGTCCTTGAACGTCACTTTCACGTTGTTGGACTTCTCATACAGTTTCGCCTGGGACTTGCCGACGCTGAAGATGCCGCCGCCGGCTCCGCCGCCCATATTGCGCATCGGCCGCATAAAGAGGAAGAACATGGCCAGGAGCATCAGCGGGAAGATCAGCCATTCGATGATCGGTCCCCAATAGCTCTTGTGTTCCTCTACCACAACCTTAAAGCGGTTCTCTTCGGGCAGGGATTCCACCAGCGAGTCGAGCTGGGTCTCGGCGTCGAATTTATCGGAGACCAGGAAATAGAAGTGCGGACCGCCTTTGGGTTCACGGCCGCCATACAGGTTCTTGTATTTGTCGAGGGCGTCTTGTTTCAGGAAGATTTCGCCTTTGTGCTCGTTACGAACATAAACGAGTTTTTCCACATCGCCGCTCGTGAGGAGATTTTCTTTCACATCGATCCACTCCCGTTTGAGCGGGTCGGACGTGCCGGTGGTCGACCACATGTAGGCCAGGCCCAGCAGCAGGATCAGATAGACCAGCGAAAACCAGTTGAAGCCGCGGCGCGGCTGGCGCATCCGGCGCGAATTGTCGTTTTGCGAGCCCTGCGGGCTCCTGTTGTTTCTTTCCATTACGCGTCCTTGTCTGTCCAGTCGGTTTTCACGGCGTCAGCCCACAAGTCCTCGAGACGGTAGAACAGACGCTGGTCCGTCTTGAAAATGTGGACAACGATATCACTATAGTCGAGGATGATCCAAAACGCGTTCTCGCGCCCCTGCTTCCGCAGGACGCTGCGCCCGCATTCCTTCTCCATCTGCTCTTCGACATAATCGGAAATGGCGACGACCTGCGTCGTCGAATCTGCATGGCAGATGACAAATTGGTCGGCGATGGCGGTGCCGATTCCCGTCAGGTCCAGCGACACCACGTCGCGGGCCTTTTTCTCCAGCATGGCTTCGGCGATCACGCCGACTTCACTCTTCCTGTTCATCAAAAAAGATTATCTTTGCAGGGAATTACAAATATCTGACAAATATACAACTTTCTTGCAAATATTCGGCCATCCGGCCCGACTGAAAAAATGGCAGATTCCATCCAATGGTTTGACACGGTCGATTCGACCAATACCCGATTGATGAACGACAAGGCGGAACTCCCTGACAAAACGGTCTACGCCGCCCGCTTCCAGACGGCCGGACGCGGTCAGAAAGGCAACCGCTGGGAGAGCCGTCCCGGCGAAAACCTGACGTTTTCCATCTTATTGAAGCCGGAGAACATCTCCGCAGCGGAGCAGTTCATCCTCTCGGAGATTGTCGCCCTGGGGCTCGTAGACTATCTGGCCGGACAAGGCGTCCCGGCCACCATCAAATGGCCCAACGATATCTACGCCGGCGACCGGAAAATCTGCGGCACCCTCATTGAACCCGTCCTGTCTGATAGCAAAGTTGCCGCGGCCATCGCCGGCATCGGCCTGAACATGAACCAGCGGGTCTTCGACCCTTCCCTGCCCAACCCCACATCGCTATCCCTGCAAACCGGCAAAACCTATGACGTAGAGGCGGAACTGCCCAAACTGCTCGACTGCATCTTCAGCTATTACGACCGGCTCTATTCCCCCTATGCCCGCAACGGCTTCGACGCCTTCTATCTGGAGCGGCTCTACCGCCGCGGCGAATGGCACCTCTTCGAAGAACTCCCCGCCAGCGACATCCCCGCCGAACACCGGGCCGGCCTCCGCATCGAAGCCCGCATCCTCGGCATCGACCCGAAAGCCCGCCTCCTCCTCGAGCACCGCGACGGCACCGTCCACGCCTACGGCTCCAAAGAAATCAAATACATCATCTAGCTCCCCCGCCACGCCGGGCAAGATCCCGGCCGCTTTTACTTGCCGCTGTACTTGCCGGCGAAGAGGATGGCGCCGGTGCTGTTTTCGGTGATCAGGTAGAGAAACGGGCGATCGGCATGGAAGACGATGTGCTGGCCCGAAATGAAAGCCATCCCCACCATGCCAGCCACGGAAACCGCCGCGGCCTCAGTCCCCTCTTCATCCACCTTGATGATGGCATCCTGCTTCACGAAGCTTAGGCACAACGCGCTGTTCGACATC
Organism: Bacteroidales bacterium; assembly: GCA_017548335.1. Lineage (GTDB taxonomy): Bacteria > Bacteroidota > Bacteroidia > Bacteroidales > UBA932 > Cacconaster. The sequence continues at coordinate 3,076 of JAFZAF010000187.1, read as the reverse complement.
GCCTTGAAGTCGGCCGCGGGGCTGAAGGCACTAGGCATCCCCATGTCGGAAAGGATATCATTGAGATCTTTCTCGTATTTCGTCTCGAATTTGGGCAGCCACAGATCCACGTCGCAGGAGACCAGCGCCGGAAAATAATTGCTCCAGCCCTTCGCTTTGATGGCGGCGGTCACATCGGTCAACTTCTTCCCCTGGGCCGGAAGGATGACTTGCATGGAGTAGACGCCATTTCCGTAGAGTAGCTGGATAACCGTACAGTCATCGTTTTCTTGTGCATACGCCGTGATGTTGTTCTTCATCATCGGCACTTTCTTGACGTTGCCGTTTTCCAAGGTAAAGGGCTCCTTGGCGGTGTTGGCCTTGGGAAACGGATTGCTCCATTCGCTCTTGAAATAAAGGGCGTTGAGCAGATAGGCCAGCGCGGTTGGATCTACGCTATTCAATACCTTCGGAATCAGTCCGTTCGTATTCTTGGAGCACCAGCCGTTGATGGTTTTCAGGGAACTGGCGTTTTTCGAGAAATCCAAGTTGGAAACTTCCGCCTGATAATACTTGCTGACCGTAGACTTATACGTGTTCAGCAGCGTATACGGCCTGTTGACGAAAATGGCGTTGGCCAGGCTGATCTTGGTCTTCTTGTCCAGATTGGGCAGCTGCGTCATCATCGAATGGCAATACTCATTCACTGCCTCGACTTCCCCAGCGCCGTAGCCCAGCACCTTGCAGATTTCTTCCGCCGTCTTTCCCTGGGCACCGTCCAGCAGCATGCCCAGCAGGAACTGCATGCTGAGCGGGGAAATGATGAAATCGTTCTTTTCCGACTGGTTCACACGGTCGACGAATTCGAAAGCGAAATTGTTGCCCTGCTGTACGAATTCGGCCGATTTGGTCGAGAGCTCGAGGTATCTGGGCGGATTATCCCCAGTTTCTTCCCCAGTCCCTTCGTTGTCGAGTTTCTCACAGGAAACGCTGACCATCATCAAGATGGCCGCGGAAATCAATAATGCGATGTGTTTCATACCCTTATGGTTTTATTGTTTATTTGTCAAGGTTGATTCTGAGGCCGGCTGCCACGGAGAACATCAGCGGATGCTCGCTCCGGTAGGTCTGAAGTACGTGTTTTTCAGACGGAATCCGCCAACTCAGTTCCGGCTCTACATACATGCCCAAATGCTTCGTCACATTCATCTGAACACCTCCGGCACCCAGCACGGACAAGCTCGGACCGTCCTTGGGGAGGCTGTACCCCCCCAGCGAGGCCCCTACGCAGATATCCCCCAGCACGCCACCCCCCACATATACGTCAAGCATCCTGCCAGAAGCGAAAACACAGTCTAATCGAACTGGAATACCAAGGTAGTGAACCTGTTGTTTTAATTCACCAGACAAAGACAATGTATAAGAAGACGAATAGAGGGAATACTGAAGCCCCGTGGCGACATACAGTTGTCCAGCAACAGGTATTCGGGTGGATAATCCAAGTTTGAGCGGGAAATAGTGTTTGGGAGAGCCCGTGATTACTTCATCCTGGAACCCTCCTCCTATTTCCGTCGGATTAAGACTGGCACCTAATCCTATACCCGTCGTATCAAGACTGGGAAAACCTAATCCTATATCTGGTTTGTCAGCATGATTGTGCACGTATGTAGGGAGATTGCCCTCCGGATTCCAGGCCTTGAGAATAGGGGTAATGACAGCGGCCAGCAAACTGCTGCCGGCAATGACTCCAGCAGCCGGACCGACTTGAATAGTCCTCGGTTTGACGCCGTTGTTCTCAGAAATGAACGGTGATGTCGGCACAATGGCAGGGGCATCCTCAACCGGTTGGTCTATTTTGATCACTTCCCGTGTTCGAATCGAAATCTGTCGGACAGCCTTTGGTGTAACCGCCGTCTGTGTGATCAGCTGCGTGGGAGGCATGGGCTCGGCCAACAGCGTAGAATCGGCCACCATGGCGACAGGCGCTGCGGACTGTTGGATGAGCCGGATGCCCTCTTCAGGCACGCTGGGCTTCCGGAGGAACAGGATGGCAGCCAGGCCGGCGGCAACCACCGCGGTCAGGCCCCATATCCAGGGCGCGACCTTCCTGGCGGGCGCAGCGGCCTTCCCTTCCCGGAGGGCGCGGAATTCGGCAAGACTACCTTCCGGAAGCGTACTTTCGTATCCTTCCAACTTGTCCTTTACAATGTCTTCCCACTGTTTCATTGTTCCGTGTCCTTCAAATATCGGTTAATCTCTTCTTTCAATTGTTTCCGGGCTTTCGCCAGCATGCCGGCCGACCCTTTCTCACTGATTTTCAACATCTCGGCTATCTCCTTGTGGGAATAGCCGTCGATGCAGTAGAGGTTGAAGACGGCCTTTCGCACATCCGGCAGCCGGGCAATCCACTCCAGCAGCTTCTCCTGAGGGATTGCTTCCATTTCTTCTTCAGTCGGCTCAGGAATGTCGTCCCGCCTGCGGTCATCCAGCGGGACCGTCTTCCAGCGCTTCCGACGGATCTGGTTCAAAGCCAGATTGATAGCGATCCGGCTGATCCATCCATACAAAGAGCCCTTACCGCTATAGCGGTAAGTCGCGATCTTGTCCAATGCCTGGATCAAAGTTTCCTGCATCAAGTCTTTTGCGTCGTCGGGATTGTCGGTGTAACGGCGGCAGAGTGTAAACACCTTGGCCGCATATCTTCTATACAGCTCTTCCCCGGCCATCCTGTCTCCTTTGGAGCAGCTGACGGCCAACGCCTGCTCATCCAGTTCCCGATACACCTACACCTTCATTATTCGCCGCAAAATTACTCCGTCTTTCTGCTTATAAAACACACGATTCCACGAAATACGTCTCAAACCTCGCAAAAAAAGCGACAACCAATCTAGAAGAGGCATGCCGTATACTGGCGAAACAGTACGTCATGGATGCGACGATTTGTGAGCGGCAGGAAGATGGCGGACAAGCGGAAGTCCCGTCTCGTGACGGCGTCTGTTTGACGACCGTTAGACTCGCGCAGCGAGGCTAAAAGGGAGGAGTTAGCCGTCAAGGGACTGGAGCGCAGCTCCGCCCCTGCCGCGAACCATGAGGAGCA
>JAFZAF010000186.1 GCA_017548335.1 Bacteroidales bacterium | reverse complement strand
TGGCACGCCGATGATCATCGTCATGCCGGACGCGCAAATGACGTTCTACATGGGGGATTTCGAAACCTATTTCCATGAAGAGCTCATGCCGACGGTGGAGGCCAAGTACAAGTTCAACGGCAAGCGGGCTGTCGCCGGCCTGTCGATGGGCGGGTACGGAACGCTCTACCATGCTTTGAAGTATCCCCAGAAGTTTACCTATGCCTATGCGATGAGTCCGGCTACTGACGTCAACTCGTTCAAGGCCATGATTGACGCGCAGTCCAACAAGAAGGTGTTTCCTGCGTTTACAATCGAAGTGGGCACGGAGGATACTACGGTCAGCAACGCAGACGCGCAGCAGGTGGCCGACTATATGAAGTCCCAGGGCCTGACCTGCGAATGGATTGCCCGTACCGGTATCCATTACTGGAACTTCTGGCAGGAATGCCTCCCCAAAGCCCTGAAAAAAGCAGGCGAAAGTTTTTAGTTGTTTCGTCATTCCCGGCTTGAATAATCGTCATTCCCGGCTTGACCGGGAATCTTAAACACTCAAATACATGAAGAAAACATTACTCATACTTGCTATGCTCGCGCTGACCGTTTCGGCCTTCGCACAGCAGGCACTCTGGGGAGGTCCGCAGACGGATTCTCCCGTCATCAACGAAGACGGAACCGTCACGTTCCGCTACCGTGCTCCCAAGGCCGTGAAGGTGCAGGTCACCGGCGACTTCCTTCCCTCGCAGAAGCTGGTTTTCGAGATGAACGGCAACAAGATGGAATATGATGCTCCCGGCGTGGCCGACCTCGTGGAAGGCCAGGGTGGCGTGTGGGAATACACCACACCGTTCGCCGTGGCGCCTGAGATGTACACCTATACGTTCATCGTCGACGGTAATTCCGTGATCGATAACAACAACGTGTTCGTGAACCGCGACATAGCCTCGCTGACCAGTGTGCTGCTTGTTCCGAAGGCAGGGGAGCGCAGCGACCTCTACGCCATCCACCGCGTGCCGCACGGCACCGTGTCGAAGGTGTGGTATCCGTCGGCCACGGCCGGTTTCGACCGTCGCCTGACGGTCTATACTCCGGCCGGCTATGAAGCGAATCCCAAGGCGAAATATCCCGTGCTGTACGTGCTCCACGGCATCGGCGGCGATGAAGACGCCTGGGTCACGCAGGGCCGTGCCACGCAGATCCTCGACAACCTCATCGCCCGTGGCCAGGCCAAGCCGATGATCGTGGTCTTCACCAACGGAAACATTTCGCAGGAAGCCGCTCCGCTGGAAAACTCCACGGACTACACGCGTCCTACGATGCAGCTGCCCCAGACCATGGAAGGCACCTTCGAGACCTCGTTCCCCGAGATCGTGAAGTTCATTGACAGTCGCTACCGCACTATCGCCAAGAAAGATTCCCGCGCCATCTGCGGCCTTTCGATGGGTGGTTTCCACACGCTGTACAACTCGCTGAACTATCCTGATCTCTTCGGCTGGTCCGGCATGTTCTCCGCCGCCATCGGCGTGAGCGACACTTCCATCAGCCCCATCTACCAGGATTTCGACAAGAAACTGGCGACCTATTTCGCCAAGAAACCGAAACTCCTCTGGATCGGCTGCGGCAGCACCGACTTCCTCATCCAGGCCAACCGCGACTTCATGAAGAAACTCGACGACAACAAGTATCCGTACACCTTCATGGAAACCGACGGCGGCCACATCTGGCGCAACTGGCGCATCTACCTGAGCGAATTCGTTCCGCTCCTCTTCAAGTAGCGGTCGAATCGCTTCCGTCATGCCCGGCTTAACCGGGCATCTCAAACTTCCGCCCCCGATCATAATCGAGGGCGGATTTTCTTTATCTTTGTATATTCAATCAGATTATCCGGCCTATGAAATTCATGTCGTCCCGATTCAAGTACACGGTATTGCTTCCGCTGGTGCTGGCCGTAACGGTCTTCCTCCTGGCAGTACCTGTCGGTTTCTTCGGAATCGACGGCCTGACCGTCGTGCAACAGCGGGTCATCGCGCTTTTTGTCTTCGCGGCTTTGATGTGGATGACCGAAATCATTCCCACCTGGACCACTTCGCTGCTGGTCATCGTCCTGGCACTTCTCACAGTTTCAGACAAGGGAATCGGCTTCCTCTGCGATCCCCAATACGGGCAGTTGGTCAAATACCAGAGCATTCTGTCGGCTTTCGCCGACCCGGTGGTGATGCTTTTCCTGGGCGGGTTCGTGCTGGCCATCGTCGCGGAGAAATACGGCCTCGACGTAACCTTGGCCCGCCTGCTGCTCAAGCCCTTCGGCAAACGTCCCGGAACGGTGTTGCTCGGCTTCCTGCTGGTCATTTCCATCTTCTCGATGTTCATGTCGAATACGGCTACAGCAGCGATGATGCTGGCCCTGCTGATGCCGGTCCTCGCTTCGCTGCCGTCCGATGAACCTGGAAAAAGCGCGCTGATCCTGTCCATTCCCTTTGCGGCAAACCTCGGCGGCATCGGTACCCCGATCGGGACTCCGCCCAATGCTACGGCGGTCCGTTTCCTGGCGGAAGCCGGTCAGGAGGTCTCGTTTATGGCGTGGTCGGTCCGGATGATTCCTTTCGTGCTGATCATGGTGCTGGTCACTTGGGCCCTTCTCCGGCTTTTCTTCCCGTTCAAGACAAAGGAAGTGGTGTTGCGGATTCCCGAAAACACCCGGAAGACAGACTGGCGCACGTGGACGGTATGGATCTGCTTCGTGGGGACGATCCTTCTCTGGGCGACGGAGAGCCTGACCGGCATCAGTTCGAACATCGTGGCGCTGATTCCATTGGGCGTCCTGACCGTCACGGGTATCTTCGGAAAGGAGGAGATCAAGGCGATTGATTGGACGGTGCTGTGGCTCGTCGCCGGCGGTTTTGCGCTCGGAACAGCGATGGAGGAGAGCGGGCTTGCCCACGAATTGCTGACCGCCATCCCCTTCGGTTCGATGAAGGTTGTATCCGTACTGCTTTTTGCCGGCCTGGCCTGTTACCTGCTTTCGATT
>JAFZAF010000185.1 GCA_017548335.1 Bacteroidales bacterium | reverse complement strand
GGTCGAGCCGGGCATGACGGAGGACGGAGTGTCTTCGTAGAGGTCGTCGATGATGCGGGAGACCAGTTCTTCCGTCTCCGGGCGGGGGATCAGGCAGCCTTCGCCCACCTTGAAGCGATGGCCGCAGAACTCCGTGAAGCCCAAGACGTATTGCAACGGCCGGCCTGTCGCCAGCTCGTCAAGGGCGGAGAGGAGCGGAACGCCAGATGCCCGATCGGAGTCGGGCATGACGAAAAGGTCCGGTTCGGAGATATATTTATAAGAAGGAATATCTGTGAAATGCTCCAGCAGGCGGAAGGCGATAGCCTTGGCCTCCGGCGCCGGATAAAGCGGCGCCAGGCGCGTAATGCAAAAATTAATAAAGTCGCTAATAGTCATAAAATCGTAGCCTGTGAGGCCCCTTCACGAAGTTTTTGCGAGAAGGCTTGTGCGGATAGCCGTAGCGGATGGGAAGGGGCTTCACAGGCTACGGATACAGATGCCCGGTCGGAGCCGGGAATGACGGAAAACGCTGTCAATTCTTACTGATAGGAAATCTTCGCGTTCAGATTCGCCTGAATATAGTCCGTCGCCTTGAGAGGACGACTGTTGTCGACACCTTTGAGCGAATACTGGATGACAGCCGTCTTGGCATTTTCCAGCGAACTGCCCGATTTGGGCTTGAAAGACAGTTGGACATCGGAGCTGCCTTCCGCCGGAACTGCCTGCGAAATCGTTTCCGAAACCGCCTGTCCGGCAGCATCCACCAATACGACGGAAGCCGTCAAGGAAACCGGGAACGTGTTCGTGATGGTTCCCAACAAAGTCAACCGCCCGCCCTTAAGCGCCGCCACGATAGCCTGAGACAGGTCAAGCCGCTGTTCCGCCGTATAACTCAGGCCCGAACCGAAACACAGCGGAACGCTCACTGACGGGACAATCGTCGCCTGGGCCGGCTCGTTTACCAAGAAAGTCCCCGCGATTTCCTTCCCCTTCGCCCCCACCGTAAAGGCCATCTCGGTAGCGACTTTCGTCAGGAGCGGAGACAGATTCTCCGACTTGGACAGGTCATACCGTACTTTCGCGGCACCCGATTCCGTTTTGGCGGGAAAGACCAGCGGAAGACCGTTCACACTCCCGAAAACCGCCTTCGACTTCTTTGCAGTAATACTGAGAGCCGTTTCCGTTTCGACCGGGAACAAACTCTCGACATCCAGGGCAATCTTGCTAGCCGCAGGCGTAAGGCCGAAATCTTCCAGGGTACGATCTGTTCCACCGATTGTTTCGCCTAAAGCCGACAGGTTGACGCTGGATGTGACGGCCTTGGTGTCGCATTTGAAGGTTCCCGCAATACTGGCGATGGCCACTTTTTTCAGGGTAACAGCAATTTTGAGCTTGAACGGGGCCGAAGCGGCGGACAGGCGCGACTTCGTCGTTTTCAATCCAGCATGTGTGGCGACAACCCGGGCGGAAGCCGACAGGTCCGAGGAGACATTCAGCATGAGAGGGTTGTAGTTTTCGCTTTTGACCGTAAAGGTCTCCGGATGGAAAGTCTTAACTGCAGAATAGCCGTTTTCGTGCGTAAGCTCCACGTCGAAGGTCAGAATGCCGTCCTCTCCCGCTTCGCGGACGCCGAACAGTGAAGTCAGATCGACGGTAAAGGTGGGCGTCAGCGTACCGGCGGTGAAACAAGGCGTCGCAACGGAAACCTGGACGTCAAAATAGGAATCGCTGGTCAGGTTCACACCCTGCAATTCGGTCAGCGAAGCAGGAAATCCGCCGAAAGAAAACGTATAATCCGCCGAAAGGGAACCGCCGTCGAGGAGACTCGGAAGCAGCGAAGAAAGATCGATCTCACCGTTTCCCGTAACAGCCGGCTTTTTGGCCAGCGTGAAGGAAGTGGTCAGCGGTGTGTTCACCAAGCGGGAAAACATCTTCGTACCGTCGTAGCCTGCAAGCGGGTTGACGACAAACTCGATGGCGTCGCCCGAAAAGTCGAAGGAATACGCATCCCCTTCTCCCCGCGTCAGCTTTTTCGCGAGATCTTCCCCGAAAAGAGCGGCTGCGGTCAATTTCGTCGTTTCTCCGAGGGTAAGCGTGACGTCCGCCGGGGGCGTCGGCGTGGGTTCCGGTTCCGGAACCGGCTGGCCACAAGAACAGAAGAAGAAGACGCCAAGCGTCGCCAGAAAACTAAAGAACGGTTTATTCATAGGATCGTATTGCTTTACACGGAAACAAGGGCCTCTTCAATCAAGACATCCAGCACTTCCGCGACGGTAAGGCCGGCGGCGCGGATCTGGGCGGGAACCAGCGACATCCTGGTCATGCCCGGAACGGGATTGATCTCCAGGAAATAGACCTTACCCGACTCGGTCAGGATATAGTCGCAACGGATGAGGCCGCGGCAGCCGAAATGCTGGTAGATGCGACGCGTCTGCTCCCGGACCGTGAAAGCGACGGCCTCCGGAATCTGCGCCGGGCACACTTCATCGCTCTTGCCCAGATATTTGGCCTCGTAATCGAAGTATTCATTGTGGGGAATGATCTCGGTGACCGGCAGCGGGATGATCTCCCCATGGCGGTTGAACACCCCTTCGGTCAGTTCCCGGCCGGGGATGTAACTTTCAATCAGCACATCATCGCTCTCGGAGAAGGCCGCCGCGATGGCCGGGGCCAGGTCTTCCTGCCGCTTGACTTTCGTCACGCCGAAGGAACTGCCTCCGTCGTTGGGCTTGACGAAGACCGGCAGGCCCAGCTGCTCCACAAGCGCCTCGGGATTGAACGCCTCGCCGCGGTGCAGGAAAAACTCCGGGGCCAGGGGAATCCCCAGCCCGCGCAGGGCCTTCTTGCAGGCATGCTTGTCGAACGTGAGCGCCGACACCCGCGAAGAACAGGTGGTAAACGGCACTCCGTGCTTTTCCAACTCCGCCTGCAGGATCCCATTTTCGCCCGGTGTCCCGTGGATCATGATCAGCGCCACGTCGAAACGTTTCAGGTCGGAAGGGATGAACGGCTTGACCGGAACGGCCACGTCCGTCACGGCCGGATCGCAAATCGCCCACTGTCCGCCGCGCAGCAGCAGTTCCGTCACTTCATACCGGGCCGGATCCAGGCATGTGGCCACGTACTTGCCACTGAGGACCGAGATGCCCCATTCGGAGGAATCGCCTCCATAGATCAATGCTACTTTTTTCATATCCATCAGTTGAAGTAGTCGTTCCCGACGGTGGAGGCGTCGATGGAATCGCTTTGGGAACCATCGCATAGCTGGCCTTCGGTCCAGCCGAGCGGCGGGACGAAGACATCATCGGGGCCGATCGGGATAGAAGGGTCGTTATAGACCTTCTGCATGAAGAGCGCCCAGATGGGGAGCGCCATGCTGGCGCCGGCACCGAGCGCCGTGCTGGAGAAGTGGACCTGCCGGTCCTCTCCGCCCACCCAGGCGCCCGCTGTCAGCTTCGGCGTGTAGCCGATGAACCAGCCGTCGGAGTTGTCGTTGGTCGTACCGGTCTTGCCGGCGATGTCGCCCTGGATGTTGTAGCGCCAGCGGATGCGGCCCGCCGTGCCGTCGTTCACCACGCCCTGCATCATATTGATCATCTTATAGGCCGTGACCTCGCTGATGGCCTCCCGCTTGCGCGTAGAGAACGTGGCCAGTACGTTGCCCATGTTGTCTTCAATGCGGGTGACAAACATCGGATAGCAATACACACCCCGGCCGGGATAGGTGTTGTAGGCCGCCACCATCTCCAGCACGCTCAGGTCGCACGAACCCACACACAGCGAGACCACCGGGTCGAGGTGGCTGCTGATGCCCATCTTGCGGCAGATCTCTACCAGCGCATACGGCCCGAACTGCTTCATCAGGTAGGCGGAGATGTTGTTGCGGCTGTTGGTCAGGCCCCACTTGAGGGTCACGATGCGGTCGTCCACTTCGGCCTTGGGGGCCCAGTCGGTGCCGTTGACTTCAATGGTATAGGTGGAATTGGCCACCCGGTCGCATGGCGTGTAGCCTTCCTGCATGGCCAGGGTATAGAGGAAGGGCTTGAAGGTCGAGCCGACCTGCCGCTTGCCCTGTCCGATGTTGTCGTATTTGAAGAAGCGGTAGTCGGGGCCGCCGACATATGCTTTCAGCTTGCCGGTATTGGGCTCGATGGCCACGAAAGCCGCGCGGAGGAAGGATTTGCAGTAGCGGATCGAGTCGTTGGGCGTCATAGTGGTATCGATGTAGCCCTTGTTGTTCCAAGCGAAGAGGCGCATCGGCACCGGGGTGTCGAAGGCCTTGTTGATCTCCGCTTCGGAAGCGCCCGCTTCCTTCATTTCGCGGTAGCGGTCGCTCCAGCGGCGGCCGTTGCGCATCAGGCGGTCCACGTCTTCCTGAGACACGTCGTTGGAGAAGGGGAAGTTCTTCCGGTACTTGAGCTCTTTGTTGAGGGTGGCCTGCAGTTCCTTGCCCAGATGCTGTGTGACGGCCGCCTCGGCATATTTCTGCATCCGGGAGTCGAGCGTTGTGTAGATGCGGAGGCCGTCGCGGTCGAGATCGTATTGCGTACCGTCGGGCTTTCTGTTCTTGTTGAGCCAGCCGTAGAGCGGATTCTCCCGCCAGGCCAGGGAGTCGGCCCGGTAGTCCTCCACCTGCGCGTAGGAAGAGCGTTTGGGCTGGGTCGCGTTCATGAACTTGCGGAGCATATCGCGATAATAGGAGGCGTAGCCGGAATTGTGGTCCTGCTGCTTGTAGGTCACCACGATGGGAATCTCCGTGATGGAATCGAGTTCATGCTTCGTGAGCTTGCCGTTCCGCTCCATCTGCTTGAGCACATGGTTGCGGCGGGCCAGCGACCATTCGGGATTGATGGCCGGGTTGTAGCGGGTGGGCTTGTTGACCATGCCCACCAGGCAGGCGCCTTCCTCGACCGTCAGGTCTTCGGGGTCCTTGGCGAAGAAAGTATTGGCCGCAGCCTTGATGCCGTAGGCGTTGCCGCCGAAGAAGATCTGGTTGAGATACATGGTCACGATCTCTTCCTTGGTATAGTTGCGCTCGATCTTCACGGCCGTGATCCACTCCTTGAGCTTGATGACGATCATCTTGAACTGGCGGCCGCCGGGAATGCGGCTGTGGATGTCCTGCCGGGGATAGAGGGTCTTGGCCAGCTGCTGGGTGATGGTGCTGCCGCCTCCCTGGGAGGAGTCGCCCAGCAGGAGCGTCTTGAAGGCCACGCGGCCCAGGCCGCGGAAGTCGATACCGGAATGGCGGTAGAAACGGGCGTCCTCGGTGGCGATGGCCGCGTCGATCACGTGTTTCGGGATCTGGTCGTAGCTCACGTAGGAACGGTTCTCTATATGATAGGTGTTGAGCACCTTGCCGTCCTCGGAGATCAGCAGCGTAGCCAGGTTGCTGTCGGGATTCTCGATCTGTTCGAACGAGGGAATCTTGGCGAAAAGGGCCACCAGCAGCAGCGCCACCAGCAGCAGCGCCACCGGCAAAGTGATCAGGATCCAGAACCACTTGCTGATCTTTTTCTGCACTTTTTCTTTCATGTTCTTTTAACTTCGTTAAAGGCCCGGCACCGGGCGATACGTCTTGCAAATTTAGAAAAAAAGATTTGGAAATTTGCCCCCTTTATCCTTTACTTTGCACTTCCAAAATCAAAAACGAACGTGATGGGCGAGAATTTAGTCATTGTGGAGTCACCGGCGAAGGCCAAGACCATTGAGAAGTTCCTGGGAAAAGATTATACGGTAAAATCGAGTTTCGGTCACATCCGCGACCTGAAAAAGAAAGGCCTGGGCATCGACATCCCCAACGGGTTCCTGCCCCAGTACGAAATCTCGAGCGACAAGAAGAAGACGGTATCGGAACTGACCGCCGCCGCCAAGAAGGCAGCCACCGTCTGGCTGGCTTCCGATGAAGACCGCGAAGGAGAAGCCATCGCCTGGCACCTGTCCGAGACCCTCGGGCTCCCCGTGGAGAAGACCCGCCGCATCGTTTTCCACGAAATCACGAAGAACGCGATCCTCGAAGCCATCGAGCATCCGCGCGACATCGACATGAACCTCGTGAAAGCCCAGCAGGCCCGCCGCATTCTCGACCGGCTCGTGGGCTTCGAACTCTCCCCCATCCTGTGGAAGAAAATCCAGCCCAAGCTCTCGGCCGGCCGCGTGCAGTCGGTCGCGCTGAAGCTCATCGTCGACCGCGAGCGTGAAATCGCCTCCTTCGAAGCCAAACCGTTTTTCCGCATCGACGGCACCTTCTATGTGGAAGGCGCCAAGAAACCCATCCACGCTACGCTCGACCGCAAATTCGACACGGAAGAAGAAGCCCGCGCCTTCCTGGAACGCTGCCGCAGCGAGCAGTTCTTCGTCGAATCGGTCGAAAAACGCGAAGCCCGGCGCTGCCCGGCCCCGCCTTTCACCACCTCCACCCTCCAGCAGGAAGCCGCCCGCAAGCTCGGTTTCTCGGTCAGCCAGACCATGTCGATCGCCCAGCGCCTCTACGAGGCCGGTCTGATCACCTACATGCGTACCGACTCGATGAACCTGTCCACCCTTGCCCTGGGCACCACCAAGGAGATGGTCACCCGGCTTTACGGCGCCGCCTATTCCAAGGTCCGCAACTACCACACCCGCGTCAAAGGGGCCCAGGAAGCGCACGAAGCCATCCGCCCCACCTACGTCAGCAACCAGGACATCGAAGGCACCGCCACGGAACGGCGGCTCTACCAGCTCATCTGGAAGCGGACCGTCGCCTGCCAGATGGCCGATGCCGTGGTCGAAAAGACCGACGTGGTCATCAGCGGGGAGAAGCTGGCTGAAAAATTCCTGGCCACCGGCGAGCAGATCCTGTTCGACGGTTTCCTGAAAGTCTACATCGAAGGCCGCGACGACGAGGAAGACGAAGTCCAGGCTGTCCTGCCGCCCATCGGGCAGGGAGAGGCACTCCGCTTCGCAAGCATCACCGCCTCCGAGAAATATACCCAGCGGCCGCCGCGCTACAGCGAGGCAAGCCTGGTCAAGAAACTCGAGGAACTGGGCATCGGACGTCCGTCCACCTATGCCTCGACCGTGAGCACCCTCACCACGCGCGGCTATATCATCAAGGGCGACAAGCCCGGAGCCGTTCGTGACTGCTGCGTCCTCACCCTCAGCGACGGCGAGATCCGCCGCAGCATCCAGCAGGAAAAGTACGGCGCCGAAAAGAAAAAACTGCTGCCCGAAAACATCGGAATGGTGGTGACCGACTTCCTGGCCGCCAACTTCGCCGACATCCTCAACTATGGTTTCACGGCCCATGTCGAAGAATCCTTCGACAAGGTCGCCAAAGGCAAACTCGCCTGGGACAAGGTGATCAGCGATTTCTACGGGGCTTTCCACCAGGAAGTGGAAGGAAGCCTGCAGGACCATGAGCACACCCACTCCGAGCGCCTGGTCGGCATCGACCCCGCCTCCGGCAAGCCCATCACCGCCCGCATCGGCCGCTTCGGCCCGCTACTCCAGAAAGGAGCCGCCGACGATCCCGACAAACAGTTTGTCAGCCTCAAGAAAGGACAGCTCATCGAATCGGTCACGCTGGAAGACGCCCTGCAGCTTTTCGCCCTGCCGCGGGTCGTAGGACAGTACAACGGAGCAACCATCACCACTTCCATCGGCCGTTTCGGCCCCTATGTGAAATACGACGGCAAATTCGTGTCGCTGGCCAAGGGACAGGACCCTTACAGCCTCACCGAAGCGCAAGCCATCGCGCTCATTGAAGAGAGCCAGGCGAAAAACGACCGGAAAGTGATCGCCGAGTTCCCCGCCTCGGACATCCAGATTCTCAACGGACGCTTCGGTCCTTACATAAAGAAAGGAAAAGAGAATTTCAAAATTCCCAAGAAACAGGACGCTGCCGCACTGACAGAAGAGGACTGTCTGGCCCTCATTGCGAAAGCTTCTAAAAAGAAATGATTACAATTTGTAATTATTTTTTATAATTTTGCCGACATTATGGCAAAAATCAACTTTCAAGTCGACGAGATCGACCAGAAAATCCTGAGTTTTCTCGTCAAAAATGCAAGGATGCCCTTCCTGGAAATCGCCCGTGAGTGCGGCGTTTCGGGAGCCGCCATCCACCAGCGGGTCAAGAAAATGGAAACCGCGGGCGTCATCACCGGATCGCGCCTGCTCGTCAAGCCGGAAGCACTCGGACTGAATGTCTGCGTCTTCGTGTGCGTGTCGCTTTCCGAAGCCAGCAGCTATTCCAAAGTGGTAGAAACGCTCAAGAACATCCCCGAGGTGGTTGAATGCCACTTCGTCACCGGCGTACACTCCCTGCTCCTGAAGCTCTACTGCTTCGACCACGACCATCTGATGGCGACCCTCATCGACACCATCCAGAACATTCCGGGCATCAGCCGCACCGAAACGATGGTCTCGCTCGACCAGGCGATCGAACGCCAGATCTGGGTGAAAGACTACGATTATATCAAGGCTGTTCCTAGAAAGAGAAAATCGTAAGCAGCCCGGCTGCCACCTGCAAATCCTCCGGCGTCGTGATCTTCAAATTGATGCGGTCGCCGGGGACGATGTGCACAGGTACGCCGGACGCCTCGACGACCGAAGCGTCGTCGGTAAAGGCCGTTGAAAAGGCCTGCCGGTACGCGTTCTTCAGCACGCCGGCATCGAAAACCTGGGGCGTCTGCACCAGCAGCATTCCGTCCCGCTTCACGGGAACGGAATCTGTCTCCCCTTCCATCTTCCGCATCGACTCCACCACGGGGACGGCCGGCACGACCGCCTGCCATTGCTGTGCCGCTTCGAACGTCCGTTCCAACAACGCCCGCCGAACCAGCGGACGCACGCCGTCATGCACCGCCACCACACCGTCTTCTCCTACGTATTTCAAGGCATTCTGCACCGAGTGGAAGCGCGTGATGCCGCCCGAAACCATCGAATAGCGCTGCAGGAAACCGCTCTGCCGGCAGTAGTCCCGCCACCAGGCTTTCTGCGCTTCCGGCAGTACCACAATCACTTCGATGTCCGGATCGAAGGCCAGAAAGCGTTCGAGGGTATGCCGCAGAATAGGTTTGCCGCCGATTTCCAGAAACTGTTTCGGTCGGTCCGCGCCCATCCTGACGCCCTGTCCGCCGGCCACGATCACCGCATAACGTTTCATTTGATGAAAAGTTGTTGAAAAAATGATTGACAAATTTAAATAATAATCGCGAGAATATTTCTACTTTTGTCTTGTATAACCTAAACCGAAAAAAAAGATAAAAAATATGGCATTTTCATTCTTACAGCAGGAACTCGCCATCGACCTGGGCACCGCCAACACCGTCATCTTCATGAATGACAAGAAGGTCATCGACGAACCCTCCATCGTGGCCATCGACAAGCTCACCGGCAGATGCGCCGCCGTGGGCACTAAAGCCAAGGCCATGCAGGGCAAGGAGAACCAGAACATCAAGACCGTACGTCCCCTGAAAGACGGCGTGATCGCCGACTTCGACGCCTCGGAGATGATGATCCGCGAGTTCATCAAGATGGTCAACAACAATAAACGCTCGATTTTCTCGCCGAGCCTCCGCATGGTGATCGGCATCCCCTCAGGCTCGACCGAAGTGGAGAAACGCGCCGTCCGCGACGCCGCCGAACACTCCGGCGGACGTGACGTGCAGATGCTCTACGAACCGATGGCGGCCGCCCTCGGCATCGGGCTCGACGTCGTAGCCCCGATGGGCAACATGGTGGTCGACATCGGCGGCGGCACCACCGAGATCGCCGTCATCTCGCTCGGCGGTATCGTGGCCGACGAGAGCATCAAAACCGCCGGCGACGTGTTCACCAACGAAATCCAGCAGTATATGCGCCAGCAATACAACATCCGCATCGGCGAACCCACCGCCGAGCAGATCAAGATCCGCATCGGCGCTGCCATTTCCGAACTCGACGAGCCGCTCGAACCCTTCGTGGTCAAAGGTCCGAACCTCATGACCGTCCACCCGGTCGAAGCGCCCGTCACCTATCAGGAGGTGGCCCACTGCCTCGACAAGTCGCTCGTCAAAATCGAGTCGAGCATCCTGGCCGTCCTCGAGAAGACCCCGCCGGAGCTTTATAGCGACATCGTCCGCAAGGGCATCTTCCTGACCGGCGGCGGCGCCCTGCTGCGCGGCCTCGACGTCCGTCTTTCCAAAAAGATCAACATCCCGTTCCACGTGGCCGAAGACCCGCTTCGCGCCGTGGCCCGCGGCACCTGCAT
>JAFZAF010000003.1 GCA_017548335.1 Bacteroidales bacterium | reverse complement strand
CATGCAGGACCCCCAATCCCGTGGCCTCGGCAGCCCAGTAGTTTTCCTCCAGGTTGATGTTGATGGTGTAGTTGCTGCTCCAGGGCGGATTCACGCTCTCGTTCCAGAGACCTTGCAGGTTGGCCGGAACGCCGCTGGTGCGGGAGGAAGCAATCAACAGATAACGTCCATACTGGAAATACAGCGCTTCGAGTTCGGGATTGTCCCCTTCTTCGTCGGTGTAAAGCTTCAGTTGGACGTCGGTCGGCAAGACCCGGATGGCAGGATCGGTATCACCCAAATAAAGCTCTACCTCGTTGAACAGCGAGTGATAGTCTTTCAGATGCCTGCGCTTCAGGGACTTATATCTACGGTCGGCCACTCGCTGTGCTGCAGCGTCGGCAAGCGCCTGGTAGTCGCGTCCCTGTTGGACAGGATCTTTGTCGAAGCCGTTGAAACTGGTGGCGTTGACAACCAGAACGGTTGCTTCGCTGCATTCTTCCAGCAGGAGTCCGCCGTCTTGTATTGAGACGTGTCCGTCGTGCGTCTGGACGGAGACGATGGTGCGGAAATGGATGCCCCGTTCAGGATCATAAAACAGATGCTGTTCGGCGGGGTAATAACCCGGATAACTGTGCCAGGCCGCATAACCGTCGCAAAGCAACGAGTTTCCTGACACAGCGGTTTCATGGGGCAGGGGCGAATCGTAGGTGAGGAGAAGGGAAAGGCCGTCTTCCGCCTTGATATGAATCACGATGGCCGAATCGGGCACAGAAGCGAAATAGTCGGCTTCATAGCGTTTGCCGTCCCGCCGGTAGGATACGGATGCGATGGCGTCGGAAATGTCGAGCTGGCGCCGATAATCCTTCACCTCACCGTTATCCAGATGATGCAGCGTCAACGTTCCGAGCGGCTGGTAGGATTCACTGTAGTGCCCTTGCATCTTTCGCTGCAGCCGGTCGGCTTCGGCGTAGTCCTCGCGTTCCAGCGCCTCACGGATCAGCGGCAGGGTAGCCGCCGATTCCGCTCCGATGCCGGTACGGATGTCGGGATGCAGATCGCCCCGGTCAGGCTCTCCGGTCCAGAGCGTAATGTCGTTCAGGGATATCTTCTCTTCGGTCGTACCGCCGTAAACCATCGCGCCCAGCCGTCCGTTGCCCAGCGGCAGCGCTTCCTCAAAGTATTCGGCAGGGCGGTCGTAGTGCAGGATGAGTTCCTGGACCGGCCTCGTGCAGCCGAAAGCCAGCATCAGGGCCAGGATCGCGCAGGACAGTCTCATATCCGAACGCTTTAGCGCACTTTGAGCAGGGCGCCGTTGTCGTTCACGATGGCGCGTTTGAACTTCTCGCTATAGCCGGGCCAATCGGGCGAGACAGGAATGTAATCGACGCTGCCGTTGGTGACGAAGCTGCCGTCAGGGTTCTGGCGCTTCACGGTGCCGTCCATGTATTTCAGCAGCAGATACTGGTCGAGCTGGCTCCATTTTTCGAAGAGGGCGTCGGCCTCGGAGACCGAGAACTGCGTCAGATACTTCCATTGTTTTTTCTCTGACTTAAGCGCTAGCGCTGCGGCGTCGCAGGCAGCCACCTTGTCCACCATTTGCCGCTCGTGCTCCGCTATCCGTTCCTGCACTTCCAGTCCGACCGGATTGTAACGCAGATACGCGAACTGGGCGATGCGGTTGTTGAGCCAGAACATCGAGGTCGGCGAGTATTCCACCATCGAACCGTTCCCCAGCGCATAGTGCTCCGAAACGGCACGGGACGACGAATAGACGGGCGTCAGCGCGGACGTGCCGGCGTCATCCACGGCGAACCAGAACACGCCTCCGACTGCGTCGGGCAGCCAGCTGCGGCACTGTGCCACGAACCAGAAGCCGGTCTGCTGTGTGCAGATGGGCCGGGCATTGGAGTATTTCACACCGTCGACCGACCAGTCGTTCTGCTTCCAGCGGTAAGGAGTCTCGTTGCTGCCCGCGCCGATGTCTTTTGTCATGTCGAACGGCGTGCCCTCATAGTGGTCGCGCATCATCGCGGCCAGGTCGAGCATCGAAAGCTTGCCTTTGGGCTTGACATAGAGCGGCATCCGGTTCTTCGGATTGTCGCCCATCACGAAATCGAGATACGCATCCATGTCGAGGTTGCCCCAGCGGTGGAAAAAGCTCCAGACGCGGCACTCGCAGTTGCGCATCAGCGAGAAGGAGAGAGGACAATACGTGTCGGCGAAGCTGAAATCCTCGTCCGAACCCGAGTAGATGCCGATTTCCCGGGCGTGGGAGACAACGTCGGGCGCGTAGATGCAGTTGGCCGGGTCATCCTTCGGGAAAGTGGTGATGCGGGCGCAGTTGGCGTGGGCGGAAATGTACCCGTCCGGGATGCGCACCGCCACCCAGACGATTCCTTTATTGCGGTTTACGCCGTCCACGACATCGGGCTTCTTGGCGATGACTTCCAGGATCCAGGCTTCCTCGGGGTCGGCGAAGCTCAGCGACTCTCCGGAAGAAGCATAGCCGTATTCGTTGGCCAGCTTGACAAACAGCTCGATGGCTTCGCGCGCCTTCGTGCAGCGTTGCAGGCAGATGTATTCCAAGGAGCCGTAGTCCACAATTCCTTGCGGATCCCGCAACTCCGGCCGGCCGCCCCACGTGGTCTCGCCGATGACGAGCTGGTGCTCATTCATGTTGCCGATCACGTTGTACGTATAGGGCGCCTCGGGAATCTCACCCAGGTAATGGTCCTGGCCCCATTGCAGGATGCGCCGCATCTCCCCGGCCTTGTGCTTTCCGGCAGGATAATGCACCAGCGTGCCGTAGCGCGTATAGGAATCTGCCGCATAGGTCACCATCACGGAGCCGTCGGTCGACGCTCCCTTGGTGACAATCAGATTGGTACAAGCATACCCCGCCGTTACCGACAGGACAAGGACAAAGCACAGGAAAAGACGTCGCATCTCCGGTAACTTAGATGATGAAAGACGCAGCGAAGGCGAGAATGGCGTAGAACTCAGGAAGGGCGGCGTAGATCATCGTGTTGGTCTGGACGTCGTGGCCCTGGCTCATGCCGATGATACCGTTGGCGCAGACCTGGCCCTGACGGATGGCCGAGAACAGGAAGACCACACCGGCGGCCAGACCGACGGCGAAATACACGAGCCCCTTGTCCATCATCACCTCCATGGTTTTGGGCCATACCAGGAAAGCGACGAAGCCATACAAGCCCTGTGTTGCGGGCATGGCCGAAAGAATCATATAGCCGGTCGATTTTTCCGGATTCTTCTTCAACGCGCCTTCCGCGGCGTTGCCGGCGATGGTGGTTCCGATCACGGATCCGATACCGGACAGACAGAGCACAAGTGCCAGACCGATATAACCGAGAATAACAGTTAACATAGTGTAAGATTTTTGATTTTTATTTGTTTTCTATTTTGATTTCATTGGTTAAAGGCTTGTAGTCCATGCCCTTGCCCTCGTAGCCACTGTTCTTGAAGTATTCCACGAACGTAAGACGCAGCGGATGGACGAATGCGCCCAGACAGCTCATCGCAAAATTGAGCGCGTGTCCGAGCAGGACAATCAACACGAACGCCAGCCATTGCCAGGTGGGGTTGTCGCCCAACGTCATCGTAGCGATGTCGTTGAAGGCGCCGCCCAGCATGCCGCCGGCAAGGCCTAGGGCGTAGAGACGGATGTAGCTCAGCACGTCGCCCAGCAGGCCCGTGGCTACCTGATAGGTGTCCCACAATCCTGCGCCGATGTTCAGCAACGGGTTCCGCCCCGGCTTGTTGAAGATGAAGATACCCAGCACCGACAGCACGCCGATCGCAATAATGGCGATCTTCGTCGCCAGGGCGTTGAGCACGTGGGTCAGCGCCAGGCCGGCCACGATGAGGCCGCCGACGATCAGGAGAACCCATCCCCAGGTGGAAATGGCCTGCTTGAAACCGGCCCGCTTCGTGATGCTGGCCGCCTTGATGACCTGGGCCAGACAGATGTGGAAGACACCGATGGCGATGGCGGCGATCATGGCGATATCATAGCCCGTGCCGCCGACTTCCACCTTGCCCACCAGCATCAGCTTGCGCAAGCCCTCCGGAATCCAACTGATCTCTTTCAGGTTGATGCCGAAGAACGTGCCCAGGAACAAGCCGATGACGAAAGTCCCCACGCCCAGCGTAGTGACCAGCCGCCAGTGCTTTTTCAGTCCGAGCAGGTTGAAATTCGTCTTGTGAAGCAGGATGCCCAGCGCGATCAGGATCAGTCCGTATCCAGCGTCGCCCATACAGAACGACCAGAACAACAGGAAGAACGGGGCCAGGATCGGGGTCGGGTCGAATTCGTCGTACACCGGCATGCCGTACATCCCGGTCAAGGTTTCGAAGTTGCGGGCGAACCAGTTGTTCTTGAGCCGGATGGGTGGCTTGTCCGCCGCCTGGGCCGGTTCCGCGATATAGTAGATGCTCTTTTGATCGAGTTGTTCCCGGAGGGACGCATCGTTTTCCGTCGGGGCGAAGCCCGTCAGAACGGAAATGTAGTCGTCCGCCGCGGTCTCGGACCCTTTGTGGGCCAGATACCGCTGCAGTTCCTGCGCTTTTTCGGCGTAGGCTTTCCTCAGGACCGGAATGTCCTGCTTCCGGTATTCCATTTCGTTCTCCCGTTCCGTCAGGGCCGTTTTCAGCGACTCGACGTGCCGGGCCAGTTCGGCGAGCGACTCGACAGCAACCCGTGTTTCCGGCACCTGGAAATTGTTGGCTCCTTCGGAAGCCCGGTCCACCAGCACAAAACGGACATTCTTGCCGTCCCGTTCGATCTCCTGGATCGCATATTGTTCGGCCCAGGCCGGATTGTATTTTTTGACGGGAACGGTGTAGAAATGGAGCCGGCAGCCCGCTTCCCGCAAGGCTTTCACATGGATAGGATCCAGGTCGCCCCAATGCCGTTTCTCGTCCAGCGCTTCTTCCGCCGCGTCGAGTTTCGTCGAAAGGGTATGATGCTTCTCGTCCCGCTCATAATCGCAGCGCGCCACGGTCTCGATTTCCTTTCGGAGCTCCTCGGCTTCCTTGTAAAGCTTGCCGGAGACGGCGTCGACCGGCTTGCGGGAACGCTGGATGTCAAGTACGCCCAGTTCCTGGATCTCGCGGAGGAAAGCTTCCGTGTCGCTGCTCAGAAGCAGGAAGGTGTATTTGGTCATCTTCGTGATCATGCCTCTTCCTCCTCTTCTTCCTGATGGCGGTTCTTGACGATCTTCTGCGAGGCCTTGGAGAGGTTCTCCTCGTCTTCCATGAAGCGCTTGATTTTGCGGATGGCTTCCTG
>JAFZAF010000184.1 GCA_017548335.1 Bacteroidales bacterium | reverse complement strand
TATAACTCAAGTCGGACCCTGCAACTTCTTTCAATTCTTTCCAAAAGAATCAACGCTTTGCTCTTTTCTGATTCTAATCAAGTTAAAATCGGTACTTGCTTGTACTTGTTCTTCCTATTCTTTCAATGAACTAACCCGTTCTTTCCGAAACGGGCTGCAAATGTAAGGCGTTTTTTTGAATCTGCAAAATTATTTTGAAAAAAACTTCAAAATCTTGCTCGCCTCAGCATCTCCAGTAGTTTGTCAAAACACTCGCTTCCCGAACGGGACCGCAAAGGTAGACATTATTTTGATAAAACAAACTTTTTTTTGACTTTTTTCAAAAAAGCTTCGGATAGTTGTCGTCAAGCTGCTCCAAGATATGGGAAATGACGATATCGCGCATGAACGAAGACTTGTTGCGCACCGAAAACTTCTTGCAATACTGGTCGACCAGGGAGCGTTCCCGCTCGTTGAAAAGAATCGTCTTCCGGTAGCGACGGACCAGCTTTTCGCGCTGATCGCTGCGGAAATCCGGGGAAAGATTGTGTTTCTGGGATCGCTTTTTCCTGGCCATACCAATTATATATATAAAGATTGTTACTCGATCGGTTCTCCGTCGGCCTTGCACCAGGTAGCCTGGAGCAGGGAATAGTCGCTGCAGCCTTCGATCTTGATCTTGCAACCGTACTTGCGGCACCATTTCCGCCGGATGCTGTTGAAACCCCGTGTCAGGTAAGCCTCGAAAATCGGGCTTACGCGCAACACGAAGGAATCCATCTTGCGTTCCTTTACATAATAAGCAAGCTGTCGTTCCACAGCCTCGTCGAAGAGGATGGTCGGTCCCACCTTGCCCGTTCCGTTGCAGGTCGGGCAGACTTCCGTCGTGTTGATCTCCGTAGCGGGACGGACCCGCTGGCGGGTTATCTGCATCAGGCCGAACTTCGTGAGCGGAAGGACCGTATGCTTGGCACGGTCACCTTCCATGAGCTCCTGCATGTGCTTGTAGAGTTCAAGGCGATGGGCGCTGTCGTCCATGTCGATGAAATCGATGATGACGATGCCGCCCATATCGCGGAGACGCAGCTGGCGGGCGATTTCCTCGGCCGCATTCTTGTTGACCTCAAACGCGTTGTTCTCCTGGTCTTTCTGCTTGGCACGGATGCCGCTGTTCACATCGATGACGTGCAGCGCTTCGGTATGCTCGATCACGAGATAGGCGCCCGACTTGATGGAGACAATCTTCCCGAAGGAGCCCTTGATCTGCCGGCTTACTTCGAAATGATCGAAAATGGGTTCGTGCCCCTTATAGAGCTTGACGATCTTTTCCTGTTCCGGAGAGATCATCGTGACATAGTCGTCGACCTCCTTGAAGACGGCCTCGTCGTTGACATGGATATTGGTGAACGAGTCGTTGAGCAGGTCGCGCAGGATGGTGGTCGTCCGGCTGTTTTCAGTAAACAGGAGCTGGACGCCTTTATTCTTGGCAATCTTGGGCCAGGAGTCCTCCCACTTCTTGATGAGGCTCTTGAGTTCCGCGTCGAGCACCGCAGCCCGCTTGCCCTCGGCAGCAGTGCGGATGATGACGCCGTAGTTGGGCGGCAGGATGCTGTACACCAGCCTTTCCAACCGCTTCTTCTCTTCACGCGAAGAGATCTTCTGCGAAATGCTCACCTTGTCGGCGAAGGGCAGCAGGACCAGGTTGCGTCCCGCGATCGAAATCTCGGCGGTCAGGCGCGAACCCTTGGTCGAGATGGGTTCCTTGACGATCTGGACGGCAATGGGCTGTCCGGGCGACAGGAAACGCTCGATCTTGCCTTCCTTTTCCAGGATGTCGTCGATCCGGGTGCTGCGGAAGAGCTGCGTGAAGTCGGTATTTCCGTTGATGTTTCTGACAAAATGGTCGAAGGCCTTGAAATTCAGGCCCAGGTCGAGGTAGTGGACAAATGCGTCCTTCTCGTCCCCAATGTCCACGAATGCAGCATTGAGCGAAGGAAGTATTTTCTTGACTTTTCCCAGATAGACATCTCCCACACTGTAGCCACGGCCCTCGGTCTTCTCCCGATTGAGTTCGATCAATCGCTTGTTTTCCAGCAGCGCAATCGAGATCTCGGACTGTCCTACATCAATGATCAGATCTTTGTCCATACTTGTAAAACAAAAATAATCTAAAGCAGCACGCTGTCTGCTTTAGATTAATCTGTAAATAAGAATACCAGAGACAAGCTATTTCTTCTTATGTCTGTTCTTGCGCAGGCGTTTCTTACGCTTGTGCGTAGCCATTTTATGTCTCTTATGCTTCTTTCCGTTAGGCATAATATTGAATATTTAAAGGGTTTCCTCTTTGCTCACTTTCGCGATGAAGGTCTTGGCGGGCTTGAAAGCGGGGACGTTGTGGGCAGGGATTACAATGGTCGTGTTCTTGGAAATGTTGCGTGCGGTCTTCTTTGCACGAGTCTTCACCGTGAAGCTGCCGAAGCCACGGAGATACACATTCTCACCATTGGCCAGGGAGTTCTTGACGCTTTCCATGAAGTTCTCAACGACGCTCTGCACTTTGATCCGCTCGACGCCAGTGCTTTTCGCGATTTCATTTACGATTTCAGCCTTAGTCATGATATATTTCTTTTATTATTTTTGGTTAAACTCATTTTTGAGGGTTGCAAAAATAGGTGTATTTTTTTAATTATCAAAAAACTAGTGCATTTTTTTTTCGTTTTTTTGTTTGGCATAACTATTGACCATTCAATCCCCCGGCACCATTTTGCCGCAGAAACTGACATTTTGACACGAATATGGAGAATAAAGATATTTTGAAAGAGATTTTCGGGGGGTCCGGCAGTGAAGTGAACATCATTCCCGTCATGAACGTGGAGAGTCCCGGAGGGGATCTCAAAGAGGTCGACCTGCCCGCGCAGTTGCCCATCCTGCCGCTGCGTAACGCCATTTTGTTTCCCAATACAGTGATTCCGGTAACGGTCGGCCGGCCCAAGTCGATCCAGCTGATCAACGACGTCTTCCGCACCGGACGCCTGCTCGGCGCCGTCACCCAGCTCGATGCCAAGGTTGAGGATCCTACCCCCGACGACATTTACCGCATCGGTACGCTGGGCCGCGTCATCAAGACCATCGAAATGCCCGACGACACCATCACGGCGATCATCCAGGGCGTGCACCGCTTCGACATCCGCCAGATCAACATCACCGCGCCCTACATGATGGCCGAAGTCACCTACCGGCATGAGATCATCCCGGCTCCCGGCGACGCCGACATGGACGCGTTGACCGGTTCCATCAAGGACGCCGCCATCCAGATCGTCAAGCTCTCCCCCAACCTCCCCCAGGAGGCGGGCTATGCCATCAAGAATATCGAGGGCTACGATTTCATCGTCAACTTCATCGCTTCCAGCGCTGAGATCGACCCGCCCACCGACAAGGTCCCGCTGCTGGCCATCGACGACCTGCGGGAGCGTGCGCTCAAGTTGCTGGAGCTGCTCAACAAACACATCGACCTGCTCAAAATCAAAGACGACATCCAGAAGAAAGTCAAGTCGGAAATCGACCAGCAGCAGCGCGAATACTATCTGAACAACCAGCTCAAAACCATCCAGGAAGAGTTGGGCATCAACTCGGAAGACCAGGACCTTACGGAGTTCCGCACCCGGGCGAAAGACAAGAAATGGCCGCAGCGGGTCGCAGAGGCCTTTGAAAAGGAACTGCGCAAACTGGAGCATACCAATCCCAACTCGGCCGACTACAATGTCCAGTACGCCTACGTGGACTTCCTGTTGGAATTGCCGTGGGATGAGCTGTCCGTCGACAACCTGGACATGAAACACGCCCAGCAGGTGCTGGACGAGGACCATTTCGGTCTGGAGAAAGTCAAGGAACGCATCGTCGAATACCTGGCCGTACTCAAGCTCAAGGGCGACATGAAATCGCCGATCCTCTGCCTCTACGGCCCTCCGGGCGTAGGCAAGACGTCGTTGGGCAAGTCGATCGCCCGGGCGCTGGGCCGTCAATATGGCAGGATTTCACTCGGAGGCCTGCACGACGAGTCGGAAATCCGCGGCCACCGCAAGACCTATATCGGCGCCATGCCGGGCCGGATCATCCAGACCATCAAGCGCGCCGGCACGTCGAACCCCGTGATCGTCCTCGACGAGATCGACAAGGTGCGCGAAGATTTCCACGGCGACCCCGCCTCCGCCTTGCTGGAAGTGCTGGATCCCGAGCAGAACACCACTTTCCACGACAACTACCTCGATATCGACTATGACCTGTCGAAAGTGCTGTTCATCACCACGGCCAATGATGTGAGCGGCATCCACCCCGCGCTGAAGGACCGCATGGAGATGATCAATGTCTCCGGTTACCTGGCCGAGGAGAAGGTAGCCATTGCACAGGGTTATCTCATTCCCAAGCAGCAGAAGGCCCACGGCCTGGAAGAGAAGGATTTCCGATTCAGCCGTGAGGCCATCGAGACCATCATCGACCAGTACACCCGCGAATCGGGCGTGCGCGGCCTCGACAAGCAGATCGCCAAGGCCGCCCGTATCACGGCCAAGAAGATTGCCTTGGAGGAACCCCTCCCGCAGGAAATCGGGCCGGACGAGATCAAGGCCTACCTGGGCCTGCCCACCAATTTCCATGACCTGCAGGAAGGCAATGAGGCGCCCGGCGTCGTAACGGGCCTGGCCTGGACGCAGGTTGGCGGAGAAATCCTCTTCGTAGAATGCAGCCTGAGCGAAGGCAAGGGCCACCTGTCGACGACCGGCAGCCTGGGCGACGTGATGAAAGAATCGGTAACCATCGCCTACCAATATCTCAAGGCCCATCCGCAGCTGGCCGGCACGACAGCCAAGGAACTGGCCAAGAAAGACATGCACATCCACGTGCCGGAAGGCGCCATTCCGAAGGACGGCCCGTCGGCCGGGATCACGATGGTCAGCGCGATGGCCTCCGCCCTGCGCGGACAGGCGGTCCGCAGCCACGTTGCCATGACCGGCGAAATCACGCTGCGCGGCAAGGTACTTCCCGTGGGCGGCATCAAGGAGAAGATCCTGGCCGCCAAGCGTGCCGGCGTGCAGACCATCGTCCTCTCCAAGGAAAACGAGAAGGACATTCTCGATATCAAGCCGCTCTACGTGGAAGGCCTGCAGTTCCACTATGTCAACACCATCGACGAAGTACTGGACTTTGTTTTTGCCGGATAAGCCATGGACGTCAAGATCGAAGAAAGCTGGAAACGCGTGCTGGCGCCGGAATTCGAGAAGCCTTACTTTCAGGCGCTCGCCCGCCAGCTGCATGAAGAAAAACGCGCCGGAAGAACCATTTACCCGCCCGGCCCGCTCATCTTCAATGCCTTCAACCTCACCCCTTTTCCGCAAGTGAAGGTCGTCATTATCGGACAGGACCCGTACCATGGACCCGGGCAGGCGGAAGGCCTCTCTTTTTCCGTACCGCACGGAATACCGCTCCCGCCCTCCCTCGTAAACATATACCGGGAGATCGAAACCGACCTGGGCGTCCAACTCCACAAGGACGGATCGCTGCGAGGCTGGGCGGAACAAGGTGTGTTCCTGCTCAACGCCGTCCTCACGGTCCGGGCCGGACAGCCCACCTCGCACAGCCGGATCGGCTGGGCGGAATTTACTGACGCCGTGATCCGTACGCTGTCGGACCAGCGGGAGGGGCTTGTGTTCCTGCTCTGGGGGAATTTCGCCCGTTCGAAAAAAGAGCTCATCGACACGTCGAAGCATACCGTGCTGGAAGCAGCGCACCCCTCCCCGCTCGCCCGGGGCGCATTCTTCGGATGCCGGCATTTCTCCAAGGCCAACCAGATCCTGACAGCCCAGGGAGAAACCCCGATCGACTGGACGCGTTGACCGATCCGACACATTCCATCTATCAAAAGTGCCTCGCGGCACTTTTTTTGTTTTTTTCTCCGCTTGTTTTTTCTTTTTATTAACTTTGTATGATTCAAGTTACGACTATCAACCTTTAAAACCATAGTTAAAATGAAAAGAATCCTTTCTGCCCTGATCTGCACGGCCCTCATTCTCTCGGGCTGCGGCAACATGTCCAACCTCGCCAAAGGTACCGCCATCGGCGGC
The DNA here is from genome assembly GCA_017548335.1 of Bacteroidales bacterium. GTDB lineage: Bacteria > Bacteroidota > Bacteroidia > Bacteroidales > UBA932 > Cacconaster. The sequence continues at coordinate 3,218 of JAFZAF010000184.1, read as the reverse complement.
GGTTCCGGTGCAGCACTGGGTGCTGGCGTAGGCGCCCTGATCGGTAAAGACGGTAAGAGCACGGCCATCGGCGCCGCCATCGGCACCGCTGTCGGCGCCGGCGTAGGCGCCCTGATCGGCAACAAGATGGACAAGAAGGCCGCCGAACTGGCAGCCGCCCTGGAAAGCGCGAACATCGAAACCGTGACCGACGCCAACGACCTGAAGGCCATCAAGGTTACGCTCGAAAGCGGTATCCTCTTCAACACCAACAGCTCCACGCTGAACGATGCGTCCAAATCCGCGCTCAAGAAATTCGCCGCCAACATGGCCGACCTGCCGGATACCGACCTGACCATCCTCGGCCACACCGACAACACGGGTACCCCCGAGTACAACGACAGACTCTCCGTGCAGCGTGCCAACTCCGTGGCCGCCTACCTGCAGAACTGCGGCATGTCGATCGACCGCATGACGATCGAGGGCCGTTCGTTCCACGAGCCGGTGGCTGACAACAGCACCAAGGAAGGCCGTCTCCAGAACCGCCGCGTCGAGATCTACATCACCGCCAACGAGAAGATGATCAGCGAGGCCGAAGCCGGCACGCTCAACTAATCTCCCCGGTCGCTAAACCTAAACGACATGGCTTATCAAGAAACAACACGGCAATCCTATGGAAGCAAAGTGAAGAACTCCTTCCAAGGGATTCTGTGGGGCATCATCCTGATCCTTGCCGGCACGGTCATCCTCTGGTGGAACGAGGGCCGTGCCGTCAAGGCCAGCGATGCCTTGAAGGACTTTCAAAAGAATTACGTCGAACTGTCCGACATTACCACGCTTGACCCCGAATTCGAAGGAAAGGCGGTCCATGCTACCGGCGTGGCCACCACGGCCGACACCCTGCGCGACAGCGCCTTCGGCATCGCGGTCAACGCGATGAAACTCGCCCGCAGCGTCGAATACTACCAGTGGACGCAGCACAGCGAATCCAAGAGCAAGGACAAGCTGGGCGGAAGTACAGAAACGACTACGACCTACACCTACGAACCCGCCTGGTGCAGCGAACCGGTGAACTCCAACGAGTTCAAGGATCCCGACTACAAGGGCAAGAACTTCGTGCTCCGCGCTGTGGAACAGGCCGAACAGACCGCATCCAACGTCAGCTTCGGCGCCTACCGGCTGACGGATGGCATCGTCGCCCGCATCTCGGGTGAAGAGCCGGCCTATCCGTCCCTCTCGGACGCCCAGAAGAAACAACTGCTGACCAACATCACCGACTCCACCGTCGTCGTGACGGTCGCCGGTGACCAGGTCTACATCGGCGCCGACCCGTCCAATCCGCGCATCGGCGACGTCCGCATCACCTTCACGCAGGTCACCTCTCCCAAGACGGTCTCCCTGCTCCAGAAAGTCGTGAACGGAACGTTCGAAAACTACGTCGCCAAGAACGGCAAGCAGTTCTCGAAAGTCGAGATGGGCACGGTGAGCGCCGAAAACATGATTGAAAACCAGAAGAGCGCCAACAAGTTCCTGCTCTGGCTGTTCCGCATTATCGGCGTCATCCTGGTCATCGCCGGCAACAAGGGCCTGCTGGGCTTCCTCAGCACGGTCTTCGCCGTGGTACCCTTCATGCAGCGGATCATCGGAACGGGCGTGGGCCTTGTCGCGACTGTCCTCGGCCTCATCTGGAGTGCCATCGTCATTGCCTTGGCCTGGATTTCCCACCGGCCTTTGCTGGCCATCGCCCTGCTGGTGGTAGCGGCAGCCCTGGCCTTCTGGCTCATAAGCCGGTCGCGTAAAAAAAAAATCTCTGATGTAGTCGCCGTGCTGGTCATCTGCCTGATGATCGGCGCCGGCTGCACGGGCACCCGACAACCGAAACAACCTCAGGGAGGCGACGTCCAAGTCGCCTCCCTTGATTTCAAAGGACCTGTAAAGGCCATTACCGTCACGGAATTATATGGAGAAGGCTATCCCTACACCGTCCGTTACGAGTATGACGCCAAAGGCCGTCTTGTTTCCGAGAAGGAAGAGCCTTTCGAAGAAGGGGATGAAGGAATCCTCGAAGACCTGTGCGAGAAAGACGCACAGGGCCGGTATACGAAGCAAGTCTGGGGTTCGGACGGGGAAGTCTACTCCTATCAGATCTGTCAATACGATGACAACGGGAACGTAACCTTCAGTGAGCACCATCAGGCTGACGGCAGTGTAACCTCCACGACCTGGAATACCTACGATGAGGCGGGCAGGCTCATCTCATCATCATCACAGTGGCTGTACGGAACCTCCTCCTACGCCAACGAGTACGATGAAAAGGGCCATATCGTCAAAACCACGAGCACAACGGACGGAAAACCTTCCTACATCTCTACCTACGAGTACGACGACCAGGACCGCCAGATCATGTCGCATGGACAAAATCTCAACAACGGTTACGAGAGCTGGCAGTATTACAGTTTCGACAAGAAAGGTGAACAAAACGGCACGACGTCGGTCATCAAAGACGAAAACGGGACCCGGATCAATCATCAGGACACGACATTCGTCGACCCGCAAGGGTTGAAGCACAACCGGACCTACGACAACTACGATACGCCCAAGACCTACGAATCCACCTTCAACGAACAGGGCTTCGTCACCCACTACGAGTATTTCGAAGGAAGTGCCGCACACCCCACATCGGTCATGGACCTTGCCTATTACCCCGACGGCACGACCCTGCGTGAAGTCACGTGGAAGGACCTGGTCCTCGGCCAGGTCAGTAACACCCGGACCAAGTCTTTCGAACAGCAGGAGGATACGTTCGGCAACTGGACGCGCCGGACAAAGGGCATTGCGTTCAATTTTGACCCCATAGCCATGGCCTTCGATTCCTTCGACAACGAGACGCTGGGTACTGTCTACCGGAAAATTGAATACCGGGGAGAAGACCAGGGACAGAACTATGGCTTCACCGGCCGCGCCGGAGAGGCCGACATCCGCCTGACATTCTCGTTCGACAATGATATCCTGTGCGGAGACCTGACGATCGACGGGAACTCCTGGCGGGCAGTCGGCTACCGGGACCAGGAAGACCAATCGCTCTTTGTCGTCGCTTTGAAGGAGAACGGGGACATTCCCTGGTCGATGTTTATTCCCGCCGGGAGCGATACGCGGCAAGGCTCGCTGTTCAAGGATGGAAACGAAGAGATTACGGCCACTTTCACCCCTACCCGCGAAGGCCTGAAAACCTATTCGTT
>JAFZAF010000183.1 GCA_017548335.1 Bacteroidales bacterium | reverse complement strand
TGGGCGTGGCGGCAAAGCCGGCCGATTTCATCGACCGGATTGCCCGCCGCCGCCCGGGCGCCGAAGGCAGGCCCTGCAATATAAACGGCATCGGCACCACAGTCGATGGCTGCGATGCCGATATCCGCATTTCTCGCAGGAGCGAGAAGCTCAAGGCTTATTTGCATTTGAGCTGGGTGATCTGGTAGCGGGCGCCTTCGCCGAACTTGGCGTCCTGGGCGATCTTCTGGAAGTAGCCGCAAGCTTTGTCATTCTCACCGAGGGCGACCAGGGCGGTACCGAGGTTATAGACGATACCGGCTTCCTTGGTGATGGCGTTCGGATTCATGGACAGATAGGCTTCGAACGCTTCGGCGGCCACTTTGTTCTGCTTGAGCTGCATGGCGCTCATACCGATGATCTTCTGGGCGTTGGCGTTGTCCACGTACTGCGTGGATTTCTGTGCGTTCTCAAGAGCGCCCTTCATGTCTTTGGCTTTCTGGCAGGCGACGGCTTTCTTCACATAGACATTGGAAAGCTGCTTGGCAGCCTGCTCTTCCTGGCCGTTTTCTAATGCGAGTTCGAAGGCCTTGATGGCGTCGTCCATATTGCCGAGCTGCGTCAGGGCCTGGCCTTTGCGGAGATGGGCATTGCCGTTGGTCGGATCGGCGTCAATCACCATCTGGTAGCCGGCCACTGCGCCTTCGAAGTCCTTGTCATTGAGTTTACCGTTGGCATCGGCCATGAGGATCTGCGGGATCAGGCCCTTCGCCTCATCCACCACGTCAGGGTCGCCGTAGGCTTCACCTTTTTCAATGGCTTTCTTGAACCGCTCGATAGCACCGCCCAGGTCTTTGGCGTTTACCAGTTCCTTGCCGACGGACATATAAAGTTGGGGAAGGATGCCCTTGCACTGCGTGACGATATTAGCCCCTTCCTCTCCAAGCTGGCCGGCCATTTCCAGGGCCTGCTCAAAAAGCGTGATGGCTTCTGCCTTGTCGGTTTTAATCGCTTCTGCTGCGTTGTTGTAAATCTCGGTGGCTTTTTCCATGTCCTGCGCCGAGGCGAAAGCAAACCCACAGAGGGCAACCATGATCGTTAAGAGAATCTTTTTCATCGTTTATGCGTTTTTGTTTTTGATTCGTTGGATGTGTCTATGCATAAAGGCTGCCAAAATTATCAACTATTCAGTAATTTTGCAAAACTTTTTGCCATGAACGTGCCTTCCATCATCCAAATCGGGGACATTTTGGTCTCCTCGGAGGTGCTCACGGAGTACTTTTGCTGCGATTATGCCGTGTGCCGCGGGGCCTGCTGCATCATCGGCGACAGCGGCGCGCCGCTGCTCGAATCGGAGCCGGCGCTGCTCGAGAAGCACTATCCGCAATATGAAGCGTGGATGAGCGTGGAAGGCCGCGACAAAGTGGAAAAAAGCGGCTTCTTTGAAATCGATGCCGACGGCGACCTCGTAACGCCGCTGCTGCACGGCAGCGAAGAATGCGCCTACACCCGCTTCGAAGGAGAGAACTGTTTCTGCGCCATCGAGCGGGCCCACTGCGCCGGCCGCTGCCCCTTCGTGAAGCCCATCTCCTGCCGCCTCTACCCCATCCGCGCCAGCGTGCTCCGCAACGGTCTGACCGCCCTCAACCTCCACCGCTGGGAAATCTGCCGCTGCGCCTTCGAAAAAGGCCTCCGCGAAGGCATCCGCGTCTACCAATTCCTGAAGGAACCCCTCACCGATGCCTACGGCCGCGACTTCTACGACGAACTCTGCTCCATTGCACAGGAGCTCTTTCCTTAGAAAACTTGTATTATTCGCAGGAATGGGGTATCTTTGACACAAAGAATCATTAACTCATTAATCAAATTCAATCCGTATGAAAGAGTCCTTGAAAGCTCCCTACAAGACTCCGGTCTCCCTCGAGATCCGGGCTGAAATCTGTCACATGCTCATGCAGTCCCCGCCTATCGGCGGAAGTGAAACTCCCGGCGAAGACGAAGAATAGATTAACCTAATACCTACACCATGAAAAAGTATCTTGCTCTCTGCTTCTGCGCGCTGCTGGCTCTTGCCTCCTGCACGCAGGAGATCGAAGGCGACGCTCTCGACACGCATGATCAGGCACGTCAGACTCACCAGGCAGTCACGCTCGACGCCTACGACGCCGATGCCGCGCTCGCGACCAAGACCGAGCGCGCCGAGGACGGCTCCGTTCTCTGGTCGCCCGGCGACGCCATCAACCTTTTCTACGGCGCATCCGAAGGTCCCGGCAGCTATTTTGTGGCCGAGAACACCGAAGCATCGAACATTACCACGTTCCGCGGCTACATCGAAGTCGTCACAGGTGTCGTCGAAGGATCTTCCAACCAGCTCTTCTGGGGCGTCTATCCGTATAACCTGAACAACAGCTGCAACGGTACAAGCACCACGATCGATCTGCAGCAGATCCAAAGATCCGGCGAGAACTCGTGGGGCGAAGGAGCCCTCGTATCCGTCGGCCGTTCCCAGGGTCTTGCCATGGGCTTCTACAACTTGCTGGGCGGCATCATTTTCTATGTCACCGATGACGACATCAAGGAGATTGTCTTCCGTGGCAAGGACAGCGAACCGGTCGCCGGTCCAGTAACGGTAGGATTCGACGGCAACTCCCCCGCTATTTCCAGCTATCAGGACACTGCCGCCGATCTCCGCCTACTGCCGCCTGCCGAATATACGAAACAGGCCTTCAAGAAGACCAGCCCTGGAGACACGACGTGGTACTTCATGGTCATCCCTCCGCGCGTATATACCAATGGGCACACCGTCACCTTCTACAAGAACGACGGCACCTACGGCGTGCGGGAGTTCGGCAAACGCACCGTCAACCGCAACAATTTCACCCGCATCCGCTCTGCCGCCCTCAACAACGGTGTGGAATTCGTACCCGTACCGTCCGGCTTGAAGATCGTCCCTGACGACCCGACCGGAGGAACTTACGACGGAGGAGGAGTAGATTGGTAAACAAAAGGAGGAAAGAACGATGAAAAAGATATTTGTTTTGCTTTGCGCCCTTTTCGCACTCGCAGCCTGCGCCACGGAGGC
>JAFZAF010000182.1 GCA_017548335.1 Bacteroidales bacterium | reverse complement strand
AGCTAAGGAAGCATCCCGTTGTTTTGGGACTGCAAAAGTATGAATTATTTTATACTTTGCAAAATTATTTCACAAATTTTAACTCTCCAGTCCGATCATTTTGCCGGCGAACTTCTCGACTTTCTCTTTAGCGTACTCGAGGGTGATGGTCAGCTGCTTCTTGCGGCTGGTCGGGGCGTCGAACATCGCGTCGGTCATGATAGCCTCGCAGATGGAGCGGAGGCCGCGGGCGCCGAGCTTGTACTGGATCGAAGTATCCACGATGAATTCCAACACTTCGGGCTTGATCCGGAGTTTGATGCCGTCGAGGGCGAAAAGTTCCTGGTATTGCTTGACCAAGGCGTTCTTCGGACGCGTGAGGATGGCCAGCAGCGTGGGGCGGTCCAGCGGATCGAGGTGGCAAAGCACCGGGAGACGTCCGATAATCTCAGGAATAAGGCCGTATGCGCGCAGGTCTTGCGGGGCTACGTACTGCACCAGGTTGTCGGTGTCGATCATCTCGTGTTTCTTGCGGGCGCCGTAGCCGATGACCTGGGTATTGAGCCGCTGGGCGATGTAGCGGTCGATGCCCTCGAAGGCGCCGCCACAGATGAAGAGGATGTTCTCGGTGTTGACCGTGATCATCCGCTGCTCGGGATGCTTTCGCCCGCCCTGGGGCGGCACATTGACCAGGCTGCCTTCCAGAATCTTGAGAAGCGCCTGCTGCACGCCCTCGCCCGACACATCGCGCGTGATGGAGGGATTGTCGCTCTTGCGGGCGATCTTGTCGATCTCGTCGATGAAGACGATGCCCTTCTCGGCTTTCGACACATCGTAGTCGGCATCCTGGAGCAGGCGCGTCAGGATGCTCTCCACATCCTCGCCCACATAACCGGCCTCGGTCAGTACGGTGGCGTCGACGATGGCGAAGGGAACGTTAAGCATCTTGGCGATCGTCCGGGCCAGCAGGGTCTTGCCAGTACCGGTGGGGCCCACCATCAGGATGTTGGACTTCTCGATCAGGTCTTCCTTCAGGTTGATGCGCTTGTAGTGGTTGTACACGGCCACGGCCAGAAAGCGCTTGGCTTCATCCTGGCCGATCACGTACTGGTCGAGGAAAGCCTTGATTTCCGCCGGCTTGTAGAGCTTGCTCTCCCCTACGATCTTGCCGTTGGTGCGGATATGGTCTTCCCCCGGATTGAGGGCTTCCTTGGCATATTCGTACGCCATCCGGGCACAGTCGGAACAGATGGCGACTTCGCCCGCCGAGATCAGCAGGTCGACTTCGTCCTGTCCCCGGCCGCAGAAAGCGCAGTGGTCCGTGCCTTCCTCGTGGTTATCGTTCTTCTTTGCCATGGCCGTTCTTTTCCACGATGCGGTCCACCATGCCGTATTTCCGGGCCTCTTCGGCCGTCATCCAGAAATCGCGGTCGGCATCCTTGACAATCTGTTCCATGGGCTTGCCGGTGTGATCGCAGAGAATCTGATAGAGTTCCTTCTTTAACTTGACGATCTCCCGGACGGTGATTTCCATCTCGGAGGCCTGGCCTTCCGCGCCGCCCATCGGCTGGTGGATCATCACGCGCGAATGCGGAAGCGCGGAGCGCTTTCCATGCGCACCGGCCGCCAGGAGGATCGAAGCCATCGAGGCCGCCATGCCGGTGCAGATCGTCGCCACGTCAGGCTGGATGGTCTGCATCGTGTCGTAGATGCCGAGACCGGAATAGACCACGCCACCCGGCGAGTTGATGTAAAGCATGATGTCGGCTTTCGGATCGTTGCTCTCCAGGAAGAGCAGCTGCGCCTGGATGATGTTGGCCACGTCGTCGTTGATGGGGCAGCCCAGGAAAATGATGCGGTCCATCATCAAGCGGCTGAACACATCCATCTGGGCGACATTGAGCTGGCGCTCTTCGATGATCATCGGGTTCATGTAACTCGAATAGATCGAATTGAACCGGTGCAGGCTGAGCGAACTGATGCCGCGACCGTGGATGGCGTATTTCTCAAATTCAGTCATTTCGGCAAAGATTATGAAAGTAATTGCGTTTATTTCGTAAGCTCGCGCAGTTTCTCGAGCGAGATCTTCTTCGTCTCGAGGGTCGCGGTCTTGCGGACCCAGGACAGAACGAGGTCATCTTCTACATGCTCGACGATGCGTTCCGCCTGCTGGCGGTCACCCAGCAACTGCTCGGCGTATTTGGTCAGGTGCTCCTCCGGCACGTTCTGCATGCCGTACATGGCAAACTGGTACGAGGCCATCGACAAGGCCTGCTTCATCAGGTCGTCCTTCGAGACCTTCAGATCCTGGTCCTTCATGATCTTGGTGCGGATCATGTTCCAGCGGAAGTCCTTGGCGAACAGGTCATATTCTGCTTCGATCTGCTCCATGGTGAATTTGTCCTCATTGGCCGTCTTGATCCAGCGTTTCATGAAGGCGTCAGGCAGCTGGATATCCGCCTTGTTGATGAGGTATTCCTTGGCATCGATCATGTACCGATAATCGCTTTCCCGCACATAATCGGCCTGCAGACGCTCCTTCACCTTGGCGTCGAACTCCGCCTCGTCCTTGCAGCTGCCTTCGCCGAAGACCTGGTCGAACGTAGCCTGCGTCAGCGGAGCGTCCACGAAGGTCTTCACGTCATTGACCGTCATCGTCCAAACGGCGGGAAGGGTGTCGAGTTCCTCTTTTTTCACGTGGAACATGGCGGCACGGTCCGCTTCGTTCGGGAACGTCCGGACAATGTCGACCTGCTTCGTATCGCCTTTCTTCAATCCCACGAACTCCTTCTTCACCTCGTCGGGCATGCTGCGGAGGGCGACGTAGGCTCCGTCGATCTTCTGCTCGCCGCTGACAAAGTCGGCGATCACGAAGTCGTCTTCTTTAGAAGCCTCGGCACTTTCCAGCTGGCCATACTGCTTGAGCAGGCCATGCTTGTATTCCTTAAGCGCCTCCTTGGTAACCGTCACCGTATAGAACGGAATCTTGTCGTCGGCCGTGACCGTGAGGTTCACTTCGGGCGCGACAGCCAGGTCGAAATCGAATGCGAACGTGTCGGGATCCTCCCAGTTGTTGTCGGACTGTTTCTCGCTCGGAAGCGGTTCGCCGATCAGGTTCAGCTTATTGTCCTCGATGAACTGGTTGAGGGAGTCGGTGACCAGTTTGTTCACCACCTCGGCGAGCGCCTGGCCGCCGTGGATCTTCTCGATCAATGACATCGGGGCCATGCCGCGGCGGAAGCCGCGGATCTCCGCCGTACGGCGATATTCGTTCAATTTCTTCTTTCTGGGCTCTGCCCAATCGTCCTTGTCGAGGACGATGCTGACGGTCATATTGAGGTCGTCAACCGCATTTTTCGTTACTTTCATATGGATGTAATCCTTTTCTACTTGGGAAATATACTTTATAAGAGGCGCAAAGTTACAAAAAAAAGGCTATATTTGTAGGAAATAGAAAACAAAAATCGGTATGAAACAATACATTGAACAAAACAAAGACCGGTTCCTGCAGGAACTGTTCTCCCTGCTCCGCATTCCGTCCATCAGTTCCGAAAGCGCCCATAAATCCGACATGTACCGCTGCGCCGACCGGCTGGTCGAACTGCTCAAGGAAGCCGGCGCCGACCGCGCCGCCGTCTACGAGACCACCGGACACCCGGTCGTCTTCGCAGAAAAGCAATTCGATCCGAAAGCCCCCACCATCCTGGTATACGGGCACTACGACGTGATGCCCGTCGATCCGCTGAGCCTTTGGAAATCCGATCCTTTCGAACCCGAAATCCGCAACGGAGCCATCTATGCCCGTGGCGCGAACGACGACAAAGGCCAGACCTTCATGCACATCAAGGCCTTCGAATACCTGGTGCGCACAGGCAAGCTGCGCCATAACATCAAGTTCATCCTGGAAGGCGAAGAAGAGATGGGTTCCGCCGCCCTCTCGAAATGGATCAAGACCCACAAGAAGCTGCTCGCCTGCGACATCATCCTGGTCTCCGACACCACGATGCTCAACGAGAAGATTCCGTCCATCAACTGCGGAATGCGCGGCATCACCTATATGGAGGTCAAAGTCACCGGCCCCAACAAGGACCTCCATTCCGGTCATTACGGCGGCGGCGTCTTCAACCCCATCAACACCCTCTGCAAGATGATCGCCTCGCTCATCGACGAGAACGGGCACATCACCGTCAAGGGATTCTACGACGACGTGGTGGAACTCAGCCGCAAGGACCGCAAGATGCTGGGCCGGGCGCCCTACGACGCCAAGGAATACATGGCCGGCATCGGCGTCAAGGCGCTCACGGGCGAAAAGGGCTACACGACGCTGGAGCGCGTGGGAATCCGCCCTTGCCTCGACGTGAACGGCATCTGGGGCGGCTACACCGGCGAAGGATCCAAGACCGTCATCCCCAGCGAGGCGCACGCCAAGATCTCGATGCGTCTGGTGCCGAACCAGGATTCGAAGACCATCGCCAAACTGTTTGCCAAGCATTTCAAGGCCATTGCGCCCAAGGGCGTGACGGTTGAAGTCGAAGAAAAGCACGGCGGCGACGGTTTCCTGATCCCGATCTCCTCGAAAGCCTATCAAGCAGCATCCAGGGCCGTTGGAGAGGTATACGGCATCGAGCCGGTTCCGAGCCGCGGCGGCGGCAGCATCGCCATCCTGGCCGAAATGCAGCGCGCCCTCCACGCCGACCCGCTCCTCATGGGCTTCGGCCTCGAACGCGACTTCATCCACTCCCCCAACGAGAGCTATCTCCTCGACCAGCTCTACAAGGGAATGGAGTCGATTGCGTTGTTCTACAAGTATTTCTGATTAAATCAGATCGAAGATCCGTTTCTGGAGCGGCGTCATCTCCATGAGCACAGATTTGGGGCGGCCGGTATAAGAAGACAGGTAATTGAGGCGGAAAAGGGAGCCGGCCGCTTTGCGGACCTGCGAAAGCGTCAGTTCGGGACGGACGTCGCGAAGAAGTTGTTCCCATTCCACCTGGACTGCATAGGCGGCCAGGCAGATGCAAAGATGTCCTTCCAGACGGCCTTTCAGCCGTTTGTTGAACGGTCGCATGTCCAGATCCATCTCATTCATGCGGAACGCTTCCGGAAGATGGCCGGCTTCGTTATGAATCGCCGTCGGATCGGAAACGCCCCATTTCCGGAAGAGACGGCGGATGGTCGCCTGGCGTCGCTCTTCCGGCATGTTCCCATCGAGGAGCCGGCAGGCCAGCGGACGACCTTCTTGCGAAAGCAGCAAAGCGACTTGCAGATGGGCGACGCGAGGCTTGCGGCCACGTGCCTTTGCCGGCAGTTTTCCGTCCGCTGCGGTGGCCGGCTCAAAGGTCAACGGAAATACGCAACAGCTCGCATGAGAGCGATCCTCCTCTGAGCCCGGCAGCAGATCGCCCGGACGCAGGGAATCCACATACCGGTACAATTGTTTGTCATCCAGGACCACGCCCTGGTAGCGGCTGACATACTCTGTTGTACGGCGCTTGCTCCCGGGATTGTACAAACGGCAGATCACCAGATGACGGAACGTTTCCTCTTTGCCGGCCCCAAGCCCGAGGCGGTCGAAGATCCCGCCGAAAAACAACTCCGGACCGGCCAGTTCAATCCGGCCCTGCGGCAATGTCGCAGCGTATTCCCGCATCTGCCGCTCAGTCATGCCGCCGAAGATGGTATGCGTCTCTCCAGACTGTTCCCGGACGAATTCGCGCGCCTTGTTTTCCAGAAGGTCGGCTTCCGCGGCCGTTTTGACCGTGCCGAACGACTTGACCACGTCATAACGGCCGCGGCTCTTGTCCACGACCGTGATGCTGATCGATCCCGATTGATTGATTTTCCTGCGTACGAACATGTTTCAAAGTTACTACGCAAGTGCGAATTATCCAAATAATACTTTTCGTATATTTGCAATAACTATGAATGTCAACCCGGAACTCAAAGCCTATGTCGAGGCGGTAATCCTGCCCCGTTATGACCATTTCGACAAGGCGCACCAGCGCGACCACATCGAGACAGTGATCCGCCAGAGCGCAGCGCTGGCCGACATGCTGGTGGCGAAAGGCGTAGCCGTCGATGCGGACATGGTCTATGCGATTGCGGCCTTCCACGACCTGGGCATCGTGAACGGACGGGAGAATCACCATACCGATTCAGGCAAGATCCTGCTCGCCGACCCCATCCTTCCACACTATTTTACCCAAGAGCAGCTTCTGGTCATGAAAGAGGCCGTGGAAGACCACCGCGCCTCGTCGAAACACGCGCCCCGGTCGCTATACGGCCGTATCGTGGCCGAAGCCGACCGGCAGATCGACCCGCAGACCATTGTCGTGCGCACCGTCCAGTACGGATTGGAGCACTACCCCGAACTCGACAAAGCCGGCCACCTGGCCCGTGCCCAGGCACACCTGGCCGAGAAATATGGCGAAGGCGGCTACCTCAAACTCTGGTTCCCCGAATCAGACAACGCCCGCAAACTCGCCGAACTCCGCCGCCTCATCGCCGATGAACCCGCACTCCGCGCCCTTCTCGAAGAAATCTGGAACAACGAAAACACAAAAATATAATCCTATGGAAAAGACCTCTTACCCCTGGACCTTTACCTCCGTCGGCGGAACTGTCCGCGTGAAAATCACCTCCGGCGCCGACATCGCCCACCTCGGCGAGCTGGACCGTAAACTGTGGACCGTCCTGAGTTGTCCTACCCGTAACCTGGAATTCGACCAGAAGACCCTCGATCTCCTCGACGCCGACCACGACGGGAACATCCGCGTGGATGAAGTCATCGCATGTGCCCAGTGGCTGACAGGAATCCTGAAAGACCCGGACCTGCTCCTGACCCACGGCACCGAAATCCCGTTCTCCGCCTTCAACGAGGAGAATGCTGACGGAGCGAAGCTGCTCGCCTCCGCCAAACAGATCCTGAAGAATCTTGGGCTGGAGAAAGACAGCATCGCGCTGGAAGACACGGCCGACAATGTGAAGATCTTCGCCGATACAAAGTTCAACGGTGACGGCATCATTACCCCGGCCAGCGCGGAAGACGAGGCGCTTGCCGCCCTGGTCACCACCATTACCGAGACCATCGGCAAGGCCATGGACCGCAGCGGAGTGGACGGCGTCACGGCCGAACACATCGAAGCCTTTTATACAGCCCTGGCTGAATACGCCGCCTGGCAGGACGCCGGCACGAAGGACGTCTTCCCCTTCGGCGACAAGACCGCCGACGCCCTGGCAGCCGTCGAAGCGCTGAAAGACAAAGTTGCCGACTATTTCATGCGCTGCAAGCTCATCGGCTTCGACGCCGGCACCGCACCGGCCGTGGATGTCTCCGTGGAGAAAATCAAAGCCATCGAGGGCAACCTGGCCCTGGCCTCTTCCGCCATCGGCGAAGAGCCCCTGGCCAAGCCCGCCGCCGACGGCCTGCTGCCGCTCGACGCCGTGAACCCGGCCTGGAAGGCCGCCGTGGACGCCATGCGCGCACTTGTACTGGAAGAAGGCACAACGACACTCACCGAGGCAGCCTGGGCAGACATCGTAGGCAAGTTTGCCCCGTATACCGCCTGGTTGAACGACAAGAAGGGCGCCGCCGTGGAAGGCCTTGGCATCGACAAGGTCAAGGAACTCCTGAAAGCGGACCAGAAGGAAGCCCTCCTGAAACTCATCGAAGCCGACAAGGCCCTCGAAGAAGAAGCGCTTTCAATCGAAGCGGTGGACAAACTGCTTCGCCTGTATCACAATTTCTATGACTTCCTGAACAATTATGTGGTCCTGGCCGACTTTTACGAACCCGACCGCAAAGCCATTTTCCAGGCGGGCCGCCTGTATATCGACCAGCGTTCCACGGACCTCTGCATCCGCGTGGACGGGCCCAATCCCGATATCTCCTCGCTCAGCGGCATGTACATCCTGTACTGTGCCTGCAAGAGCCAGAAGATGGGCAAGGCCATGAACATCGCAGCAGTCCTGACCAACGGCGACGTGGAAGGGATCCGTCCCGGCAAGAACGCCGTGTTCTACGACCGCGACGGCAACGACTGGAGCGCCGTCGTCACGAGCATCGTGGACAATCCCCTCTCCCTGCGTCAAGCCTTCTGGTCGCCCTACAAGAAGGCCGCGCGCTGGATATCCGACAAGATCGGCAAGGTAGCCTCCGACAAGGCGGCTAAGGGAGAAGGCACGCTGAGCAACATCACGCAAAGTGCCACTACGGCTCCGGCCGCCGGCGCAGAAGCCGCCACCAAGGCCGCTCCGTTCGACATCGGCAAGATCGCCGGCATCACCATTGCCATCGCAGCCGTGACCGGTGTCGTCACTGCCATCGTCGCCACCCTCAAGAGCCTTGCCTGGTGGCAGTGGATCGTCTTGATCGTCGCCCTGATGCTCGTCATCTCGCTTCCCGCCGT
>JAFZAF010000181.1 GCA_017548335.1 Bacteroidales bacterium | reverse complement strand
GCGAGGTTCATGCCGACCAGGAAGGTCTTGGCCTGCGGGTAGTAACCCAGGTCGATGCCCTTGGTCCAGCTGCTGAAGCCGGAAGAGGAACCCACCTCAGGATCGAGGCCCTTGTAACCGGTGAAGCAGAACGGGTTCTGGGCCTGGAAATAGACGCGGCACTGGTTGAACGGAGCGTTCTTCCAGAGGCGCTTGAAGTCGTAGCCCAGCGTGACCGTCTGGATGCGGAAGAAGTCGGCATCCTCGATGAAGATGTCGGTATTGTTGATGTAGTTGTAGTTGGTACCGGCGACCAGGCGGGGATAGTGGTTGGAGGTGCCTTCCCCGTGCCAGTAGCTGTACACTTCCGTGGTGTAGTTGCTCCACTGGCTGTCGGTGTAACGGCGGTAGGCGCGGAACACCTGCTGGCCGAACATGCCGTAGCCGCTCAGACCGAAGTCAAAGCCCCGGTAGTTGAACGACAGGTTGATGCCGAGGTTGAAGTCCGGGTTCGGATCGCCGGTCATCGTCTTGTCGGCATCGTTGATGATGCCGTCGTGGTTGAGGTCGACGAACTTCAGGTCACCGGGAACGATGTCGTCCACGATGGTGCCGTTGCCGGCAGCCTTCCATGCGTCGATCTCGGCCTGATTCTGGAAAACACCGTCGGTCTGGTAGGTCCAGAAGTAGCCGATCGGGTAGCCGACCTGGGCACGGTACATTTCGGCGATGCCCTGGACGACGTTGGTGCCGCCGTGGATGATGCCTTCATCGTTGGCGATACGGGTGACGCGGTTCTTGTTGTAGGCCCCGTTCACGCCGATGCTGTAAGAGAAGTCCTGGCCGTGGAAATCGTTCCAGGTAAGGGCGAGCTCTACACCGCTGTTGCGGACGTCACCGCCGTTGATGTACGGAGCGTTGGCGCCGAAGTGTCCCATGATCGGGGCGTTGACCAGCCAGTCCTTGGTGTCCTTGCGATACCAGTCGAAGGCGACGCCGAGCTTGCTGTTGAAGAGGCGGGCGTCGAAACCGAGGTCAAGCTGCTGGGAAGTTTCCCAGGTGATGTCGGGGTTGGCCAGCTTGTCGGCGTAGGCGCCGGTGCCGGAGTTCTGGGCAGTCGGGCCCGTATAGAAAGCATAACCGCCGTCAGCAGCACCCACGGAAATCGTGGAGAGGTATTGGAAGTTGTCGATGTTGCAGTTACCGTTCTGGCCCCAGCTGCCGCGCAGTTTGAGGAAGTTGACGGCAGGAAGGTTCCACCAGTTTTCGTTGGTGAGCACCCAGCCGGCGGAGATGGAAGGGAAGGTGCCCCAGCGGTGACCGCGCATGAAGTTGGAGGATCCGTCCTGACGGAGGATCAGGGAGAGCATGTAGCGCTCATCGTAGTTGTAGTTGACACGGCCGAAGAAGGAGACCAGGCCGCTGTCGCCCCAGGTGGAACCGGAGATGTCGCCCAGGGTCGGGTCGCCGGAGGTGTTGCCCACATAGGCGTACCGCCAGTCGTTAGGCCAGTTGGAGGTCGTGTTGGCTGCACCGACGCTTTCTCCGAAACCGCTGTGCTGTAGTGTATTACCGATCAAGGCATCGAAGTGATGCTTGCCGTTGATGTCGAACACGTAGTTGACGGTGTTCTCCCAGGACCAGTCCCAGCCGGCATAGGCGCTCTGGCTGACGGAATCCGTATCGCGGAACGACTGGTCAGTCAGTTTGTAGATGAGGCTGTACTGGCGATAAGTGCCCGAGCTGAGGCCGTAGTTGAACTGGCTCTTCCAGGTCAGGCCCTTGATGGGCTGTACCCGCAGGTTGGCCGACATTCTCAGGCCGTAGTCGTTGCTCTGGTTGTTGCCGCGGGAAGAATACGTCATTTCGGCGATCGGGTTGGTGATGGTGGACACCAGGTTCCAGATGCCGCTGTTCTTGAGCCAGTCGTATTCGGTATAGGAACCGTCGGCCTGGTAGATGGCCACGAGCGGGTTGGCGGAGAGCATGTTGAAGATATCGTTCCAGTAGGTGTTGCCCGTACCGATGCCGCTGTTCCGCGACTGGGTGAAGGTCAGGTTCTCGCCGAAGGAGATGATGTCCAGGTCACCCTTGCGCCACAGCACGTGGTCGGAGTTCAGGCGGACGGTCATGCGCTTGTAGTTGGAAGCGACCGGTTTGCCGAAGATACCTTCCTGATTGGCGTAGCTCACGCCGATCGAGAATTTCGAGAGGTCGGAACCGCCGACGATGTTGACGGCGTGGTTCTGGTTCGGGGCGTTGACGTTCCGGATGGCGTCGAGCCAGTTCGTGCCGACGAAGGAACCGTCCTTGATGCTGTTGTAGAGCGAAGGATTCAGGATTTCGGCCCAGTTGACCAGGGGTTTGCCCATGTTGAAGTTCACCTGGTCCTCGATGTCCATGTACTGCTGGGCATTGAGGAACTCGGGCATCTTCTGGACATTCTGGATGCCGTAGAAGCCGTCATAGGTAACGGTCAGGCTGCCGGCCTTGCCCTGCTTGGTCGTGACGAGGATGACGCCGTTCGCACCGCGGGCACCGTAGATGGCGCAGGAGGCGGCGTCTTTCAGGACGTCGATGCTCTCGATATCCGACGCGTTGAGGGAGCTGATGCTCCCGCCGGCGACGCCGTCGATCACATACAGCGGCTCATAGGAACCGATGGTACCCATACCGCGGATGTTCACGTTGTAACCCGAACCCGGCTGGCCGGATTTGCTCATGATACTGACACCCGGGGAGGAGGACTGCATGGCGCCCAGCGCGTTGACGGAGTTCAGCTTGGCCAGTTCCTCGCCTTTGACCTGTACGGTGGAACCGGTCACGAGCTTCTTTTTCTGGACGCCGTAACCGACCACCACAGTTTCTTCGAGAAACTCGGCGTCTTCCTCCAGGAACACGTCGAAGACCGTGCGGTCTCCGATCGGAATCACCTGTGTCTTGTAACCGATGGAGGAAACTTCGATCGTCGCGCCCGGTTTGACGTTCAGGACGAAATTTCCATCCACGTCTGTAGAGGCACCGTTCTGGGTGCCGCTTTCAATGACGCTCGCTCCGATGACGGGGCCGTAGGTGTCGGTGACTGTACCGGTAATCCGGACGGTCTGCGCCAAAGCGGCCACGCCGATGAACAGGAGCGCCAAGGAAGCAAATAACTTGCTTTTCATTGGTTGGAAGAGTTGGTTAATAATTAGTTATGGTTAAAAAAATAGTTGGTGTCTTCACGCGTACGTACGCATGTACGCATATTTAAACACATAAAGGTAATGTTTTTATTCCAATTCTCCTTCATATTACAAAAAGGATGTTTAAAAAGTATCATTAATAGGGCGGATTGTACAAATTTTTACTTATCTTTGTTCTATGGCAAATGTACTGCGCGAAATCACCTCCATTACCGACAAGGACTGCTTCTATATCGTGGAGCGGCACAAGAGCGAATTCACCTGGCCCATCCATTCCCATGAAGTGTTTGAACTCAATTTCATCGAAGGGGGGCGGGGCGTCCGTCGCGTGGTGGGCGACAGCATCGAAGAAATCGGCGATTATGAGCTGACCCTCATTACGGGAGAAGGCTTGGAACATGCCTGGGAACAGGGCCGCTGCAAGGAGCCTGACATCCGTGAGATTACCATCCAGTTCTCTTCGCAACTGCTTGATTCAAACCTGCTTGCGAGAAATCAGTTCGCTTCCGTCCGGAAAATGTTCGAACGGGCTCGCTCAGGGCTTACGTTCTCCATGCCGGCCATCATGAAGGTGTACAACCTGATCGATGCCCTTGCATCGCGGGAAGACCGTATGGAACAGTTCCTGGACATGCTCAAGATCCTGCACAGCCTCTCCCTGGACCAGGGTGCGCGGAAGCTGGCTTCCCATTCCTTTGCCAAGGCCGGGCATGACCGGGAGAGCCGTCGCGTGAATAAGGTGCAGGAGTATATTTCCCAGCATTATAAAGAAGAGATCAAACTGGAGGACCTGGCCGCCCAGGTGGCCATGGCTCCTTCTGCGTTCAGCCGCTTCTTCAAGCAGCATACCGGCCGCAGCCCGGTGGACTACATCATCGACGTGCGCCTTGGCGCGGCGGCGCGTATGCTGGTGGACACAAGCACCTCTGTGAGCGAAATCTGCTATGCGTGCGGTTTCAACAACCTTTCCAACTTCAACCGGACTTTCAAAGCCCGCCGCGGCTATACACCGCGGGAGTTCCGGGCTTTGTTCACGAAGAACCGGGTGTTTGTCTAGGCTCGTTAAAAAAGTATCAGTTTTTGATAATTTTATGTCGGTGCGCGCGGTCCAAAATGGTTAAATTTGCACATCCACTAGTGTGGATGTGAACCCGATTTCGCTACGACATGAAAACTGCGCTGAAAACCCTGGCAGGGGCCTTGCTGGTCATATCCCTGGCTGCCTGCACTTCCGTCCATCCTAAGGGCTCCCGTGCCGATCTGCTCGCCGTCCTTAGCGCCCGCACTGAGGCGGGAGAGATTCTTTACGGCCATCAGGACGACCTCTCCTATGGCCATTCCTGGCAGGTGACCGACTGGGAGAACGATCCGCTGGAGCGTTCCGACGTGAAAGATGTGTCCGGCCGGTATCCCGCCGTTCTGGGATTCGATCTGGGCGGCATTGAGCTGGGCGACAGTTGCAATCTTGACGGCGTTCCGTTCGGCCTGATACGGAAGGCGGCTTTGACGCACATAGGGCGGGGTGGCGTCGTTACTTTCTCCTGGCATCCGCGCAATCCGCTTACGGGCGGCGACGCCTGGGACATCTCGTCGGACGAGGTGGTTTGGAGCGTACTGCCGGGCGGCGACAGGCACGACGAATTTATGCTGTGGCTGCAGCGGGCTGCCGATTTTATTGAAAGCCTCGGGGACGTGTCCGTTATTTTCCGTCCCTGGCACGAGAACATCGGCAGCTGGTTCTGGTGGGGCTGGCGCCTGTGCTCGGCCCGGGAATACCAGGAACTCTATCGGATGACCTGGACCTATTTCACTTCGGACCGGGGGTTGAAGAACATCCTTTGGTGCTACTCGCCCAACGGTCCGGTCGTCGAGGCCGATTACCTGTCGCGCTATCCCGGCGACGACATCGTCGACATCCTGGGAACGGACATCTATGAATATGTAGGCGAGGACTGGCTGGATGCCGCGGGCATCCGCTTCGGCGGGCAGGTCAAAGAACAGCTCGCCGGCTTGAAGAAGCTCGCCGCAGAACGCGGCAAACTATTCTGCCTCTCGGAGACTGGCCTGGAAGGCCTGGTCGATCCGCAGTGGTGGACCGGCGTGCTTTATCCCGCCATCCAGAGCTCCGGCTCCTGCTACGTGCTGACCTGGCGCAACGCCCACGACAAACCCGGCCATTTCTACGCGCCTTGGAAAGGGTTTGAAAACGCGGCGGATTTTAAGGAATTTACTGAAAAAGAAGATATTATACTCCTATGACCTACGAAGAACGATTGGCCTGGTTGCGCGTGGCGCACCGGCAACTGATTGAACTGCCGAACGCCTCCGTGGAAGGGAATGGCGTCTACGAGCGATACAGGCATCCTGTGCTCACGGCGAAGCATGCCCCGCTGGAATGGCGCTACGACCTGCACCCGGAAACGAATCCCTACCTGATGGAGCGATTCGGCATCCACGCCGTGTTGAATGCTGGTGCCATCAAGTGGCAGGGCAAATACGTTGTGGTGGCCCGCGTCGAAGGCGCCGACCGCAAGTCATTCTTTGCGGTGGCGGAAAGTCCCAACGGCGTGGATCATTTCCGCTTCTGGCCGCGTCCGATCACCATGCCCGAATATGGCGAACCTGCCACCAATGTCTATGATATGCGCCTGACTGCGCACGAAGACGGCTGGATCTACGGCATCTTCTGCGTGGAGCGCAAGGATCCGGCTGCGCCCGCAGGCGACCTCTCGTCCGCCGTGGCGGCGGCCGGCATCGCCCGCACGCACGATCTGGTCAACTGGGAGCGCCTGCCCGACCTGGTGTCGAAGAGCCAGCAGCGCAACGTGGTGCTGCATCCGGAATTCGTGGACGGCAAGTATGCGTTGTACACGCGTCCGCAGGACGGCTTCATCGACGCGGGCAGCGGCGGTGGCATCGGCTGGGCGCTGGTGGACAGCATGGAGCACGCCGTCGTAACGGACGAGCAGATCATCAACCTGCGGCATTACCATACGATCAAGGAAGTAAAGAACGGGGAGGGGCCACATCCCATCAAGACGCCGCAGGGCTGGCTGCATCTCGCGCACGGTGTGCGCGGCTGCGCTTCCGGCCTACGCTACGTGCTGTATATGTATATGACTGCCCTAGACGACCCGTCCCGCGTCATTGCGGAGCCGGCCGGCTTCTTCATGGCACCGGAAGGCGGCGAATACATCGGCGACGTGATGAACGTCCTGTTCTCCAACGGCTGGATCTGCGATCCCGACGGAAAGGTCTTCATCTACTATGCTTCTTCTGATACTCGCCTGCACGTGGCCACCTCAACGGTGGACCGGCTGGTGGACTACTGCCTCCATACCGCGCCGGACGGCCTTCGGACCGGCCTTTCCGTCGAAACCCTGAACCGACTCATCGATCACAACCAACAATAGCCATGAAAAAACTCACGATTATAAGTATCTTGTTGTCGCTGGCCTCGCTGCTGCCTGCACAGTCCCTGCAGCTGGCCCGTGTTTTCTCCGACCATATGGTCCTGCAGCAGCAGGCCTCCGCTCCGGTTTGGGGCTGGGGCGAGCCCGGCAAAACCGTGACCGTCCAGACGTCTTGGAATGGCGCGACCGTTAAGACGAAAGTGGCGGATGACGGCGCCTGGCGCGTGAACGTCGCCACCGGCGCGGCCGGCGGTCCTTATACGATGACCGTCCGTACCGGAAAAGAAACCCTGACCGTCCATGACGTCGCGCTCGGCGAAGTCTGGGTGTGCAGCGGCCAGTCGAACATGGAGATGCCGATGCGCGGCTTCGGCTTCCAGGAAGTCGAAGGCTTCCGCGAAAACCTGCTCGAGGCCGCGGAATACGCCGACCGGATCCGCGTCTTCGACATAAAGACCGATACGACTCATTTCGTGCTGAAAGATGTCACACTGCGGGGAAATGCGGAGGGCTGGATGCTTTCTTCGCCCGACGTTTACGCTGAGACGTCCGCCGTGGCCTATCTGTTCGCCAAAAGGCTCACCCGCAATCTGAGCGTTCCCGTGGGCATCATCGTGAATGCCTGGGGCGGCAGCCGCATCGAGCCGTGGATGACGATGGAGTCCGTGGAGAATTCCGGCATACCGGCCGAAGAATTGGCGAAGATCAAGCAACTCCACGAGACCGCCGGTCTCTGGCCCAACGGCGTGGCAACTTGCTGGAACGGCCGCGTCGCCCCGATTGCCGGCTATGCCGCGAAAGGCTTCCTTTGGTATCAGGGTTGCTCCAATCTGGGACAGTCCTGCTACGATAAACTGCAGGCCACCATGGTGAAACTATGGCGCG
The DNA here is from genome assembly GCA_017548335.1 of Bacteroidales bacterium. Lineage (GTDB taxonomy): Bacteria > Bacteroidota > Bacteroidia > Bacteroidales > UBA932 > Cacconaster. The sequence continues at coordinate 2,624 of JAFZAF010000181.1, read as the reverse complement.
ATGCCTGGGGACAGGGCGACCTTCCGTTCATCTATGCGCTCCTTGCACCGCACGACTACGGCAATGCCGACGGACGCCAGCGTCCCGCTTTCGTGGAGACGCAGATGAACGTCCAGCAGCTCGTTCCGAACTGCTATGCCGTGTGCCTCGAGACGCTGGGTGCCAAGCATACCATCCATCCCAATAAGAAGCAGGAGGTAGCCGACATGATGGTCCTCCGGGCCCTGAGCTCTTCATACGGCGTACCCGTTTATATGCCGATAGACTACCCGACGCCCAAATCCATCGAGTATCTCGACGACGGCCGCGTCAAAATCCAGTTCAACAATGTTTGGTCGAACCTCCAGTCGATCGAGGACCGGGAAATCAAGGGCTTCGAACTGGCCGGCGAGGACCGTGTGTTCCACCTGGCCGATGCCGAAGTGAACTGGGACGGCCAGACCGTCTTTGTCCAGTGCGCCGAAGTGCCGCATCCCGTCGCGGTCCGCTACGCTTACCGCAACCTGATGGACACGAATATGAAGACTTCCTATGGGATTCCCGTCCCTCCGTTCCGGAGTGACGACTGGCCGCTCTAGAACCGAATCATCATGAAAAAGATCCTTTATTTATTGATCCTGCCCTTGCTGCTGCTCTCATGCCAGCGGGCTTATACCGTAAAAGACAGCCAGGTGCTCATCCCTTGCAAGGACCAGTCGGTACGCCTGCAGGTGGTCAGGCCCGACATCGTCCGGGTTTCTGCTGTTCCCGGCAAACGGTTCGCTGACAGGAACAGTCTTGCCATTGTGCCGCAGGACGGTTACCGGGATTTCTCCGTGTCTGAAGAGGGTGGCATCGTGCGCCTGGTCACAGACTGCCTCATTGTGGAGGTGGACAAAGCATCCGCTACGGTGCGATTCTTAAGGTCTGACGGCACGCCGCTGCTGCAGGACGGCCATTTCGCGTATTCGCCCATTGAGGTGGAAGGGAAGAAAGCCTGGTCTGTGCTGACGCAATTCCGGCCCGGTGCCGACGACGCGTTCTATGGCCTGGGCCAGCAGCAGGCCGGCGAATTCAATCACCGGGGACGCAGCGAAGAACTCTATCAATACAATACCAAGGTAAGCGTACCGATGGTTGTTTCGACCGGAGGCTACGGATTGCTGTTCGACGCGTATTCCCTGAGCCGCTGGGGCAATCCCGCTCCGTACCGGCAATTGGGCGAAATGCTGAAACTGTACGACAAGGACGGTGTCGAAGGCGCGCTGACCGGAACCTATCTGCCGGCGAAGGGAGAGCCTGTTGTTCAGCGGGAAGACAGCCTCTACTATGAAAATGAATTCATGGTCCAGAAACTGCCCGCCATCGACCTGTCCGGCGCCAAGGTGGTTTATGAAGGCTATTTCGAGTCGCCCGAGACGGCAGATTACGATTTCATCCAATACTACGCCGGTTTCCAGCAGACGACGGTAGGAGGGGAAGAGGTGATGTCGCGCCGCTGGCGCCCTGCTTGGAATCCTAACAGCTACAAGTTTACGGTGCATTTGGAGAAAGGGGTGAAGACTCCGGTCCGGATCGAGTGGGAACCTGACGGCGGCGTTTCCTATCTGGGCTTGCGCGTGGCGCCCGTCCAGACGCCGGAAGAAAAGGCCGGACTCAGTTTCTGGTCCGAGTTCGAACCGCAGGTCGATTTCTATTTTATCGCCGGTAATACCTATGATGATGTAATCGGCGGTTACCGCACGCTGACCGGCAAGGCGCCGGTCATGCCCAAGTGGGTGATGGGTTTCTGGCAGAGCCGCGAACGTTATTCCACGCAGGAAGAACTGGTCTCGACACTGGCGGAATTCCGCCGCCGGCACATTCCCATTGACAACATCGTGCAGGACTGGCATTATTGGAAAGAAGACCAGTGGGGAAGCCACGTTTTCGATGAAACCCGCTATCCCGATCCGGAAAAGATGCTCGATGACGTGCATGCAATGCATGGCCGCTTCATGATCAGCGTCTGGCCCAAGTTCTACACCAATACCGATAATTACAAGGAACTCAAGGCGGCGGGCTATGCCTACACGCACGCCGAGGATACCGGCCTGGTGGACTGGCTCGGCCATAAACAGACGTTCTATGACGCGTATGCCGAAGGTGGCCGCAAGATGTTCTGGCGCCAGATCGACGAGAATCTCTACACCAAGTACGGCCGCAAGATCGACGCCTGGTGGATGGACGCCAGCGAGCCGAACCTGCGCGACTGCTTGCCGATGGATTACCTCAAATGGCTCCTGACGCCCACCGCGTTGGGCCCTTCCACCGAATACCTGAATGCCTATTCCATCGTCAACGCTGACGCTATTTACAATGGCCAGCGGGGAGTGGATCCCGACAAGCGCGTATTCCTGCTCACCCGAAGCGGCTTCGCCGGCCTGCAGCGCTACAGTACAGCCACCTGGAGCGGCGATATTGGAACGTCCTGGACTGACATGCGGATGCAGATGGCCGCCGGTCTGAACTATTCGATGAGCGGCATCCCGTTCTGGGGCATGGACATCGGCGGTTTCTCGGTGATGAGCAAGTTCTATGATCCGAAGAATCTGGACGAATGGCGGGAACTCCAGACCCGCTGGCACCAGTTCGGCACCTTTGTG
>JAFZAF010000001.1 GCA_017548335.1 Bacteroidales bacterium | reverse complement strand
TCCGTGAAAACGCCGGCGTGATAGGCTTCTTCCCACTCCTTGGATACATGGTTGAAGATGCGCTCGCGCTGGGTCTTGCCCTTCCAGTAGGGGATGACTTCCCGCTCATAGGTGTCGATGTCTTCCTGACTGATGTGGTAGGTCTGCAACGCGCGGGTGTCAAGCACGTGCAGGTCCTCCAAGCTGTGGCAGGTCAGTTCAGGGAACGTAGGCACGGCTTTCGGCCACGGACCCCGTTCGCCGACAATCAGTTCGTCGGGCCCGATGTAGAGCGCTTTCCGGGCACAGATCTCATAGAAGTTGCGGGCCCGGAGAATGGGTACGGGATACTTGCCGTAATTCTCCTTGTAGAAGGCGGTCTCTATGAGCGCGCGCTCAATCGAGAGGGTGGCCGGCGTTTCAACGCTCTGCTGGCGTAAGCGGCAGATCCGCGGATTCATGCCGCCGTCGCATTCGGGGTGCTTGATGGAAAAGTTCATGCTTCGAATTTACCACTTATTTTCGGAAGATGGCTGCGTTTTGCGGCAAATTTCGTATTTTCGTTCGATTATCCGCGAAAAGACATGGCGCTGATCTTCGATATCAAACGTTATGCAATCCACGACGGACCAGGCATCCGGACGACCTTGTTCCTGAAAGGCTGTCCGTTGCGCTGCGTCTGGTGCCACAATCCCGAAAGTTGGAGCCCGCTGCCGCAGAAGCTGTACAAAAAGAGCCGCTGCATCGGCTGCCACAGTTGCGTTGACGCCTGTCCGAACGGAGCGTTGCAGTTGACGCCCGAGGGCATCCGGCCGACCGGGAAGTCTTGTACGCTCTGCGGTGCCTGCGTCCGGGAATGTCCGGCCACCGCTCTTGAGATGAGCGGGCGGGAATGGCCCATGGACGAGTTGATGGCCGAGATAGAGAAGGAGCGGGGGATGATGGAGCGAAGCGGAGGCGGCGTGACGCTTTGCGGCGGAGAACCGCTGATGCATCCGTCGTATGTGCTGGAATTGCTGCGGGAACTGGGCCGGCGCGGCTTCCACCGGGCGGTGGACACATCGCTCTATGCGGAACCTGAAGTAGTTCATGAGGTAGCGGCGAATTGCGAACTGATGCTGATCGATTTGAAAACGATGGACAGTACTGTCCACGCACGCTTCACGGGTGTTCCGAACGAGCGCATCCTTCAGAATATCCGGCTGGTCGCTGAAGGTACCGTGCCGTTTTTCATCCGGATTCCGCTCATTGTGGGCGTCAATGCCGATGAAACTAATCTGACGGCTTCGGCCCGTTTTCTTGCCTCGCTTCCCCGCCGTCCCGAAGAGGTGGATCTGCTGCCGTATCACGACATCGGCAAGGGAAAACACGAGCGGCTTGGCACTGTTTACAATCCATCCGGTTTTCCGTTCGCCCCGCCAACAGAAACGGTGAAGCAGTACGCACTCGACTGCTTCACCGCTTGCGGCTTGACCGCCCGGATCGGCGGATAGACTACGAGACGTCGGCGCGGGCCATGGCGTCCTTGTAGTACTTCTGGTTGATAAAGACGTCTTCCTTGTACGGGTTGATGTGACGCTTCTTCGACACGGCGATGATGTAGGCCAGGGCGATGATGTTGGTCACCAGGGCGAGGGCGCTGATGAAGAGCATCATGTTCGGATTGGCCGCAACCGTGTCGACGGTCGTGCCGATAATCTCAGGGGTTACCGTCGTGCTGGTGATGCCGGCGGTATCGTAGAGTTGACGGACTGTTTCGGCACCCTGCGGGTACTGGACGGGAAGGACAGCCCAGCTGAACCACTGTTTGCCGTTCATGAAGGTTTCCTGGAACAAAGGGAATACCTGGGCGAACATGCACCAGATGGCCAGGGTGTTGGCGCGGTTCTGGATCCAGCCGCCGCGGTTCCAGCCGAGAGCGGCGATGGTCGGGGCGAGCAGCAGCGCGACACCGCAGTACCAGCTGTGCGTCGGCAGGCAGTTGTAGGTGTAGGCGAAGTTCCAGATGTCGTAGATGATGATATAGACCCAGGTCATGTCGGCCCAGATCATGTCTTTCTTGTCCTTGGAGGCATAGACATTCCACCAGGCGGTCATACAGAAGATGTTGAGCAGACCGGCCACTCCGTTGAACACGTTGTGCCAGCCGCCGTAGAGCCACACGCCCTCGCTGGAGAGCCACCACTTGTTCCAGCCGTTGATGGCGGACTCGAAATCGGACGCCACGGCGATGAGGATGTTGATGGCCACGATGATGAACGGGAACGGCTTGAACCAGTGTTTGGCACCGATGCCCCATTTATACTTGATCATCATGAAGCCGATGCAGCCCGTCAGGGCGGCGTACAGCTTGGCATAGTGGAACCAGCCCCGCATGTAGAGATGCGTCTGGTTTTCCTGTGCCCAGGCCGCGCCGGTCGCGTTGCCGATGGCGATGGCCAGGAAATAGATGGTCAGGAGGATCGGAATGACGAAGAACATGATGGCGCCGCCCGTCTTGGTCCTTCTCGCGAATTCGTTGAGCAGGATCAGGCCGAGCAGGACGACCAGAAGCATCCCCCATTGTGCGAGGGCATGCTCACCATAAACTTGGAAAAACATAGTTGGATCGGTTTATAGAAAAATTATTGGATTTTCGCGGTTGTTACCTTTCCCCGGCGTTCCTTCACGACCGCATAGAGGGCCCAGACTGCCGTCAGGATTACCGACATCGGCAAGCCGACGGTCAGCAGTTCCCGCAGGCTGAAGGTGAAGAGTTCGCCGTGGATGGCATGGTCGACAAGCAGAACGACCGTTCCGCCCCAAAGCATCTTTTCCAGGGTGGGAAGGTGGCGGCCCAGGATGGTCGTTTCGTGACTGGAAGAGGAATGGGTTTTGGCCTTACGATAGGCGCTGGTCGCGATTGCCTGCGCCATAGGAACTAAAAAACAGGACATTGTATTAAGTTATCTAATGTTATACTTCAATTTCTTTAATCTCGACTTCCCGGCCGCTGAGCAACCAGGTATTCTCGCTGTTGCAGTGTGGGCAGGTCCTTCCGTAGCGGACTGTCTCATATTCCCGGTCGCAGCCGTCGCAGTGCGTGACGGCCGGAACGAGGTTGATCTTCAGGGCGCTTCCCCGGAGCAGGTCTTCCTTGTCGGCCGCCCAGCGCCAGCAGTCGGTGAGGTATTCCGGAACGATCGTGGAAACTTCCCCGATGTTCATGACCACGGCGGAAACATGCTCCACGTGGTGTTCCTCGGCCGCCTGCTTGACGTCGCGGATGATATAGAAGACGATGCCCAGTTCGTGCATGGCTGAGATGCCCGGTCACGCCGGGCATGACGTTGTTATTTCTTCTTGAACAAAATCTTTCCGGCGCGCTTGGCCATGTAGGGGAGGATGGCGCTGAACTTGTCTTCCGAGACGACCATGCGGCTCGCTTCGGGGTGTTCGCGGTGCAGGTGGATGGCGTCGAAGCCGCACTTGGTCGTGCAGACGCCGCAGCCGATGCAGCGGTTCTCGTCCACGACCGAGGCGCCGCACTTCAGGCAGCGGGCCGTTTCCTTGCGGACCTGCTCCTCCGTGAGCGTGTGCGTATATTCGCGGAACGGGCTTTGGCTATCGTCGCGGCCTTCCACCTGGCGGGATCCATTGTCGTAGGATTCCACCACGATGTCGTCTTTGTTCAACTCGATGAAGTCGCGGCGGTTGCGCCCGATGGTCATGTGGCCGTGCTGGACGTAGCGGTGCAGCGATTCGGCGGCTTCTTTTCCGGCCGCGATGGCGTCGATGGCGAACTTCGGCCCGGTGAACACGTCGCCACCCACAAAGATATCCGGCTCGGCGGTCTGGTAGGTAAGCTTGTCGGCGACGGGATAAACGCCACGGAAGAACTCGACTTTCGTATCTTTCAGCAGGTCTTTCAGGACCACGGTCTGGCCGATGGCGAAGATGACCTGGTCGGCTTCGAGCGTGATGAGCTGGTTTTCGTCGTATTTCGGGGCGAAGCGCTTGTTCTCGTCGAAGACGGAAGTGCATTTCTTGAAGACAATGCCGTTCACTTTATCGTCGCCCAGCACTTCTTTCGGTCCCCAGCCGGGGTTGATCACCACGCCGTCCTCGCGGGCTTCGCGCCGCTCCTCCAGGGAGGCGGGCATGATGTCCTCGGTTTCGAGCGACAACATGGTGACGGACGACGCGCCGCTGCGTTTCGCGACACGGGCTGCGTCGATGGCCACGTTGCCACCGCCGAC
>JAFZAF010000180.1 GCA_017548335.1 Bacteroidales bacterium | reverse complement strand
GCCACATAGACGTAGCCGTAGCTGATGGCCATCATGCCAAGATCCTTCTTGCGGATCTTCTTGCCGGAAGTGGCGAACTTCGCCACGGCGCCGGCCGGCGTCGACTTCGACGACTGGCCGCCCGTGTTGGAGTAAACCTCGGTGTCGAGCACGAGCACGTTGACGTTTTCGCCGGAGGCCAGCACGTGGTCAAGGCCGCCGTATCCGATGTCGTAGGCCCAGCCGTCACCGCCGAAGACCCACTGGCTGCGGGCCGGGATGAAGTTCTGGAGTTCGAGCAACTGCTTGCAGATGTCGCAGCCGCACTCTTTCATCAGCGGAACGAGGGCATCGCAGATCTTGCGGGTAATAGCCGCATTGTTGCGGTCGGCGAGCCACTGCTCGAAGAGCGCCTTGATCTCGGTCGTGCAGCAGTTGCATTCCAGTCCCTCGCGCATCAGGCGGGCGACAGTCTCGCGCACGCGGTCGGAACCCAGATGCAGACCCAGGCCGAACTCGGCGTTATCCTCGAAGAGGGAATTCTGCCAGGCCGGGCCATGGCCCTCGGCGTTCTTGCAGAACGGCGAGGAAGCGAACGCGGCACTGTAGATCGACGAGCAGCCCGTAGCGTTGGCGATCATCATGCGGTCGCCGAAGAGCTGGGTGATGGCCTTGATGTACGGCGTCTCACCGCAGCCGGCGCAGGCACCGGAGAACTCGAACAGCGGCTGGGCGAACTGGGAGTTCTTGACATTCTGTTCCTTCGGGGCGACATTGTCCTTGTAGCCCACGTTGGCGTGCAGGTAGTCGAAGTTCGCCTGCTCGGCGCGCTGGCTGTCGAAGCTCTTCATCACGAGGGCTTTCTCCTTGGCCGGACACACGTCGGCGCAGTTGCCGCAGCCCGTGCAGTCGAACGGAGACACCTGCATCGTGAAGCTGTATTCCTTGAACTGGGCGATGCCCGGCTTGCGCTTCAGGCCGGCAGGGGCCTTCTCCCCTTCCGCGGCGGTCATCAAGAACGGACGGATGGCGGCGTGCGGGCAGACGAACGCGCACTGGTTGCACTGGATACAGTTGGCGGGATTCCACTCGGGCACCTCGACGGCCGTGCCACGCTTCTCGTAAGCGGCGGTGCCGGCCGGAATCGTGCCGTCCACCATCTCACCAGAGAAGGTGCTGACCGGCAGGTCGTTGCCATTTTGGGCAGCCACCACGTCGGCCACGTTGCGGATGAATTCGGGGGCCAGGCGGTTATAGTTCGCATGGACGAAGCGGCCCGTGGCGTTCTTCCAGGATTCCGGAATCTCGACTTCGACGTAGTCGCCGCCGCGCTCCACGGCCGCGTAGTTCATCTTGACGATGTTCTCGCCCTTCTTGCCGTAGGACTTGTCGATGGCTTTCTTCATGTATGCCACGGCTTCCTCGTACGGGATGATGCCCGTGATCTTGAAGAAGGCGCTCTGCAGGATGGTGTTGGTGCGGCCGCCCAGGCCGATCTCCGCCGCAATCTTGGTGGCGTTGATCAGGTAGAGGCGGATGTGCTTCTCCACGATGGTCTTCTTCACGAAGTCGGGGATGCGGGTGAAGGTCTCCTCGGTGTCCCAGAGGCTGTTGAGCAGCAGGGAGCCGCCGTCCTTGATCCCCTTGAGCACGTCGTACTTGTAGAGATACGACGGCACGTGGCAGGCTACGAAGTCGGGCGTCGACACGAGGTACGGTGCATGGATGGGCTGGTCGCCGAAGCGCAGGTGCGAGCAGGTGTAGCCGCCGGACTTTTTGGAGTCGTAGTCGAAGTAGCCCTGGCAGTATTTCGGGGTGTGGTCGCCGATAATCTTGATGGTGTTCTTGTTGGCGCCCACCGTACCGTCGGAACCCAGGCCAAAGAACTTGCACTCGTAGGTGCCCTTCTTCACGATGGAGACTTCCTCCTTGAGCGGGAGCGACTTGAAGGTCACGTCGTCGACGATGCCGATGGTGAAACCGTTCTTGGGTTCGCGCAGCTTGAAGTTGTCGAACACGGCGATGATCTGGGCAGGGCTGGTGTCCTTGGAGGAGAGGCCGTAGCGGCCGCCGAGGATCATCGGAGCGTTCTCGCCGAGATCGGCAAGCACGCTCTTGACATCGAGGTAGAGCGGTTCGCCCAGGGCGCCCGGCTCCTTGGTGCGGTCGAGCACGGCGATGCGCTTGGCCGTCTTGGGCAGGGCCCGGAGGAAATACTTCGCGGAGAACGGACGATACAGGCGGACCGTGATCAAGCCGAGCTTCTCGCCGCGGGTTTCTGCCAGGTAATCGATGGTTTCCTTGATGGTCTCGCAGACGGAGCCCATGGCGATGATGACGTTTTCAGCATCCGGCGCGCCGTAATAGTCGAACGGCAGATAGTGGCGACCGGTCAGTTCGCTGATCTCGCCCATGTAGCGGGCGACGATGTCGGGAACAGCCTCGTAATACGGGTTGCAAGCTTCGCGGGCCTGGAAGAAGACATCGGGGTTCTGGTTGGTGCCGCGGGTAACGGGTTTGTTCGGGTTGAGGGCCTTGGCACGGAAAGCGGCCAGCGCCTTGTCGCTCACGAGCGGGCGAAGATCTTCCGCTTCGAGCATTTCGATCTTCTGGATCTCATGGGAGGTGCGGAAACCGTCGAAGAAATGGACGAACGGCACGCTCGACTTGAGGGTGGCCAGATGGGCAACGGCCGCCAGGTCCATGGCTTCCTGAACGCTGGCGGAGGCCAGCATCGCAAAGCCGGTCTGGCGCACGCTCATCACGTCCTGGTGGTCGCCGAAGATGGAGAGCGCCTGGGCGGCGAGGGTGCGGGCCGACACGTGGAAAACCGTCGGCAACAGCTCGCCGGCAATCTTGTACATATTGGGGATCATCAGGAGGAGGCCCTGGGAAGCCGTGAAGGTGGTGGTCAGGCTGCCTGCCTGCAAGGAACCGTGCACGGCGCCAGCGGCACCGCCTTCGCTCTGCATCTCGGTTACTTTCACAACTTCACCAAACATGTTCTTCTTGCCGAAAGCGGCCCATTCGTCAACGAGTTCCGCCATCGTCGAAGACGGGGTGATCGGATAGATAGCCGCGTGCTCACTGAACAGGTATGCCACATGAGCCGCGGCAAAATTGCCATCACAGGTGATGAATTTTTTCTCTTTTGCCATACGACTAATTATTAGAGGTTTAAAGATTGTTTTCAGCGTTACGGACGGGCACGATGCACACTATCCGAATATCGTTCAAAGATACGGACAAAAATCGGGAATTGGAAGCATTATTTTCAGCAGATGCCGGAAATATCTTCGACTTCAGGAGCAATCTTGTGCACCAGGCCCTGGAGGACGGAGCCCGGACCGACTTCCGTGAAGGAAGCGGCGCCGTCGGCGACCATGTTCTTGACGGTCTGGGTCCAGCGGACCGGCGAGGTAAGCTGCATCAGCAAGTTGTGCCGGATTTCATCCGGGTCGGTGTGCGGCAGGGCGTCGACGTTCTGGTAGATCGGGCACGTCGGGGTATGGAAATCCGCCTTTTCGATGGCCTCGGCCAGCTCCTGCCGGGCCGGCTCCATCAGCGGCGAATGGAAGGCGCCGCCGACCGGCAGCGGCAGGGCGCGCTTGACGCCGCGGGCCTTGAGGGCGGCACAAGCCGCCTGAACGGCCGCCACTTCGCCGGAAATCACAATCTGGCCGTCATTGTTGTAGTTGGCGGGAATCACCACGCCGGGAGTCTTGCTGCAGACCTCCTCGATCACGGTCGCGTCTCCGCCAATGATGGCGGCCATCGTACCCGGCACGGCCTCGCAGCAGCGCTGCATGGCCTGGGCGCGGATGGAGACCAGGCGCAGGCCGTCTTCAAACGACAAGGCACCGGCGGCGACCAGGGCGGAGAACTCGCCCAGCGAATGGCCGGCCACCATGTCCGGCCGGATGCCGGCACACAAAGCCGCGGTCACGGAATGCAGGAAGATGGCGGGTTGCGTCACCTTCGTCGCCTTCAGATCGTCGGCTGTGCCCGTAAACATAATCTCACGCAGGCCGAAACCCAAGATGCCGTCGGCCGCATCGAACCAATCACGCGCTCGGGGATCACGCACATAAAGTTCCTGCCCCATCCCCGTAAACTGGGACCCTTGTCCCGGAAATACATATGCTTTTTTCATATCACTTTCGTTTTTAGACGCCGCAAAGATAAGAAATCATTAACTTAGTAGCATCAATTCTTGATTCTCTACCCATGAACCGACGATTCCTGCTTTCCGTACTTACCGTCGGGACCTTGCTGGTCCTGGGCGGCGCACCCCGTGTGGGTGCAGAGACCTTGTCCGTACAAAAATACCGCCACAAAGGACCTTTCCCCGTACAGACACCATTCTTAATCGATTCGGTCAATGTCCAATCAAAAGCCTACAGTCCTGTAGGAGCGACCGGCTGGATTGCCTTTGATTTCGAAAACAGCCGTTTCGCGCCCGTAACGGTTATCTTCGAAGGAGACGTGAAGGAATACCATCTCCTGTTGGATGGCAAGCCGGCCAACGGCCCGGTCAAACTCGAGCCGGGCACGCACCGGGCTGAGATCAACTATCTGCTGGAACCCGGCAAGGAGCCTCAATTGAAAGTCTCGCTCGAAACGCCGGCCGAAGGGGTCCT
>JAFZAF010000179.1 GCA_017548335.1 Bacteroidales bacterium | reverse complement strand
CTACGATTTCTCTCCGGCACAGCACTGGGGGAACGGCAAGGCCGATGCCTTCAATTGCACGATCCATTGCGATGCCCTTCCGGCCAGTTTCTTCCATCAGGAGTCACCCTTCATTACGACAGATTTGAATTTTACCCGCTCAAACAAGACCACCTGGACCTGCCACGTCGATCGCTTCGATTTTGCAGAAGCAGGAGTGTTCTCTGTCAATTTCTTCAAAGACTATGACGAGAATGCGCCGTCCGGCTACTGGGGCCACCCGCTCACCGACTGCGCCGTTCCGGTTTCCGCCTATACCGTCAAGACTTCCGGCGCACAAAAGAATTACCCTGCCTCCAATATGGTGGACGGGAATCTGGCGACAGCGTGGGTTGCTCCGGGCAATGGCGTGGGATCCACGATTGACATCGATTTTCCGACGCCCCGTCGGGTTTCCGACCTCGGTTTCTACAATGGATACCACAAGTCCGCCGCTCTTTTGTCGGCCAACAGCCGCGTCAAATCCGTCCTGCTCGAAATCACCCGTGCCGACGGCTATAAGGACGAACCCGTCGAGGTCGATGTATCGGATTGGGACCAGAGACACTACACCTTACCCGATTCAGGTTCGCAAGTCGGAGACCTGTCGATGCTCGTAATCACCAACCTTCCCCGGCAGCTCTACGGTCGTGAAAAAGGCATTGACGATGACGGCGTCTATCTTTTCGATAAAGTCCCCTTCAAAAACGAGTCTGTCTCCCACATCCGCATTACCATCCTGTCGGTGACGCCCGGTACGAAATACAGCGACCTCTGTATTTCCGACATCCTTGTCCTTGACGGCTTCGAGGACTGAGTTTGATCCGTTATTCATTATCGTTCCCATGAAAAAGCTATCGATCAGCCTGCTGGCGCTTGCTTTGCTGCCGGTGTTGGCGCACGCCAACGGCGAACCGGTCATTTACTATTCCGCTGGAATCCGGTCTTCCCAGCCGATTCCGCTCAAAGTGACGGAGGTCCAGGTTGTCCGGGAAGATCTGGACATCAACATCGCCATCCCGTATTCCACCGTCCGCGTGTCCTATCAGCTGAAAAACAATTCCAGTAAGCCCATCCATGTGGATTACGGCTTTCCTGTGGATTTCCTGGGAGAGCCGACCGGCCCCCACGCCTTCAATGGTAACGGAGAGTATGGCAGCCTGAGTGAAATGGGTGTATTGGACCGTGCTGTCCGGAATGTCAAGTTCCGGCTGGATGGCGTGGAACTGCCCTGGACCCACTCGGATGAAATTGCCAGGACGGTTGTCTATGAAGACCAGGAGACGGGCGAACAGGACATCCTGGAAAATTTCAGGCTTTGGACTTATACGGTCCTCGACATCCCGGCTGGCAAGACTGTCGTCTTGCAGGTGGACTACCAGGTCTTGAACCAATGGAGTACGGAGTATGAGTGGTTGAAGGGATCCCCGATGTCCCGCTATTTTCCCTCCGATGGTCAATTTGAGTACTTTTTTTCACCCGCGAAGAATTGGGGCAACGGCAAGGCAGATGTTTTCAACTGTACGCTCCAATGCGACGCGTTCTTTCAGCGTACGGATGACCTGTACGGCTATCTGAACCGTTACAACAAATTCCAGTTTGAACAAGTCGACAAGTCGACCTGGACCTGCCATGCTACGGATTTCGATTTTGAAGAAGCGTACGGAATGGTCGTTTGTTTCTATAACCCGCAAGACGGGAAGCCTTACAGGCATTGGGGTAATCCGATTTCCGAATGTGCCGTCCCGAAAGCCGCCTACACGCTCAAGACCTCCGGCGCGCAAGACAAGTATCCGACTTCCAACATGGAGGACGGCAACTTGACGACCGCCTGGGTGGCGCCCGGCAATGGCGTAGGTGCCACCATCGATATTGATTTCCAGACACCCCGCCGGGTCTCCGACATCGGCTTCTACAACGGCTACCACAAGTCGGCCGCCCTTTGGGCCGCCAACAGCCGTATCAAGAAGCTCCGGCTCGAGGTCACCCGCGCCGACGGCTACTGTGATGAGCCGGTCGAGATTGACATTTCAGGCGAGGAATGGGATGGCGCGGGGAAGTTTTCTTTGTTTCGGGATGATTCACCGGCGCGTTTCGGGGATCTCTCGTTCCTGACGATTACTACGCTGGACCGCCAGTGTCATGGCCGGGAGACTGGGAGGATGGATGCGGACGAGAACCCGATCTACGAAAAAGTGCCCTTCGCTTCCGAAGCCGTGTCTCACATACGTCTCACCGTCCTGTCCGTAACGCCCGGTACAAAGTACAAAGACCTCTGCATCTCCGACCTCCTCGTCTTCGACGGCTTCGACGACTGAGCCGGCCACTATTCCCACTCGATTGTCCCGGGAGGTTTAGAAGTAATGTCGTAGACGACGCGGTTGATGCCGCGGACGCGGCGGATGATGTCGTTGGAGACTTTGGCCATGAAGTCGTAGGGCAGGGGATACCAGTCGGCGGTCATGCCGTCGGTGGAGGTGACGGCGCGGAGCGCGACGGTGTATTCGTAGGTCCGTTCGTCGCCCATCACGCCCACACTTTTGACCGGTAACAGAATGGTGCCGGCCTGCCAGATCTTATCATAGAGGCCGTCGGCGCGCAGGGCGTCAATATAGATCTTGTCGGCGTCGCGCAGGATTTCCAGTTTTTCGAAAGTTACTTCTCCCAGCACACGGATGGCCAGTGAGGGCCCCGGGAAAGGATGCCGGCCGATGAGGCTGGCCGGGATGCCGAGGGCCCGGCCCACGCGTCGTACTTCATCCTTGAAGAGCATGCGGAGCGGTTCGACGATCTGCAGGTTCATCTTCTCGGGCAGGCCCCCGACGTTGTGGTGGCTTTTGATTTTGGCCGCCTGGCCGCCGATGGCGGCCGATTCGATGACGTCGGGGTAGATGGTCCCCTGGGCGAGCCAGCGCGCGCCCTCCACTTTCCGGGCTTCGGCCTCGAATACTTCGATGAAGGTCTTCCCGATGGCCTTGCGCTTGGCTTCCGGTTCGGTCAGCCCGGCAAGCGCCGTCAGGAACCGTTCACCGGCATCGACGCCCGTGACGTTGAGACCCATCCCGCGGTAGGATTCCATCACCTCGGAGAACTCGTTGCGGCGCAGCAGGCCATTGTCTACGAAGATGCAGTGGAGTCGGTCACCGATGGCTTTGTGCAAAAGCACGGCGGCTACGGTCGAATCGACGCCGCCGCTCAGGCCGAGAATAACCGGGTCGTTGCCCAGTTTGCGGTGGAGTGCATCGACGGTCGTGTCGATGAACGAGGCGGGGGTCCAGTCGCCGGAGCATCCACAGATAGTTTTCACGAAGTTGGCGAGGATGCGCGAACCGTATTCGGTGTGATAGACTTCCGGATGGAACTGCACGGCGTAGGTCTTTTCTCCGAAGATGCGGTAGGCTGCGTTGATAACGCTGGCCGTGGAGGCCAGCACCGTCGAGTTGTCCGGCAGGGCCGTGATGGTGTCGCCGTGCGACATCCATACCTGGCTTTTAGGAGGAACGCCGTCAAAGAGCGGATCGCGTTGCTTCACCTCGAGTTCCGCCCGTCCATATTCACGCGAGCCGGCGCTCTCCACGGCCCCACCGTAATGGTGGGCCAGGTATTGGGCGCCGTAGCAGATGCCCAGCAGGGGCAGGCGGCCTTTGATGCCGCGCAGGTCTACCTGCGGAGCGTCGGGCGCCGTGACGGAGCAGGGGCTACCGGAAAGGATGACCCCCTTGACCGTATCGTCGAGGGCCGGTATTCTGTTGAAGGGATGGATTTCGCAGTAGACGTTGAGTTCGCGGAGGCGGCGTCCGATGAGCTGGGTCACCTGGGAGCCGAAGTCGAGGATGAGGATCTTTTCAACCATGACACAAAAATATACAAAAATTGCGAGATTATTTCTACTTTTGCGGCTTCGTGAGAAAGAGTTGAATATGCAAGCAATCAGAAATGTAGCCATCATCGCCCACGTCGACCACGGCAAGACCACCCTCGTGGACCGCATGATCTATCAGGCCAAGCTGACCCGAAAGGTCGAAGATCTGGGAGAACTGATCCTGGACAACAACGACCTGGAGCGGGAGCGTGGTATCACCATTCTGGCCAAGAATGTTTCGGTGCCCTATAAGGATGTGAAAATCAATATTATCGATACGCCCGGCCACGCCGACTTCGGCGGCGAGGTGGAGCGGGTGCTCAACATGGCCGACGGTGTGCTGCTGCTGGTCGATGCTTTTGAAGGCACGATGCCCCAGACCCGTTTCGTTCTGGAGAAGGCCCTGCAGATGGGCAAGAAGCCCATCGTGGTCATCAACAAGGTGGACAAGCAGAACTGCCGTCCTGACGAAGTGAACGAGGAAGTGTTCGACCTGATGTTCGCCCTGGGCGCCACCGAAGAGCAACTCGACTACAAGACGGTTTTCGGCAGCGCAAAACAAGGCTGGATGTCGCTCGACTGGCGCAAGCCCACCGGCGACATCACCCCGCTGCTCGATACGATCATCGAGGAGATCCCCGCGCCGGAGGTTAAGGAGGGAACACCGCAGATGCTCATCTCTTCGCTCGAATACTCCCCGTATGTGGGCCGGATCGCCGTTGGACGCATCACCCGCGGTTCGCTCCGCGCCGGCATGCCCGTATCGCTGTGCAAGCGCTACGATATTGTCGAGAAACAGAAGATCAAGGAACTGATGGTCTTCGAAGGCCTGGAGAAGAAGAAAGTGGACGAAGTCCAGTGCGGCGACATCTGCGCCGTGGTGGGCATCGACGGCTTTGAGATCGGCGATACCATCGCCGACCTGGAGAATCCGGAAGCGCTTCCGCCCATTGCCGTCGACGAGCCGACGATGAGCATGGTCTTTACCATCAACGATTCGCCGTTCTTCGGCCGGGAAGGCAAGTTCGTGACGTCCCGCCACATCAAGGAACGCTTGGAACGTGAACTGGAGAAAAACCTGGCCCTGCGCGTGAAACCCGGCGTGAACGCCGACTCCTTCGTGGTGTACGGCCGTGGCGTGCTGCATCTCTCGATTCTCATCGAGACCATGCGTCGCGAAGGCTTCGAACTGCAGGTCGGCCAGCCGCGGGTGCTCGACAAGACCATCGGCGGCAAGCGTTGCGAGCCGATCGAATGCCTGACCATCGACGTGCCGGAGGAATTCGTGGGCCGTGCCATCGAGATGACGACCCGCCGGAAAGGGGCGCTCGTGCACATGGAGACCCGCGGCGACCGCACGCATCTCGACTTCGAGATTCCGGCGCGCGGCCTGATGGGCCTCCGCAGCAACCTGCTGACCGCCACGCAGGGCGAGGCGGTCGTGGCGCATCGTTTCAAGGATTACGAGCCCTACAAAGGCGAGATCGAGAAGCGCACCAACGGTTCCCTCGTAGCCCACGAGACCGGCCTGTCCGTGGCCTACGCGATGGACAAGTTGCAGGATCGCGGCCGCTTCTTCATCGATCCCGGCGAGGAGGTCTATGCCGGCCAGGTCGTGGGAGAGCACACCCGCGACTTCGACCTGGTCATCAACATCTGCAAGACCAAGAAACTGACCAACGTCCGGGCCGCCGGCACCGACGAGAAGGTGATGCTTCCGCCACCCGTCCGTTTCAGCCTCGAAGAGGCGCTGGAATACATTCAGGAAGACGAGTTGGTGGAGGTCACGCCCAAGTCGATGCGGATGCGCAAGATCATTCTCGACGAGATAGCGCGAAAAAGAGCGGAAAGGAATTGATTATTAAAATAATTTGCTATATTTGCAGCCCCAATTTTTCCGACATGGACAGATTGCTACAAGATATCGTGATCCCGATCAAGGGCTTGCCCCTGGGCGAAAGTACATTCCGGTTTGAAATTGGGGAACCGTTCTTTCAAGCATTCGAAAACAGCCAGATCAAGGACGCCGACTGCAGCATTCGGGTCAGCGTGTTCCGGCACCAGACGCTGCTCGACATCGTCTGCGAGGTCACAGGCTTTGTGGTGGTCGAGTGTGACCGCTGCCTCGAAGACCTGACACTGAAGGTGGACATCGATCCCCGGCTCACCGTCGGCTTCGGCAATGTAGAGGTTGACGAAGACGCTGAGGGCGATGAGGATATCCTGGTGGTGGACCGTTCGCAGAGCGAATTGAATCTCAACCAGTTCGTCTACGACTATGTCTGCCTGTCGCTCCCGCTGGTAAAGGTGCATCCCGAAGGGAAATGCAATCCCGAGATGCTCCGTTACCTGAGTGAATCCGGCGGCAACGAGACGACTCCCGAAACGGATACCGTCCGGCCCTTCGAAGGCCTGAAAGATTTGTTGGAAAGCAAAAACAATTAAAATAGAAGGAAAAATGGCACATCCGAAACACAAGATCTCCAAGCAGCGCCGCGATAAAAGAAGGACCCACGACAAAGCCGTTGTCCCGCAGCTCGCTACCTGCTCAAACTGCGGTGCTACCGTCATGTATCACCACGTTTGCCCTGAATGCGGTTACTACCGCGGACGTCAGATCATCAACAAAACCGTTGCGTAATTCTGACTGATAAAAGTTGAAGAGTGCCGGGTGTCGTCTCGGCATTTCTTTTATCAAGAGCCCCTGTAGTTCAACGGATAGAACGGAAGTTTCCTAAACTTTAAATGGCAGTTCGATTCTGCCCGGGGGTACACGAAAGGGGTTGGCATAATGCCAACCCCTTTCGTGTCGTGTATGGGGAAGAATATTATTCGGGGTTGTAGCTTTCGTCGCGCATGATGCCGTCGAAGAGGACTTTGCCGTCCTGGACGAAGGCGGAGAGGATGTTGCGGAATTTGACGCCGCCGTCGAGGGCCTCGTAGTAATACCGGCCGTCGATTTTCTCGATTTTGAGGATGCCGGTCTGTTCACCGAAGCCATCCTGCGAATCCGAGCGGAAGTCCCAGTTGGCGTAGCCTTCTCCTTCGTAGTCGTAGTCGTCTTTCAGCTGTTGCAGCAGGTTGGGCGTACAATGGCTCTCCAGGAACTCATTTTCGATAAACAAGGAGTTCTCGTACATCTCTTTGATGAAGTCCATGATGAGGGCATCTTCTTCTGCGGTGTTGTTATGGGCGGGGACCCGGGCGAGGGCCGGATCATCCACCGTTACGGTTTCTGTCACGGTCTCGGTTGTATTCGTTTTTTTGCAGGAAACCAGCAGGCTGGCGGCGCAGAACAGCATAATGAGCAAATAGATGACTTTTTTCATAATCGTATGGCTATTAAATGATGATTCAGGTGCGGG
>JAFZAF010000178.1 GCA_017548335.1 Bacteroidales bacterium | reverse complement strand
GGAAGACGAGGTTCGAACCCGCGACCCTCAGCTTGGAAGGCTGATGCTCTACCAACTGAGCTACTTCCGCTTGTTTGCATGCCGGGCATGCATAAAAAAAGTGGGCAGAGATGGATTCGAACCACCGTAGGCGTGCGCCAGCAGATTTACAGTCTGCCCCATTTGGCCACTCTGGTATCTGCCCAGATTCTTCAGTCAGCGTTTCAAAACTCACAGAGCCGATGGAGGGATTCGAACCCACGACCTGCTGATTACAAATCAGCTGCTCTGACCAGCTGAGCTACGTCGGCTGTTTGGGACTGCAAATATATGGGTTTTCGATGAAAGTCCAAAAATATTTTTAAAATTTTTCTTTCACCAGTTCCCGATAGATAGATTCTGCATCATAACCGCACTCTGCATAGAGTTCGGCCGGGGTTCCCTGCTCGATAAACCGGTCCGGAATGCCCAGTCCGGTCAGGACGCAATCCAGCCCGCGGGCGGCGATGAACTCGGCCACGGCGCTGTAGAGGCCGCCGATGCGGGTGCCGTCTTCGAGGGTGATGATCCGGCGGGCGCGGGTGCAGGCATCTTCCAGGGCTGCCGTGTCGAGCGGCTTGAGAAAGCGCATGTCGTAATGCAGCACTTCCATGCCGTTCTCCCTGCTGGCACGTTCCACGGCTTCGGCGGCTTTCGTTCCGATCGCACCTATAGATAATATAGCGACGCCGTTGCCTTCATGACGCTTGACGGCAGTGCCGGGGGCGATGTAGGAGAACGGAAGGTCGCGCCAGGGCGTTCCCTCGCCGTATCCTCGGGGATAACGGATGATGGTGGCGCCATAGTCGGGTTGCGTGGCGGAATACATCAGGTTGCGCAGTTCTGCTTCGTCGTAAGGTGCGCAGATTGTCAGGTTGGGAATGGGCCGGCAGGCCGCGAGGTCGAAGGCGCCGTGGTGGGTGGCGCCGTCCTCGCCGACCAGGCCGCCCCGGTCCAGGCAGAGGATGACTTTGAGCTGCTGGAGCGCTACATCGTGGATGAGGCTGTCGTAGGCGCGCTGGGAGAAACTGGAGTAGATGTTGCAGAAGGGTAGCAGGCCGCCGGCCGCCAGTCCCGCCGAATAGGTGACGGCGTGCTGTTCCGCGATGCCCACGTCGAACACGCGCTCCGACATTTCTTTCTGCAGGATGTTCATGCTGCAGCCCGAAGCCATGGCCGGCGTGATGCCGACGATGCGATTGTCTTTGCGCGCCAGGTCGAGGAGCGTCGTGCCGAAAACTTCCTGGAACTTGGCGATCTCGCTTTTCTTGCCGGTACGCCGTCCGGTTTCCACATCGAACGTGCCTGGCGCATGCCAGACGGTCTGGTCTTCTTCGGCGGGGGCGTAGCCCTTGCCCTTGGTGGTGACCACGTGGAGCAGTTTGGGACCGGGAATCTCCTTGAGGCGGCCCAGCATGTAGGTCATCGCGGCGATGTCGTTGCCGTCGATGGGGCCGAAATAGCGGAAGCCCAGCGAATCAAACAACGAGAGCGTCTCTCCGTCGGCACGGGTGAGGCTGCGTTTGGTGTTCTTGACCTGTTTCTGCAGCCATTCCCGGAGCCTGCCGGCGCCCAGGCGGTCCCAGATGCTTTTCTTCAGTTTGTTGTACCGGCGCGCCGTGGTTACCTTGAGCAGGTAATTGTGCATCGCGCCGATGTTCTTGTCGATGGAGATCTGGTTGTCGTTGAGGATGACCAGCAGGTCGGCATTAAGGCTCCCTGCGTTGTTGAGTCCTTCGAAGGCCAGGCCGCCCGAAAGGGCGCCGTCGCCGATGACGGCAATCACATGCTCGTGCTTCCCCTCGAACTGCGCGGCTACAGCCAGGCCGAGGGCCGCCGAGATCGAGGTGGAGGAATGGCCGGTGCCGAAGGCGTCGTACGGGCTCTCTTCGCGACGCGGAAAGCCGCTGATGCCGTGGTATTTCCGGTTCTGCTTGAAAGCTTCCCGCCGGCCGGTCAGGATCTTGTGTGCGTAGGCTTGGTGTCCCACGTCCCAGACGACCTTGTCTTCGGGCGTATGGAAAACATGGTGGATGGCCACGGCGATTTCCACGGCGCCGAGGCTGGCGCCGATATGCCCGGGATTCTCTGCGCAGCAGGCGATGATGTATTCGCGCAGTTCCGCGCAGAGTTGTTCCAGCTGGGCGTTGTCCAGCGCCCGGATCTGGGACGGGTCTTGAATGGATTCCAGCAGCGCCACGTTATTCCCGGATTATGGTCTGGTCGCGGTCGGGGCCCAGCGAGAGGACGCGGATCGGGACGCCGGTTTCCTGCTCGATGTAGGCAATGTAGTCTTTGAAGGCGGCCGGAAGCTCCGCTTCGCTGCGGCAGTTGCCCAGGTCGCAGTTCCATCCCTTGAACTCCTTGTAAACAGGCTCGACCTCTGCATACACGTCGTAGGGCACGCGGTCGGTCCGCACGCCGTCCACGCGGTAACCGCAGGCTACCTTGACGGTGTCGAAGCCGTCGAGGACATCGGCCTTCATCATGATCAGGTCGGTTACGCCGCTGATCATCACCGCGAACTTGAGAGCGGGAATATCGAGCCAGCCGGTGCGGCGGGGACGGCCTGTCGTCGCCCCGAACTCATGGCCTTTCTGGCGAAGCGTTTCTCCGGTGGCGTCGCTGAGTTCCGTGGGGAAAGGGCCGCTGCCCACGCGGGTGCAGTAGGCTTTGAAGACG
>JAFZAF010000177.1 GCA_017548335.1 Bacteroidales bacterium | reverse complement strand
TGCTCCTCATGGTTCGCGGCAGGGGCGGAGCTGCGCTCCAGTCCCTTGACGGCTAACTCCTCCCTTTTAGCCTCGCTGCGCGAGTCTAACGGTCGTCAAACAGACGCCGTCACGAGACGGGACTTCCGCTTGTCCGCCATCATCCTGCCGCTCACAAATCGTCGCATCTGCTCATGGATTGTTCCACTCATGCGTCATGCCCGGCTAGACCGGGCATCTTGTTAGAACCAGAGGTGTTCGATGAGGATTTTCAGGCCGATGCCGATGAGGATCAGGCCGCCGAGGATTTCGGCGCCTTTGTGGAAACGGGCGCCGACTTTCTTTCCGATGAGCAGGCCGACGACCGAAAACAGAAACGTCGTCAGGCCGATAAGGGTGATCGACGACCAGAGCGGAGTCTGCAGGAAAGCGAAAGAGATGCCCAGCGCCAGTGCGTCGATGCTGGTTGCGATGGCCAGTACCAGCATCGTCCGGAAGCCGAAAGAAGAATCGGCCGCTTGCTGCTCCTCATCTTTTTGAAACGCCTCGCGGATCATATTGCCGCCGATCAGCAGCAGCAGGCCGAAAGCAATCCAATGATCCACTTTGGTGACCAGATCGGCGAAACTGATACCCAGATAATAACCGATGACGGGCATTAAGGCCTGAAAGCCGCCGAACCAGAGCCCGACCGTCAGCGCTTCGCGCCACGACGCCCTCCGGGCAGTCAGTCCCTTGCCGATCGATACGGCAAAGGCATCCATTGAAACGCCGATGGCCAGCAGAAATATTTCCCAGAAAGACATCGTTTCCGCAGTTTACTTGGTCATGAACAGCAGGACGAAATAGCAGACCTGTATGAGCACCAAAATGACGCCTTCGAAACGGTCGAGCCGGTTCTTATGGCCTGTAAAGGCGAACACGACCAGACTCAAAGCACAGACAAAGATCGCCGTGTAATCGTAGAGGCCAATCCGCGACATCTGCAGCGGATTGATCAGCGCGGAGCCGCCCAGGATCAGCAGGATATTCGAGGTATTCGATCCCAGGATGTTGCCCAGCGCCAGTTGGCCGCGGCCTTTGGCCGCCGCCACGCAACTGGTGGCCAGCTCCGGCAGCGAAGTGCCGAGAGCCAGGACCGTGATGGCGATGAACTTGTCGCTCAGGCCGGCCATGCGCGCCACGACCTGCGCGTGGTCGACAAATAACTGGCCGCCGAAAACCAGCGCAGCGAGGCCGGCCGCAAGAAACAGTAAACAACGAAACAGCGAGGCCCGCTTGGGCTTCTCTCCCGCGACCTCCGATACCAGCTCGGCTTCCCCTACTATATTCTCTTTGTCGTGCAGGAACGACGACACCATATACCAGATGAAGAGTCCCACGAAAACAGCGCCTTCCACCCGGCTGAGACCGTCTTGCCCGATGCCGAAGAGCGTGTGCTTGAGGCCGCAGAAAATGAGCAGGACCGTAATGGCGATATTGACCGGAATGTCCCGACGCAGATTGCCCCGTGTGATAGCCACTGGGGCGATGATCGCTGAAAGTCCCAGGATCAGCGCAGTATTGAAGACATTAGAACCGATGATGTTTCCCACGGCCAGATCGGAATTCTTCTCCACGGCCGACACGAAACTGACCACCATCTCAGGTGCCGACGTTCCGAGTGCCACGATGGTCAGACCGATCACAAACTCACTCATTCCCCACCGGCGTGCCAGCCCGGACGCTCCGTCGACAAGCGCCTCTGCTCCGATCAGAACCAGGACAAGTCCCGCTATCAGTAATAGGATCTCTATCGTCATAAACAATGTCTTTTCGTTTTGCGCCGCGAAGTTACGAAAACGATTTCAATTCCAAGCTAAAGAATCCACACTCGTCGCCGCCCCCGCCCGTGGCGCAAACTATCCTGAGTATCAGCGTTTTAACAAAAATCGATTGCGTAAAAATACGCAATCGATTTCAAGGAAGTCGCTGATTTCCAGTAGGGTAAGCGCCACGGGATGGAGACCGGGAGACAGACGCTTATTGCTGGAGCAGTTCCAGCTGGCCGTCGCGGAAGGTGGCGGTGATGGCCTGGTCGCGGGTGAGGGAGCCGTCGAGAAGCTTGCGGGCGAGTTCATCGATCAGTTCCTTCTGCAGCACACGCTTGACCGGCCGGGCGCCGTAGGCGGGATCGTAACCTTTCTCGCTCAGATAGTCGATGAAGTCTTCGGTGAATCCGAGGGTGATTCCCATCGTGGCCATCTTTTCCTTCAACTGGCCGATCTGGAGCTGGACGATCTGCCGGATGTCGGCGGGCGTCAACTCGTGGAAGGTGATGATCTCGTCGATCCGGTTGATGAATTCCGGCCGGAAGCTTTCCTTCACCAGGTCGGGCCGCAGGTTCGAGGTCATGATCAGGATCGTGTTCTTGAAGTCGACCGTACGTCCCTTATTGTCGGTCAGACGGCCGTCATCAAGGACTTGTAGCAGGACATTGAACACGTCGGGATGGGCCTTCTCGATTTCATCAAGCAGAATCACAGAATAGGGTTTCCGACGTACAGCCTCGGTCAACTGGCCGCCTTCGTCATAACCGACGTATCCCGGAGGCGCGCCGACCAGCCGGCTTACCGTATGCCGCTCCTGGTATTCACTCATATCGATCCGGGTGATCATGTTCTCGTCGTTGAACAGATACTCGGCCAGCGCCTTGGCCAACTCCGTCTTACCGACGCCGGTGCTGCCCAGGAAGAGGAAGCTGCCGATAGGGCGTTTCTCGTTCTGCAGGCCGGCCCGGCTCCGCCGGACGGCGTTCGACACAGCCTCGATGGCCTCGTTCTGGCCGATGACCCGTTTGTGGAGCACCTCTTCGATATGCAGGAGCTTCTCCCGCTCGCTCTGCAGCATCTTGTTCACGGGAATGCCCGTCCACTTGGCCACGACTTCCGCAATATCCTCGTCGGTCACGGCTTCGTTCATGATCGGATCGGGATTGGCCGCTTTCTGCCGTTCGAGTTCCTCGATCTGTTTCTGCGCATCGGCGATCTTGCCGTAGCGCAGCTCGGCCACGCGGCCGTAGTCGCCGCGGCGCTCGGCTGCATCGGCTTCGATGCGATATTCCTCGATGGCTTGCCGGTTTTCCTGCAGCGCCTTCAGCAGTCCCTTTTCGCTGTCCCATTGCTCGCCCAGTTTCCGGCGTTCGATGCGCGCGTTGGCGAGTTCGTCCTCGATGGTCTTGAGTTTCGGGGACTCCCCTTCCCGCTTGATCGCCTCTCGTTCGATCTGCAGCTGCTTGATTTTCCGGTCGAGTTCGTCGATACATTCCGGTACGGAGTTCAACTCCAGCCGCAGCTTCGACGCCGCCTCATCGACCAGGTCGATGGCCTTATCCGGTAAAAACCGGTTGGTAATGTAGCGGTGCGACAACTCGACCGCCGCGATGATTGCGTCATCTTCGATCCGCACCTTGTGGTGGTTCTCATACTTTTCTTTCAAGCCTCGCAAGATGGAGATGGACTCCGCCACGGAAGGCTCGTCGACCATCACCATCTGGAACCGGCGCTCCAGGGCCTTGTCAGTCTCGAAATACTTCTGGTATTCGTCGAGCGTCGTCGAGCCAATGGCCCGCAGTTCACCGCGCGCCAGCGCCGGCTTCAGGATGTTGGCCGCATCCATGGCACCGCTCGAACGGCCGGCGCCCACCAGCGTATGGATCTCGTCGATGAAGAGGATGATCTGGCCGTCGCTTTCTGTCACGGCTTTCACCACGCCCTTCAGACGTTCCTCGAATTCGCCCTGGTATTTGGCGCCTGCAATCAATGCGCCCATGTCCAGGGAGTAGATTTCCTTGCTTTTCAGATTCTCCGGCACATCGCCGTTGATGATCCGCTGGGCGATGCCTTCGGAGATGGCGGTCTTGCCGACGCCCGGCTCGCCGACCAGGATCGGGTTGTTCTTTGTCCGCCGGCTCAGAATCTGCAGCACCCTCCGGATCTCGTCGTCCCGGCCGATGACCGGGTCGAGTTTTCCGTTCCGCGCCCGCTCATTCAAATTGATGGCGTACTTCCCGAGCAGCTCCAGGTTTTCTTTGTTGTTGTTCATATCTAATACCTCCTTTTTTTCGTATTTATGACCGGCTTCCGGGGGATAAGGGTTCAAAAACCACCCTCCCATAAATGGGCCCCTCCCCCTGAGGCGTGGGCGCCATTGTTTTTGAACCCATATCCCCTCAGAAGCCATCTCCGATAGTTCAAATAATCTACCAAGCCCGAAAATGTGACAGTTTGTCAGTATTGGAAATCTCGCAGCGATTGCGTATATTTGTGAATTGATCCAATTCGACTTGTACAAATTCATCTGCTTATGAAAAAAATCATCCTTTTCGCATTAGCGCTGATCAGCCTCACCGCTGTGGCGCAGCCGCCCATGGGCCCCATGCCCCCGAGACCTGACAAAGAAGAAGGCTTCAAATTCACCGTGGTGAAAGAGAACCCCATCACTTCCGTGAAGAACCAGGCAAGCACTGGAACCTGCTGGTGCTTCTCCTCCCTCTCCTTCATCGAGTCGGAAGCCATCCGCATCAACAAGCTCAAAGAAGCCGACTATCCCGACCTCTCCGAAATGTTCGTTGTCTCCCACGCCTATGCTGACAAGGCCACGAAGTACATCCGCGTGGACGGCGCCCTGAACTTTGCGCAGGGCAGCTCGTTCGGCGACCTGGTCTGCGTGCTCAAGGACTACGGCATCGTGCCCGACGAGGTGATGACCGGCCTGAACTACGGTACCGACCGCCACATGCACGGCGAACTGCTCGCCGGCCTGAAAGGCTATATGGACGGCATCCTGAAGAACCCCAACCGCAAACTCTCCACGGCTTGGCACAACGGCCTTCAGGGCATTCTCGATGCTTACCTCGGCCCCATCCCCGAGACCTTCACCTACAAGGGCAAGGAATACACGCCGAAGAGCTACTTCGAATCCCTGAACATCAACATGGACGACTACTATGACTTCACCTCCTGGACGCACCTCTCCTACTATGAGAAGCACCCGGTGGAAGTCGCCGACAACTGGCGCTGGGAGCAGGCCTTCAACGTTCCGCTCGAAGACATGATGGCCATCATCGACTACGCCATTGACAACGGTTATACCGTAGCCTGGGCCTCCGACGTGAGCGAAACGGGCTTCACCCGCGACGGCATCGGCATCGTCCCCGATATGGAAGCCATCCAGAAACAGGCCGAGCAGGCCGGTTCCGACCAGGCCCGCTGGGTCGGCGCCCCGCAGGGCATGGGCCAGCAGCGTCCGACCTTCAACAAACCGGTTCCCGAACTGACCATCACCCCGGAACTCCGCCAGCAGGGCTACGAGGAGAAAAACACGACCGACGACCACGGCATGCAGATCTACGGCATCGCCAAGGACCAGAACGGCAACAAGTACTATATGGTGAAGAACTCCTGGGGCGAAACCGGCAAGTACAAAGGCCTCTGGTATGTCTCTGAAGCCTATGTCCGCTACAAGACCATGGACTTCATGGTCCACAAGGACGCTATTCCGAAAGACATCAAGAAGAAACTCGGCATCAAATAAATCATGAGACGCCTTCTTATCATGGCATTGGCAGCGGTCGTATGCACCGCTGCTTTTGCACAGACGCAGACCATCTACCACTTCTCGCCGGTCAAGGACATCCCCGTCACATCAGTGAAGGACCAGGCCGCCACGGGCACCTGCTGGTGCTTTGCCACGGTTTCCTTCCTCGAAGCGGAACTGATCCGTCAGGGCAAGGGCGAATACGACCTTTCGGAAATGTTCATCGTGCGCCACAACTACGATGCGCGCATTTTCGACAACTATCTCCGCCGCGGCAAGGGCAACATTAACCCGGGTTCCATCGCCCACATGGCCACGAAAAATGTCGAGAAATACGGCATCGTGCCGGAAAGCGTGTACAACGGCATCAACTACGATTCCGACCGGCACAATCACGGTGAGATGTCCGCCTATCTGAAAGGGATCTCCGAAGTGTCCGTCGAGCTCAAACGGCTCAGTCCCGAGTACAACAAGCTCGTCAAGAGCCTGTTCGACATCTATCTGGGCGAACTCCCCGAGTCCTTCGAATACAACGGCAAGACCTACACGCCGCTGAGCTTCGCCAAGATGCTCGGATTCGACGACATGAGCGACTACATCGAACTGACGAGCTTCAGCCACCATCCGTTCTACCAGCGCGTGCCGCTCGAGATCCCGGACAACTGGGATCACGAGCTGCTCTGGAACGTCCCGCTCGACGACTTCATGGCCATCATCGACAACGCGCTCACGAAAGGCTATACCGTGGCCTGGGACGGCGACCTGACCGCCGGTGAGTTCCAGCACAACCGCGGCATCGCCATCTGCCCGAATCCGGAAGATTTCGCCGAAGCCGTCAAGCTCGAGAAAGTTTATCCGGACCGCGTAGTGACGCAGGAAATGCGCCAGAAGGACTTCGAGACCTTCCGCACGGTGGACGATCACCTCATGCACCTGACCGGCCTGTTCAAGGACCAGAACGGCAACCTGTTCTACAAGACCAAGAACTCCTGGGGCGAAGGCCGCAATGAAGAGATGAAAGGCTATCTCTACATGTCGCGCGCCTACATCCAGATGCGCTCGGTCAGCATCATGGTCCACAAGGACGCCATTCCCAAGGACATCCGCAAGAAGCTGGGTCTCTGATGAAGAAACAGATTCCGAATTTCCTCACCCTGTGCAACCTGCTTGCAGGCTGCACAGGGGTTGTCTTTGCGGTACGGGGACATTTTTCCATCGTGCTGATCTGTCTGATGCTTTCCGAACTGTTCGATTTCTTCGACGGTTTCTCGGCACGGGCGCTCGGTGCGTATTCTGCGATCGGAAAAGAACTCGACTCGCTGGCCGACCTGGTCAGTTTCGGCCTGTGCCCGTCCGTCTGCCTTTTCTCCTGGTATGGCATCGCCCATCCTGAGATTCCCTTGCTGCGCTGGATTCCTTTCCTTTTGACAGCTGCCTCGGCCCTCCGCCTGGCCAAATTCAATATCGACACGCGGCAGACCACCAGTTTCCTCGGCCTGGCCACTTCCGGCTGCGCCCTGCTGCTCATCCCGCTGGCTGTCTATTCGTTTTATACCGACGGCTTCCTGCACATTCTCATGGGCACGGTCTGGTTCATTCCCGTCCTGACGATTGTCTTTTCTTTCCTGCTGGTCTGTGAATTCCCCATGTTTTCGCTCAAGAAAATGACAGGTCAACTCAAGACTTTTATCTCCGGTAGTATTATTTTGGTCGCGGCGTGTTTGATCCGGGAAGGAAAAGGCCCCTGGTACGTGACCGTCAGCCTCTGCATCTTCCTGATCCTCACCTTCTACCTGGT
Source organism: Bacteroidales bacterium (assembly GCA_017548335.1). Taxonomy (GTDB): domain Bacteria; phylum Bacteroidota; class Bacteroidia; order Bacteroidales; family UBA932; genus Cacconaster. The sequence continues at coordinate 5,163 of JAFZAF010000177.1, read as the reverse complement.
GCTGAATATCGCCTGGATCAAACGGAAATGAGCGCTTCCGTGGCCGCCCAGATGCGGACGTCCAGCGCTGGATCGAGATAGCGCCCTGGAATGGCGCGACTCCCCTTCCCAACATAATACCGATTGCCCTCCGCTGCGGCAAGGGCGCGCAAGGCCGGCTGGACGCCGGCCTTCGGCGTCTTGCACAGCGGCTTGAACAGCCGGTCGGCCAGCGGATCGTACCAATGCCCCAGGTCGATCATGTTCGAAGCCACGATCCCCGGGTCGGCCAGATTGACGCGCAGAGAAGGATACCGGCGGGCCAACTCCAGCGAAAAAGAAAGCAACGCACGTTTGGCCCGGGCATACGTTCCCAGTTGGCTGAACTGTTTTTCCGTCGGCTGCAAGGCCGTTTCGTCAAGCGACACATAGCGGCAGGTCAAGGATACCATGTTGACGATCCGGGCGTCAGCCGGCAGGATCGGAAGCAGTAAGCAGGTCAGGAGCCATGGGCCGAAATAATTAACGGATAAGGTGTTCTCAAATCCATCTTCAGTGATACTGTAGCATTTGGAAATCGTTCCGGCGTTGTTGAACAGAGCTTGTACGGATCCCTTCTCCAGGCCATCGGCGAACTGCCGAACCGATGCCATCGAGGAAAGGTCCAGCGGCCGGATGACCAGATCGGCCTGCGGAAAGCGGCTCAGAATGTCAGCGCGGACGGCTTCTGCTTTGGCCAGGTTGCGACAGGCCATGAGGACAGGATGGCCTGCCTCAGCCAGCGTCTCGACTGCGGCTGCGCCCATGCTGCCGGTGGCACCGGTTACGAGGATACGTCCGCTCACTTCCATCGTTTTTCGGATGCTTCCACTTCGCGCCGGAGTTTCTGCGGCAGATCGGCCACGCAGCGGTTGCATTTCATCTCGAGGGTGTACATGCGGCCGATGCAATAATTGGAATGGCCGCATTCGCTCCGGGTGATTTCCCCGTTGTGGAGTTTGTTCACAAAATCGGTATCGCGGACTAGTGCCCGGGCCATCTGCAGGCCGTCGAAACCGGCCGCCAGCACTTCTTCCATCTTGCTGAGCGAAACCAGGCCGCCGACATAGATGAGGGGCAGCTTGACCGCTGCGCGGAATTTCTTCGCGTCTTCCAGGAAATAGCCTTCCCGATACGGAACGGTCGGCACCATGATCCGGCCGAAAACGCGAACCAACGCTTTGAGCCACCAGAATTTGCGCATGTCCATATAATACGCCATCGTCTTGATGGGCATGGCACCGCGCATTACCTCCATCGGGGCCTTGCTCACGAATCCGGCCGACAGGACAATCGCATGCACGCCCAGCCGCTCCAGTTCCCGCGCAACCTCCAGGCATTCCTCCTCTTGCATGCCGCGCCGGAATCCGTCGTGCATGTTCATCTTGACAAGGACACCCATATCATCGCCCGCAGCTTCCATAACGCGGGTGATCACGCGCCGCATCAGGCGCATCCGGTTCTCGAGGGAACCTCCGTATTCGTCGTGCCGGTGATTGGTGTACGGCGACAGGAACTGGCTGATCAGGTAACCGTGACCCGCATGGATCTCCACACAGTCAAATCCCGCCTCACGGGCCAGATTGACGGCGTGGCCGAAATCGTCCACTAACGCATCGATTTCAGCGACTTTGAGCCTGCGCACAAAGGTCGGAGAGTAGAGATTGAATCCGTTCGAGGCGCCGACGGGCATACAGCCGCAGGTGGCCCGGTGCGTCATGTTGCCGCAGTGCCCCAGCTGGATGGAGCATTTTGCTCCGGCAGCATGGACCGCATCGGTAATCCGCTTGAGCCCCGGCACAATCTCCTCGCGCATCCAAAGCTGGCCGTCGAACGACAGGCCGCTCCGGTTCACGGAAGCGTAAGCCAGGGTGGTCATCCCCACCCCGCCCCGCGCCACGGCTACATGGTAGTCGTACAGATCCTGGGAAGGGCTGTTCCCATAGGCCATGTTTTCGAAAGCGGCCGAACGGATCACGCGGTTGCGCAGGGTCACGGGGCCAATCGTTACGGGCGTAAAAACAGGCGAATCAATCATGGTAGCTGCCAGTTCAATAGATGAACGGAATAATCCGTTTTACCTTATGGATATCGAGCTCATCCGGGAACTCCCGGCTGTAAAGGTCATAAATTCGGGCAGCCCGCGGCGCCAGGTTGGCGAAAGTCCAGAGCGCAAAGACCGCCCCGGCCCACGACCAGGTGAGGATGGCGAAGCCGACCCATTCCAGAAACTCGCCAAAATAATTGGCGCTGGTCACATAGCGGAACATGCCGCCCTTGGGCAGGTAATGCGCCGTATCGCCGGGCTTCCGCAGATGGCGGATGATGCTATCCGACTGGATGTTGATGTACATGCCCGCAAAGAAGAGCACAGTGCCGGCCAGGAACGGCAGGCTTGTCAGCCAGTTCGCGGGATAATAGTTGTCAGGCGAAATGAAGAAGATCCAGCCGCCCTGCATCAGGGCGTTCAGCGTATTGAACAGTGCGCCCATCAGCACGATGGTCCAGGGCATCCGGCTGTGGCCGCGGAGTTGCTGGGGAAAGATGAACGAACGGTGGAAATAGTGCGACTCAAACAGCAGCAGGAAGACCAGGCGGACGAGATCGTCCCGCCGGTCGGACAGCCACCAGAGTACCAGCATGGCGATAAACACCGGCACTTCCATCAGGAACCAGCCCCAATGGTTGTCGAGCGAGGGCCCCCAACTCGCACGGTAGAATTTACCGTATCCGGCATCCACGAAATACAATGAAATGAACACCACCACCGCGAGGATGGCCATGACAATCAGGAAAACGGTGAAAGTATGGGCAGATACCATGGTCATTCTACATATTCCAAACGAACGTTATCGATCCAGAGCGTATTGCCGAGCGCGCCGACGAAGGCGCCCTGGCAGCCGGCCGTGATCTGAAGCACCGCATGGGTGCAGGCCGCGTCAGGCTCAGCCCATCCTTCTTCGAGGATGGGTTTGCGCTGACCGCGGCTGTTCACGGCATAGAGCGTTTTATCTCCTTGCAGCAGATCCATATAAGCCTGATAACCCTTCTGCCGGCGGGCATCGCCATAGAAAACGGGAACACGGAAACCCTGTTTCCAACCGTTCGTGCTCCTGGCGATGCGTCGGACTGCCGTCCCGACCCGTAGGGCATGGATATTCCCGTCCGCATCTTCCCAGCGCTGTTGCAGCAACAGCATGATCTGGCAGGGATCTTCTCCCGGAAACTCTTTTTGCCGGAAGGTCGTGCCCTTCGTCAAGACTCCCGTGGCCGGCAGTTCCGCCTTGCAGTCCAACAGCAAGGCGGAAGGCCGTTTCGTGAACGGAATTCCCCAATCCATGAAGGAATACGGATTCTTCACGCCCGTCACCGGTTCCAGCATCCGGCCCCAATAGAGCGCGCCGGTCGCCAGTACCTTGACATCTACCAGACCGGCAACCTTGCATTCCGCGAAACGGGTCGACAGTTTAGCGCAGGTGCCGTCCGGCCCCTGGTCCGGCTCGACTGTTACACTGACTTTGGTTACGCCAGAGAAACGTGCATAAGCATTGGAAGATGCCCAGATGGTCTTGGCGTAGTCATACGGCGCATTCTTGTCGATGATTTCATCCGGCCCGACGACATAGAGCGTTTTCGTTTCGCCGCCTACGACCGGGGATTCTTTGATATGCCGGACGGTCCAGTGCTCGAAGTCGCCGAACGGCACCAGTTCGGTCCGCTGTGCCTGAGCGGGCAGCAGACCGATCAGCCATAGAACCAGGACTATTTGAATCTTTTCCATAGGGCAGCAATCACAGGACCCGGCAGCAAAGCAATCAATGCCGGCAGCCAGAGATTCATCAGGCCGGGGTTGATGACGCGGCGACGCCGGAACATCGCCCGAAGCGCACGCTTCACGAGCCACTGCGGCGTCTTGATAAGGCCGGAACGGAGGCCGTGGCGCATCCCTTTCTCGCTGAGCCGATACAGCGGCGTGGCGATGGCGGCCGGGCAGACCGTCGTCATGCCGACGCCGTAAGGCTTGAGTTCATACGAGAGGGAGCGTCCGAAACTCCGGAGATAAGCCTTCGTGGCGGAATAGACCGTTATGCCCGGCGCGGGAATGCGAGCCGCCATGGAAGACAGGTTGAGCAGATACCCGCTCCCCCGCTGTTTCATGGCGTCGCCAAAGAGGATGCAGAGCCGGGTAATGGTCACCACATGCAGATTGACCATCGTCTGTACCCGGTCCAGGTCGCCTGCACTGAGTTCCTTGAAAAAGAAGATTCCCGCATCGTTGATCACAATGTCGGGCAGGCATTTCGCGGTTTCGGTACACCAGTCGAATAGCAGGTCGGCGGCGTCGGGCTGCGCCAGGTCCTGGCACCGGGTCGTGACCCGGACCGGATACTGGTCGCGCAGCAACCCGGCCGCCGCGCGCAGTTCCACCGGCTGATTGCTGACCAGGACAAGATCGTATCCCCGCCCGGCCAGCTGCCGGGCGAATTCCAGTCCCATTCCTGAACTTCCGCCTGTGACGAGGGCAATCATCTACAGCCGGAAACCGCTACAAAATAATAGAAGACATCAGGTTGACCATGTTCGTCACGCTCCGGTCAGGCTCCTGCTTGTGCGTGTAGTTGAGCTGCAGGCGCAGTTTCGGGAACGGATGCCAGCTGGCCCCGACCGTCACATAATGCTGGTCGAATCCCTCCCACTTGGAATTCGACGTGAAATAGTCGTACCGGGCTCCGATGTTGAAAGCGGGCGTAATCCGGTAGCCTGCCGTCACATAGGCGCCTTCCGCCCGCTCGCCGAAGGTGTGTCCGGCCATATACTCGGTGCGGAACCAGCCGATCTTGCTGTCGTATGCCAGGCACACGCCGTAGCGGTCGAGAATGCGGTAGTCGTATTCGTTGTAAATCTGAACCTCGTCCATGTACCCGAGGCGGCGCTCATAGCAGCCGGAGATGCTGAAATCCTTGACTGGGAAGATCATCACGCGGGCCATGAAATTCTTGAGGCGGTCGTTGTCGCTCTTGTTGATGCCGTTGCCGTTGAACAGGGCCACATTGTAGCGCACCAGCGCGTGGCCGTCGGACATCGGGAACCATTTGCCGTAGAACTGGAAGCCCATCTCGCGGCCCGTGGCGCTGGCACCAAGGA
>JAFZAF010000176.1 GCA_017548335.1 Bacteroidales bacterium | reverse complement strand
GGAATCCTGACCGACTATGGCAAGGATGTCCGCCTCCGTATCCGGAAAGCCGCGGCCGATGCAAAGGACAGGGCCGGGGAACTCACGACACTGGGCGCCCGGCAGCACAAAGCCATCGCCCGGCGGATGTTCGACAACTATTCCACGCTCCTCGGCCAGCCGCTGCAAGTCACTGCGAACGCCTCCAACTCCCGGCGCGTGATGCTCAGCATGGCTTATTTCTGCAACGAGCTCAAGTCGCTCAATCCGTCGCTCAACATCGCGATGGACGCCAGCGAGCACGACGTTTATTACCTCCGGGCGAATAAATCCATCGTTGTCCAGCCATCCGCCACGGACGACAGCCTGTACCGGGAACTGGAGGTATTCAAGCAGAGAATGCTTAGCGGACAACCCCAGATGGAGGCCGTCTTCACCGATCCGCAGCGTGCGCAGACCTTCATCGACCCTTACACTTTCGCCGACGACCTTTACAACGTCGCCTCCGATATGCACTGCCTGCCGGAATTGCATCTGTCGTTCGACGACTTGTTCGGAGAAGACGGAATGATCGACGGATTCCGGGCCTACAATGCCAGCTGGTGCCTGTGGGAGGGCCTTATGCCGGGAGCCGTAACGAGCTATCACCGGATCTATCCGCTGCTGCAGAACTTCCTCGACGAGGCTGCCGCCATGATCGCTTCCGGCGGGAAGGGCTTATGCCTCCGTTTCGGCCACGACGACGTGGTGCTGCCCTTTGCCTTCATCCTCGGTTTCCAGGAAGCGATGGGTGGCACGACCGATATGGAGAATCTGCACCACTCTTTCTCCATTTTCCGCCTGATTCCGATGGCGGCCAACATCCAGCTTGTCTTCTTCCGCAAGACCGGGTCCGACGACATCCTGGTGAAGTTCCTGATGAACGAGAACGAAACATCCATCCCGCTTGAGACGGACTGTTATCCGTACTATCACTGGTCTGATGTAGAACCGTATTACCGCAATAAGATTGCGTCCGCCAACCTTGATTACCAAACCCCCGAAGAAGATGAAGACTAAGCTTTTGATCCTGATGCTGCTCCTTTTCACTGTGGGAGCGGCGGCACAAACCTCCAAGAAGGAGTTGTACAAGGACCTCGACCGGGCCGGCGCCAACTATTTCGCTTATCCCGGTCCTTCACAGAAGGCATTGACACCTGCACCGGCGGGCTATGAACCCTTTTATATCAGCCACCACGGCCGCCACGGCTCCCGGTATATGGAGGACAACATCTATTATACCTATGTCATCGGGAAACTGGACACGCTGGCACAGTTTGGCATCCTCACGCCCAAGGGCTCTGAAGTGCTGGACAAGTTGAAGAAGGGCTATGAGAACGCCTGGAAGCGCGACGGAGAACTCACTGCGCTGGGCGCCCGCCAGCACCGGGAAATTGCCAGACGGATGTACGAACGCTTCCCGGAACTGCTCTCCCGGCCGCTCCGGGTAGATGCCCGGTCTTCCACTGTGGGCCGATGCATGATCAGTATGTTTTACTTCTGCCAGGAATTGCAGGGGCTGAACCCTGCACTGGATATCCGGATGGATGCCAGCCAGCGCGACATGCCTTTCATCGTTTGGGACCCGAAGGTGGAACCCGAGCCGGCACCTGACATGCCCGGACTGGAACAACAAGTAGAATCACTTTATGAGAAGGCCGGAAATCCGGCCCGACTTATGAAGACCCTGTTCACCGATGTCAGCAAAGCCGAATCGGTCATCGACGGGTACGGACTGATGGAATGCCTCTTCAACGTGGCGTCAGACCTCCAGAATCTACCCGAGCTCAACCTGTCGCTCACGGATGTCTTTACCAAAGAGGAGCTGTTCCGTGCCTGGAAGGCCTCTAATGCCGGCATTCTGCTGAGTTGTGGCCTCATTCCCGGTTCCACCCCCTCGTACCAGCGACAGATGGCCATCCGCGACAGTATCGTCCACTTCGCCGACCAGGTAATCCGCTCGGGCGAACCTTCGCTGACGCTCCGCTTCGCCCACGACGGTTCCCTGCTCCCGCTGGCATACCTGATGGGCATCCGGGAAGCAATGGGCGGCCGGACCGATTTCGAGAACCTGCACAAATCCATATCCGTCGACAAACTCATCCCGATGGCGGCGAACCTCCAGCTGGTCTTCTACCGCAAGGAAGGCTCCGACGACATCCTGGTGAAATTCCTCCTGAACGAAAACGAAACATCCATCCCCGTGAAGACGGATGTCGCCCCCTATTACCACTGGCAAGACGTCAAACGTTACTGGGCAGGAGATTGAATCCCGGGTTGGCGTGCGCCTGTTTGGCGAAAATGCGAAATGACAGAAAGATTTTATATCTTTGCACCCGAATTCTTAAAACAACATACGTATGAATCTTCGTGATATCAAGAAGGATATCGAATTCCTTATCGGCGACTTCGTGGAAGACTGCCTTATGTTCGCCATGCTGCATCCTGAAAAGGACATCACCAAAGTGGAGGGCCTCATCAACGAAGCCAGCGACCTGGCTGACACCTTGTTCGAGAAGGTGAACCATCCGGCGGCCGATGTGAAGCCGCGGGCCTATTACAACCGGGTCGGCGTCGAGCTCCTTACCGGGCTGGATACGCTCTGCGAGAAGTTGAGCGCCCTTGCAAAATAATTGTGCAAGAAAAAGTTGCAGAGTAAAAAAATATCCTTACCTTTGCAGCCCTTAATCAATTTTTTGCAATATGTCAGAGTATTTGAACGCAGACAAGAAGCAAGAGATTTTCGGCAAATACGGGAAGTCTAATGTTGACACCGGCTCGCCTGAGAGTCAGGTTGCTTTGTTTTCCTACCGTATCGCTCATCTGACCGAGCACCTCAAGGCCAACAAGAAGGACCACAACACCCAGCGTGCCCTTCTCCGCCTCGTGGGCAAGCGCCGTCAGCTCCTCGACTATTTGAAAGAGAAGGATATTGAGAGATACCGCGAGATCGTGAAGGCCCTCGGCCTCCGCAAATAATCGCCAGGGAATGAATCAAGGCCGCCGGAACAGCGGCCTTTTTTGTATGAAGACACACTCAAGGTTAAAATATGAACGTAATCAAGAAAATCATTGAATTGTCCGACGGTCGGACAATCGAAATCGAGACCGGCAAGCTTGCCAAGCAGGCTGACGGCTCGGCGGTCGTGAAGATGGGAGGTACGATGCTCCTGGCGACCGTAACCGCTGCCACAGAAGTCAAGGAAGGAACGGATTTCCTTCCGCTCCAGGTTGATTACCGGGAGAAATATTACGCCGCGGGCCGCTTCCCCGGCGGATTCCTCAAGAGAGAGAGCCGTCCCGACGACTACGAGATCCTGATCTCCCGTCTGGTGGACCGCCCCATCCGTCCGCTCTGGCCTGCCGATTTCCATCTGGAAGTATTTGTCAACGTGATGCTGATTTCAGCAGAAAAAGATATCCAGCCCGATGCGCTGGCCGGCCTGGCCGCTTCCGCGGCCCTCGCTTCCAGCGACCTGCCGTTCCAGGGCCCGATCTCCGAAGTGCGCGTCTGCCGCATCGACGGACAGTTCGTCATCAACCCCGGCTTCAAGGCCATGGAGCGCGCCGACCTCGAACTGATGGTCGCCGCCACCGAGGAGAACATCATGATGGTCGAGGGTGAGATGAAAGAGGTTTCCGAGCACGACATGCTCGAGGCCATCAAGTTCGCCCACGAAGAGATCAAGAAGCACTGCCGCGTGCAGAAGGAACTGATGCACGAACTTGGCACCGACGTGAACAAGCGCGATTATCCGCACGACGTCGAGGACGAGGAACTGCAGAAAGCCGTCCGCGAAGCCTGCTACAACCGCTGCTATGAGACCGCCAAGGCGGCCCTGCCCAAGCATGAGCGCGCCGATGCCTTCGACGCCATCAAGGCTGACTTCCTCGCCACCATTCCCGAAGAGGAACTCGAGGAAAAGACCCCGCTCGTGGAGCGCTACTATCACGACGTGGAGAAAGAAGCCATGCGCAACCTCGTCCTCGACGAAGGCCGCCGGCTCGACGGCCGCGCCACCGACGAAGTGCGCCCCATCTGGTGCGAAGTGGACTACCTGCCCTGCGCCCACGGCTCCGCCATCTTCACGCGCGGCGAAACCCAGGCGCTGGCCACGGTGACGCTGGGTACGAAGCTGGATGAAAAGATCATCGACGAAGTGCTGCAGCAAGGTTCCGAGAAATTCGTGCTGCACTACAACTTCCCGCCATTTGCTACGGGCGAGGCCAAGGCCTACCGCGGCACGTCGCGTCGCGAAATCGGGCACGGCAACCTGGCGCACCGCGC
>JAFZAF010000175.1 GCA_017548335.1 Bacteroidales bacterium | reverse complement strand
ATGCATCCGGAGATCCGCGTCTGGGAGACCATCACCCCTTATTTCGAGAAGCGCAACATCCACTTCTACGTGAACCGCTGCGGCTTCCATATCGTCGAGTTCTGGAACAAGCATCAGCACGGCCCCGCCGTCCCGGAAGAGATGGAGGAAAACTGGAGCGAGGATGACGAGATGTTCGTGTTCAGGAAAGAAATGACAGCTAAGTAAATTCCAGTTTATCGGTCTTATGATTGCAGACACACTTAAGGCCATCCTGGTTGTGGGCTCCGGGAGTTTTCTTGGTGGAGCCGCACGGTATCTTGTCTCGCTGGCCATGAAGAATGCCAGCAAGGGATTTCCCTGGGCGACACTGATAGTCAATGTGGCCGGCTGCTTCCTCATCGGTCTGCTTTGGGGATGGCTTAGCCGCACTTCACAGATGGAGGGCAACCTGGCCCTGTTTCTGACTGTAGGCATATGCGGCGGTTTCACAACCTTCTCCACCTTCTCAAAGGAAGTGTTGATGCTGCTGCAGAACGGCAATGTGTGGGGATTCGTGGGCTATGTCCTGGCCAGCGTTGTGGTGGGAATCGCATTCGTGGCTATTGGATACTTGCTGACCAAGTAATACTCACAATTGAAAGTGATAGCCCCGGCAGTCCAGAAGGAGTGCCGGGGCTTGCTGTATGTATGTGTAGTTATTTAGATAGGTACTGCAGGATGCCATCGACGTGGAGATTGACGATGGCTCTGGCTCCTTCTTCTGACTTCAGGAAGGCCACGTCCTGCCGGTTATCCATGAAGAGATTCTCTGTCAGGACTGCGGGGCAACTGGTATGGCGGATGATGTAGAAGTCCTTCTCGATGTCGGGATCTCCGTCGGTGTAGTCGGTCCGAAGACGCATTCCTGGCAGGTGGGTTTTTGCTGCATCGTATAGGCACGTTGCGAGAGCATCAGCTTTAGTTTCGCTTCGGGTGGTATAGCAGCTCCAGCCTCGGGCTTTCATCCATTGCTGGCCATTGCCGGCGGCATTGACGTGGAGGGAGAGAAGTATCACTTGATTGCTCCCGGACTGCTCGCAGATTGAATTGGCCCGGTGGCAGCGCTCGGGGAGAGGGATGTCTTCGCGCTCGGGCACCAGGAAGCGGGAGTCGATTCCAAGAGCGGTGAGGCGCTCGTGGATCTCGGAGGCAAGGAAGCGGTTGTAGGCATATTCGCGGAAGAAGCCGTCGGGGCTCTGCTTGCCGGGCGTGTCGGAGCCGTGGCCGTTGTCGAGGAGGATGATCATTGTCGTCGGTTTTGAACTGACGGCAAGTTGGGGAGAATATGTGGAAATACCTATTTCAAGGATTTTCCACTATCTTTGTGGTCGAAGAAGCCAGCCATTGGCTATCTATAAACGCAACCGTCTGGGGTGGCCTCTAGGGGCTATCCCAGACATTTTGTAGAGACACTCCAAAATGTAGCCCCAATGTAGCCCCAATTTGAAACAGTAATGCCCCTACAGATAGCTGTAGAGGCATTTTCAGCGGTGCGGACGAGACTCGAACTCGCGACCTCCGGCGTGACAGGCCGGCATTCTAACCAGCTGAACTACCGCACCCCGTTCTGATTGGGATTGCAAAGATAGAGACTTTTTTCTTGTGTGCAAAAAAAATCAATATTTTTTTCATCCCATCGGAAAAACGGTTGTCAATACTTGTGCGGCGTGTCGGAAATCTCGTCGGGCGTGATTTTCTTGCGGTCCATCTGGTGCCAGGCATAGGCAATATAGGCCACCACGAACGGGATCAGCAGCGACACCCAGAACATCACCTGAAGGGTGAACTGGCTCGAGGAGCTGTTGCGGATCGAGAGCGAGCTGGGCAGGTCGGTGCAGGACGGGTAGTAAGCGGTTCCGTTGTAGCCGGCGACGAAGAAGACAGCCATCACGACCAGCACTGTACCGATGCCGGCGGGCCAGATGCTGCAGCGCGATTTCGTGAAGGCACCCCGAAACAGGCCCCATAGCACCAGCACCACGCCTACCAGCAGCATCACCAATACGGCCGGCATCTGCAAGAGGTTGTGCAAGTACTTGAATTTCTCCAGCGAGACCGCGCCCGCTTCGTCCACGGCAAAGCCCGGGCGGACGAGCAGGATTACGAGCCAGGTGAGGAAAAACACCAGGAACGGCAGGATTTCCAGCTTGATGCTGCGGCGCATCTGGGCGTGAATCTCCGGATCGTCGATATTGTTGAGGGTGTAGAGGCAGCCCAGGATGGCGGTCAGGAAGATGAGCGCGCAGCCGAGCAGGACTGCGTGGTATTGTCCCAGCGCATCCAGTCCGTGCCAACCATTGCCCCAGGTACTGATGACCGGTGCGGTGGCGTTGGCGATGGCGGCCTTGTTGACCGTGAAATCGGACCCCGTGAAGAAGGTGCCTACGGCCGTTCCCACGAGGAACGGTGCCAGGACACCATTGATCATCAGGAAGACGCGGAACGCCTGGCTTCCGATGAGGTTTTCCTTTTTGTTCTGGAATTCATAGGCCACGGCCTGGAATACGAAGGTAATCAGGAGCAGCACCCAGACCCAATAGGCGCCGCCGAAGCTCGTACTGTAGAAGAGAGGGAACGACGCAAAGAAGGCGCCGCCGAAGGTGACCAGGGTGGTGAAGGTCAGTTCCCATTTCCGTCCGGTGGAGTTGAGGATCATCCGCTTTTGAAGGTCGGATAATTTTCGGTTGCCAAGGTGGAGGTTGGCTCCCTGGACGAACATCAGGAAGACGAGCAGGCCGCCCAGCAGGGCGATCAGGAACCACCAATAGTTTTGAAGGAAGGTATAGCTCATGGCTTTATTCGTTTTGGGTTTCAGGACCTTTCTTGATAGCACCGACCAGGATGCGGATTTCGATGATCAGGAAGAGCGTGAAGATAGCAAGGAAGAGGAAGAAAGTGGTCTTGACCGCGCCGGCACTCAGGCTGGAGATGGCGACATTGACCGGCAGCAGCCCCTGGATGGTCCAGGGCTGGCGGCCGACTTCCGCTACGATCCAGCCGCACTGGCCGGTGACATAGGCCAGCGGAATGCAGACGATGGCAGCCCAGAGCAGCCATTGCCATTTGCCCAGTTTGTCTTTCCAGACGGCAATGACGCTGAGCAACAGGACCAGGGCGATGAGCATGCCCAGGCCGATCATGAAGCGGAAAGCCCAGAAGACTACGCCGACGGGCGGCACGATGTCTTCCGGTTTCTCCAGATGGCCGTAACCCATATATTGCACGTTTTCTTCCAGTGCGTAGCGGGCTTCGGCTTTCTCAGTCGGATCTTCGGTAGTGCGATAGATGGACAGGGCAACCAGCGCTTCCCGTCCCATAGCCATTTTCTCGGCAACGGAAGGGATGGCGTTCCCGTCGTTGTCGGTGTATCCGTTCAGGATGTCGTTGATGCCCGGGACATAACCGTCGAGGTCGTGTGTTGCCAGAATGGAAAGCATGCCGGGAATCTTGATGCCGGGCACGATGGTGAAAGCGGCGCGCTTTCCACCGTCCTGCAGGCCTTCGGCGGCGGCCAGCTTCATGGGCTGGAATTCAGCTGCGTGGATGCCGGAAGAATCGCCGGAAAGCATCACGGCGGCCGATCCGACCAGTCCGACAATCGAGCCGACCAGCATGCTCTTGGTGGCGAAGGTTTTGTGGCGTCCTTTCAGCAGATACCAGGCGCTGACTCCCACCACGAAAATGCCACCGGTGACCCATCCGCTCGTTACGGAATGGAAGAACTTGCTGACGGCTACGGGGTTGGAGATGACCTCCCAGAAAGCGGCGGCGGAGGCCATTTCACTGCGGACCGTTTCCGGATTGAAGGTGGTGCCCACGGGATTCTGCATCCAGCCGTTGGCCACCAGGATCCAGTAGGCCGAGATGGTGGCGCCTATGCCGGTGAGCCAGGTGGAAGCCAGATGGAAACGTTTGCCCACCTTGTTCCATCCGAAGAACATCACGGCGAAGAAAGTGGCTTCCATGAAGAAGGCGAGGATGCCCTCGATGGCGAGGGGTGCCCCGAACATGTCGCCTACGAACCAGGAGTAGTTGCTCCAGTTCGTGCCGAACTCGAATTCCAGGATGATGCCCGTTGCGATGCCCACGGCAAAGTTGATGGCGAAGAGTTTCATCCAGAATTGGGCGGTTTTTTTCCAGAATTCATCTTTCTTGACGACATAGATCGTCTCCATTACGGCCATGACCAGTGCCAGCCCGAGGGTGAGCGGCACGAAGAGCCAGTGGTAGGCGGCAGTCATCGCGAATTGGATCCTGGACCATAAGATCACATCCATAGATTCAAATATTAAAGGTTATACGTTTCCGGGGAAGGGGATTCGGCCGGCGGGCCTGCAATGCGTTCGCCGACCACGCGGCTGCGCTCTTCGTCGCTGAGTCCCGCCATGGCGGGCTTGAAGAAGAAGAGCCGGAGAACCGCGAAGAGGATGAATACTTTGAGCAGGATAAGCCACACGAGCGGACGGCCCCACGTCATATTGCGGAAGCCGTCGCGGTAGAAGTGCCACACTGCGGTCATCGTGTCTTTGATGCTTTTCATCATTCTCTCAAATTTAGCAATAATTTTGTATATTTGCAAAAACGAGTCTGCACATGAAAAAATCCCTGTTGTTTGCGATTCTGCTGGTTGCGACCTTCGGGAGTGCGTTGCTTTCCGCTTGCAAATCAGGCCATCAGCCCGACATCCGTGTCATGACGTTAAACATCCGCCTGTCGCCCCATGAAGATTTCGACGGCGACAACTGCTGGAACAACCGGCGCGAGGCGGTGATCCGCATGCTGGAAGAATCGCAGCCCGACCTGTTCGGCATTCAGGAAGGATACATCGTCCAAGTAAACTATCTGGAAGAGATGCTGCCCGACTACGGCCGTTACGGCGTATGTCGCGACGACGGCCTGGAGCGGGGCGAAGCCAACGCCATCTTCTGGCGCAAGGATCGTTTCGAGTTGAAACAGTGCAACACCTATTGGCTGAGCGAGACGCCCGACACGGTTTCACTGGGCTGGGACGGCGCCTGCCGCCGCATCGTCACCTGGGCGCAGTTGTCTGACAAGATGACCGGGCAGGATGTCTGGTTCTTCAATACCCATTTCGACCATGTGGGGAAAGTGGCGCGGGAAGAGGCCGGCAAACTCATCATGGAACGGATGAACGCATTGGTTCCCGCCGGGGACGTCGTGTTCCTGACCGGCGACTTCAACGCCAACTGGGACGATCCGATCCTGGAACCCATCCGGGCAGAATTACAGGAATGCCGCGAGACAGCTTCCGTGACGGACGGCCGCAACACGTTCAATGCCTGGGGCAACAAGGATGTTCCGGACGGGGAGGATATCATCGACCACATCTTCTATCGGGGTGTCACGGCTGAACGCTATGAACTGCTGACCGGCGATTATGGCGTGCCCTTCGTCTCGGACCACTGGCCTGTGCTGGGTATATTTCGCTAACTATTAATCAATCAATATTTTAAATTATGGGAACCCTCATCTACCTGATTGGCCTGGTCCTCGCGATCCTCGCCGTCATCGACATTTTCAAGAAACCGATTTCCCTGGTCGGCAAAGTTATCTGCTCGGTCATCGTGCTGGCCACCAGCTGGATCGGCCTGATCATCTATTACCTCTACGCCAAGAACCACATCACCGAGTGGTTTAAGTAGCCGTCACGTCATGCCCGGCTCCGACTGGGCATCTTTTTGTCACGTCATGCCCGGCTTTGACCGGGCATCTCTTTATATCGTCTTGCTATAGACCCGCCGGCGGATGAAAAGTTCTTTCTGTTCGTAGGCGTCCCAGACTTTGAGGGCGGAGTTGTCCTCGAACTGCGGGTTGGAGATACACCATTTCACACCGAGTTCCTGCCAGTGACGGCCCAGGTGGCTGTGGAGGATGGCCGAGAGGCCTTTGTCCTGCCACTTGCGGCTGACGCCCACCAGCATCATGTCAACCGTGTCGTATTGTTTCTGGGCACGGAGCAGGTGCCACCACCCCAGCGGGAACAGGTGTCCGTTCGCCTTTTGCAGGGCGCGGGAGAGGCTGGGGATGCAAATGCCGAAGGCTGCGATGTCTTCGTCCGGGTCGAGGACGATGCAGGAAAGGTCGTTGCTCAGCCTGTCGATGTAATTGCCTCCCTCCTCAGCGATTTCCCTTTCTGTGAAAGGGACGAAGTTGCGGACGGAGAGGAAGGTTTCGTTATACTCCTTGAAAAATTTGGAAATCAAGTCCTTGCGTTTCTTGAGCGCGTTGATGTCGGCAACCTGGAGATGGTAGCGTTGCAGCAGCAGGTCCGCGAGCCGGTGCAACTTTTCAGGGAGTGCTTGCCGGGCGTCGAACCGGTACTGGATCCAGTCCGCTTCCTTCTCGAATCCCATCCGTTCCAGAAACGCCGGATAATAGGCAAAATTGTAGAGGTTGTTGGATTGCGGTACACTGTCGAAACCTTCGACCACCATGCCCTGCTTGTACATGGTATTGTAGCCGAGCGGCCCGTGGATTTCCGTCATTCCCTGGCTGCGGCCCCATTCCACGGCGGCGTCGAGAAGGGCTTTGGCGGCATCGAAATCTTCGATAAAATCGGTCCAGCCGAAGCGCATCCGGCGGGTGCCGTAGCGTTCGTTATAGCGGGGATTGATGATAGCGCAGCAACGCCCGACGACCTGGCCGGCCTCGTTGTAGCACAGCAGCAGTTTCTGCCGGCAGTAATCCAGGCAGGGGCTGTGGGCAAGCGTGTGCTTCTGGTCGAAGTCCAGCGACGGGACATAGGTGGCGCAGTCGCGGTACAGCCGGTTTTGAAACTGGTAGAACTGCTTGAATTCGCGGGCATTCCCGACTTCCCGGACGGTATAGGACATAGGAGGGATTATCGTTCTGAGGATTCCTGCGCCTTGGCTTCATCCCACAGCGCATCCATTTCGGCCAGGGTCATGTCGTTCAGGTCGCGGCCGAGTTCCCTGGCGCGGAGTTCGAGATACGTGAAGCGGCGCTTGAATTTGGCGTTGGTCCGCTCCAGCGCCGTATCGGGGTTGAGGTGGTAGAGCCGTGCGGCATTGACTACCGAAAAGATGAAGTCGCCCAGCTCGGCTTCCTGACGCTCCTTCGAACCGTCGTTCAGTTCGGAGCGCAACTCGTTCAGTTCTTCGGCGACTTTGTCCCATACATCCTCTTTTTTCTCCCAGTCGAACCCGACGGCGCGCGCCTTGTCCTGCATCCGGTAGGCCTTGAT
>JAFZAF010000174.1 GCA_017548335.1 Bacteroidales bacterium | reverse complement strand
AACCGCTTGCGGCCGAACAAGGTTTCCACATAGCCTTTCTCCCGGGCTTCCGCGATGACACGGTCCATGTAGGCTTTTACGCCGGGATAGCTGCGGAAGTATTCTTCGATGAACGTTTTGGCCTCGTAGCGGGAAATGCCCATCCGTTGCGAGAGCCCGAACGCGGAAATGCCATAGATGATGCCGAAGTTGGCCACCTTGGCATGACGGCGCTGCTCGGCCGTCACCTGTTCGGGATCGACGTGGAAGATACGGGCGGCCGTGGAACGGTGGACGTCGGCGCCGTGGGCGAAGCCGGCCACCAGGTGCGGGTCGCCGCTCAGGTGGGCCATCAGGCGCAGCTCGATCTGGGAGTAGTCGGCCGAGACGATCCAGCCGTCCGGGTCGCTGGGGACAAAGGCTTCGCGGATCTTCATGCCGCGTTCCGTGCGGATGGGAATGTTCTGCAGGTTCGGCTTGAGGCTGCTCAGGCGTCCGGTCGCGGTCAGGGCCTGGGTGAAGGTCGTATGGACCTTCCCGTCGGCCGGGCTGATCAGGGCCGGCAGGGGATCGATATAGGTGGACAACAGCTTT
This sequence comes from Bacteroidales bacterium, assembly GCA_017548335.1. Lineage (GTDB taxonomy): Bacteria > Bacteroidota > Bacteroidia > Bacteroidales > UBA932 > Cacconaster. The sequence continues at coordinate 16,174 of JAFZAF010000174.1, read as the reverse complement.
TTGACGGCGCGGAACTCCAGGATCTTGCCTACGATCGGATGCCGGTTGGCAATCTCGGTGAGGGTTTCTTCGTCGGTCGGGTAGTTGTCGTTGCGGGTTTTCTTGGCCCGGGGATTCAGGTTCAATTTCTCGTACAGCACGATGCCGATCTGGCGGGGAGAGGAGAGGTTGAGGGTCGGCTCACCGGCCATTTCCCGCGCCTCCTGCTCGATCTGGACCAGCTCTTTGGAGAGGACGCGGCTGTATGCGCCGAGCATCTGAGGATCGATCTTCACGCCAGTGGCCTCCATCTGGGCGAGAATGCCGATGAGCGGCATCTCGATGCGGGTGTAGAGATCCCAGAGGTGCTGTTCCTGCAACTCTTGCTGCAGCAGGGGTTCAATCAGCCCCGCCGCCACGCACGCCTTGCCGTCGGCCTTGTGGTCGAAGTCGAAGAGCATCAGCTGGCCGTCCGCGGCGTCATCTGTCAGGTCGGCGTCCAGATAAGCGGCGGCAAGCGTCTCCAGTTTGTGGTTCCGCTCGGGATTGAGCAGGTAGTGCATGATCTCGATGTCGTGGAGCGGTCCGCGGAGGGCGGTGTGCTTGAGGCCGAAGCCGCATTTGACCACGTTTTCGTCTTCCAGCAAGGGCGCCGCTTCGGCGTAGGAGAGGGAACAGTAGCGATTGCCGCTGGCCAGAATCACGGTGTCGGAAAGGCGGACGGCTACACGTCCGTTTTGCCGGGCTTCCCGGACGATACCGGCAGCAGGGGCTGCCGTGCAATCCAGGACAGTGCGTTTCACTTCTTGGACCTGATCGAGGGTAGGGACAAGGCCCCGCAGGGAATTGAATTCGTAATGGTTGAAGAGTTCGGCGACCCGTTCTTCGTGCGGGCGGCCGATGCGGAGCTGCGCTTCCTCGACTTCGATGTCCACGTCGGTCTTGATGGTGACCAGTGTCTTGCTCAGGCCGAGGTGGGGCAGGGCTTCGCGGAAGGCGGCCTGCTGTTTGGCCGGGAGTTCGTCTAGATGTGCTTCGATGCCTTCGAGCGTCCCGTATTTCGCGACCAGTTTGCGGGCGCCCACCTCGCCGACGCCGGACACGCCTTTCACGTTGTCTGCCGCATCGCCCCAAATGGCCAGGATGTCGATAATCTGGCGGGGATCGGAAATGCCGTATTGGGCGCAGATGGCTTCCTTTGAGAGAATCTCGTTGTCGGCTCCGGCCTTGCCGGGCTTGTACTGGAAAATATGGTCGTCCACGATCTGGCCCAGGTCTTTGTCGGGCGTGACCATATAGACGTCGAAGTCTTGTCCGGCAAATTTCCGGGCAATCGTGCCGAGGACATCGTCCGCCTCGAAGCCGGGCTTCATCAGCACGGGGATGTCGAGGGCGTCCACGATTTCCGTCAGGGGTTCGAGCGCTGCCTTCACGAGTTCGGGGGTGGCGGTCCGGGTGGCCTTGTATTCCGGATACAGTTCGTTCCGGAAGGTGCCGCCCGGCGGGTCGAACATGACGGCCAGATGCGACGGCTGCTCTCGCGCAATCAGCTCCAGCAGGTATTTGGTGAAGCCGAAGAGGATGGACGTATCCTCGCCTTTCGTGTTGACCATGGGCCTGCGCAGGAAGGCATAATACATCCGGAAAATCAGGGAATGACCGTCGATCAGGAAGAGTTTATTCATAACCTACAAATATAATGTTTTTTTTCATCGAATGACAATTCTTCTTTTTTGCTTGAAAAATGCTTGTTTTTTTAGGAAATGTTCTTTCGAATTGTTATATTTGCAATACGTGTGAAACAAATATCAAAATCAATATGGACATTACACCTCTTCTCTCTCAGAACGCCCTGAGCATGCGCCGCTCCCAGATCCGCGACCTGCTCAGCGTAGCAACCCGTCCCGAAATCATATCCTTCGCCGGTGGTTTCCCCAATCCGGCCACCTTCCCGTTGGAAGAACTCAAAGACATCATGAAGGAAGTCCTCGAAACCGAAGGTTACGCCGCGCTCCAGTACGGCTCCACCGAAGGCGTCGTCGCCCTTCGCAAGGAGATTTCCAAACTCTACAAACGGGAGGAAGGACTGGATGTTCCCATCGAGAACATCCTCATCACTACGGCTTCCCAGCAGGCCCTCGACCTGATCTCCCGGATTTTCATCAACCCGGGTGATGTGGTCGTCTGCGGCCTTCCTTCCTACCTGGGCGCCCTCCAGGCTTTCTGGTCCTATCAGGGCAACCCGTACGGCCTGCGCCACAACCGCGGCCTCGACGAAGCCTGCAACGTGCTCTGCGCAACCGGCAAGAAGCCGAAGTTCCTGTATTCGATCCCGGACTTCCAGAACCCTTCGGGAGAGACGATGACGCTCGAAGAGCGTGAATACGCGGTGGGCGTCGCCCAGAAATACGACCTGCTCATCGTCGAAGACACGCCCTACAAGAACATCCGTTTCTCGGGCGAGTCCCTTCCGTCGATGTACTCGATGGATCCGAGCCGCGTCATCATGCTCGGCACCTTCTCCAAGACCTTCGTCCCGGGCTTCCGCCTTGGCTGGATCGTTGCGCAACCGAACATTCTCGACCGCCTCATCGTGGCCAAGCAGTCGGCCGACCTCTGCACGCCGGCCTTCTCCCAGATGGTCGCGGCCAAGTATCTGGCCTCCGGCGCTTACGACGAGAACCTGAAGAAGACCTGCGCGCTTTACAAGCGCAAGAAAGAGCTGATGGTCAAGTCGTTCGAAGAGTTCATGCCCGAAGGCGTGAAATGGACCAACCCGGACGGCGGTCTCTTCCTCTTCCTGAAGCTTCCCGTGCAATATGACACGCGTGAACTGTTCGACATCGCCATCAAGGAGAACGTGGCCTTCGTTACCGGCGAAGCCTTCCACTGCGACGGCGGCGGCAAGCACACTATGCGCCTGAACTTCTCCTTCGCCTCCGACGAAAAGATCGTCGAAGGCGTCAAGCGCCTCGCCAACGCCATCCGTCAGCTCTACGCAAAACACGCGTAACAATCGTCATGCCCGACTTGATCGGGCATCTCATCCCATTCGTCATGCCCGGCCTCGACCGGGCATCTCTTTTTCCCGTCATGCCCGGCCCCGACCGGGCATCTTTTTTATATCATCGTGGCCAGATTGGCGGTGAAGAGCTTCACGGCCATGGCGAGAAGGATGATGCCGAAAATCTTGCGGAGGATGTAGATCACGGTCGGGCCAAGTTTCTGTTCGACCCCATCGACGTATTTGAGGACGAAGAAGACCACCACCATGTTGAGGGCGATGGCGACGATGATGTTCTGCATGGCGTATTCCGCGCGCATGGAGATCAGCGTGGTGAGGACGCCGGCGCCGGCGATCAGGGGGAAGATGATGGGGACTACGTTGGCGGCCGAGGCGGGGCCGTCGTTCTTGATGATTTCCCGTCCCAGGATCATTTCCATGCCGTAGATGAAGATGATAATGGCACCGGCCACGGCGAACGAGTTTACTTCCACGCCGAAGAGGGAGAGGAGGCCTTCTCCTGCGAAGAGGAAGGCGACGAGAATGATGAAAGAGATCAGTGCCACCTTGAGCGGGCCGATCTTGGCGCCTTTCTCCCGCAGTCCGATGATGATGGGCAGGGAACCGGTAATGTCGATGATGGCGAAGAGCACGATGAACGCGCTGATGATCTCTTTAAAGCTGAAATGCATATCTCTCTCGTTTTTGGTGCCGCAAAAATACAACTTTTTTCTATATTTGTATTTTCCGTCATTCCCGGCTTGACTTACCGTCATTCCCGGCTTGACCGGGAATCTGACAAGATTGTGTAACTAAATTCTATACAAACCCATGAGAAAGAAAATCGTTGCCGGTAACTGGAAGATGAACACCACCGTTACCGAAGGAATCGCGCTCGCAGAAGCCATTGTCGCTCAATCGAATGAACTGCCGAAAGGCGTCAACCTCGTGGTCGCCCCGCCGTTCACGCACCTGACCGCCGTGGCGCAGGTCCTCAAAGGCAGCGCGATTGCGCTGTCGGCTCAGAATTGCGCCGACCAGCCGAAAGGCGCCTTCACCGGAGAAGTATCTGCGGCGATGCTGAAAGATGCCGGCTGCCGCTATACGATTCTCGGCCACTCCGAGCGTCGCGAATACTACGGCGAGACCTCCGAGAAACTCGTGAAGAAAATGGCCCTGGCTTTCGAAAACGGCCTGAAGGTAATCTTCTGCGTCGGTGAGAAACTCGAGGAAAGGCAGGAGGGTCATCATTTCGATGTGGTCAGCGCCCAAATTTCCGACGTGCTCTTCGGCCTGACCCCGGAGCAGATGGCCAATGTCGTGATTGCCTACGAGCCTGTTTGGGCCATCGGCACCGGTGTGACCGCTACTTCCGAGCAGGCGCAGGAAATCCACGCCTTCATCCGCAAGACGCTGGCCGCCCATTTCGGCGAAGCCGTGGCTGAAGAAACCACGATTCTCTACGGCGGCAGTTGCAAGCCTTCCAACGCGAAGGAACTCTTCGCCTGCCCCGACATCGACGGTGGTCTCATCGGCGGCGCCTCCCTCAAGGCCGGCGACTTCATCGCCATCGCGAAGTCCTATTGATGCATCAGCCCGGCTTGATCGGGAAACTCTTTTCCCGGCGGTCTTCCCTGCGCGCGTCAGAACCTTTCAAACCCTCACGAGGCCGCTCGGGTTTGAAGAACCTGCCGCTCCACCAGGCCCTCCCGCAGCCCGCCTCGTCATTCCCGGCTTGACCGGGAATCTCTTTTGCTTCGGGCACAATAACCCGTAAAAACGTGCCCCAACCAGCATTTTCAGCCAGTTGGGGCACATTTTTGCACCTTTTTGTGCCCGCCCCCGCTTTCCGTCAGCGTTTTTGCCTCTTGTTGCCGGTGAAGCCCTTTCACATACGCTACGGCTCTCCAAACCAGCCTCCCCGCAAAAACTCCGTGAAAGGGCTTCGCCGGCAACGGCGTTTTTCAGGCTGTGCAGGAGCGGCAGGTCTGGGCGGAGCCCAAGCGGCATCAGCCGCTAGCGGAGGCCGAGTCGCCATCAGGCGACCGCCGGAGGCCGGTATTTTTGCAGCAAAAGCAGAAAAACGCAGAGTGCCCGCGTAGCAAAAATACTAAGGCCGGGAGGCGCGGGGTACGGGGCAGGGCCCCGAAAACACGAGTACGGGTGGGGGGACTCGAACCCCCACGGATCACTCCACCAGATCCTAAGTCTGGCTTGGCTACCAATTACAACACACCCGCGCGGATTTGCGAACGGCTGATACCGCTTGCGGCCACAAAGATACAGATTATTCTTGAATAATTGCAAGACGGACGGCGGCGGCGCAGAGGAGCGACTGGGCGACGAGGTAGGTGGACATGATGACGAAGCCGCGTAGTTCGAACTGGGCCAGGCCGAAGGTCCGCATGGCGATCAGTCCGTCGGAGAGGATGAACAGCAGGCCGCCGGCGAACACCATCCACCAAACCGCCGGGGAAGGCGCCTGACGACGGCAAAGGCCGCACAGTCCGCAGAAGGTGATCATCAGCAGTGCGGCGCCATAGATCAGCATCGGCGCCAACAGCGCTCCGTTGATGCCGATGGCCAGCACCATCGACACTAGGATGGCGGCCATCACGAAGACGGCCAGGATCCACACGACCGGCCGCAGGCCTTTCAGCGTGCGGGAAAAGATCCGGATGTAGCAGAGATGTCCCAGCAGGAAAACGCCGATGCCTGAGGCAAACCAGGCGAAGCCGTTGCCCATAAGCAGGGAATCGCCGCCCCATCCGAGACATTGTGCCAGGACCAGTGTTGCGGCGGTTTTCCCATCAAATTTCTTCGGGGCGAGATAGCAGATGCCGGTCAGCGCCAGCAACGGCATCAGGGCGCCTTTGACGTATCGTTCGACGGTCAGGTTGTTCTGGAGGCAACCATAGAGGTTGACGGCGCAGGCAATCAGAAAAAAGATGCCCGGAATCAGCCAGAGTTTCTTAGATTTCATAGCACGAATATAGTGTTTTTTATATATTTGTATACCAAGATGATTATGAAAAGAATTCTGCTCCTGTTGTTCTTGCTGGCACTTGCCGGCTGCGGCCGGCCGGCTTCGGTCAAGCCGGACCCTACTTATCGGGAAACAAACTACGCGAAAAACGGCCCCCGCTTCAAAGTGCTGCTCCTGTACGATGACCGGGCGGAAGCGGCGCACGTCCAGTTCGACCACCAGGCCATCGCCTTCTTCAACAAGCTCACGGTGGGGGAAGGGTTTATCGTGGATTCCACGCAGAATCTGGGCGCCTTCACCGACGAACAACTCAAGCAGTACAGTGTCATCGTCGCGCTCAATGCCGCACCGGCAGCCGACGCAAGGCCGCCTTTTGAACGCTACATGGAGAGCGGTGGCGGCTGGATCGGATTCCACGCGGCGGCCTATAATGACAGCCGGACCGGCTGGCCGTGGTACGTCCGCTTCCTGGGCGGCGGTGTCTTCAAGTGCAACAACTGGCCGCCGCAGCCCGCCCTGCTGGAACTGGATCGCAAGGACCATCCTGTCACTCGCAATCTTCCGGAATCCTTTGTCACACCGGCCACCGAGTTCTACCAGTGGACCCCGGAACCGCGGGAGAACCCCGACGTGGAAGTGCTGGTTTCACTTTCCCCGCGGAATTTCCCGATCGGACTCAAGGACATCGTCTATGGCGGGGACTTCCCGGTCGTCTGGACCAACCGCAATTACCGGATGCTCTATATCAATATGGGACATGGAGACGAGCAGTTCTCCGACGCTACGGAACAGCTCCTGTTCGTCAATGCCTTGCGGTGGATCGTCTCGCGCGATCCCGACGGAAATCCTCTCGACAAATAATCAACTGTTATGCGCAAATCTCTTTTATTGCTTGCGGCTGCTTTCTGCCTGGCCGCCTGTACTGAGAAAGGACCTTCTCAGGAAGAATTGGGAACGAAACACGGCGATCCGGGTGAGAAAATCCTGCTGGCCTATGTGTTCCGGATGAACGAATTGCCGGATGCTACCTATCTGACCCACATCAACTATGCATTCGGCCATGTGAATGACACATTCAACGGTGTCCGTCTGGACCAGCCGGAAGAACTGCACCGCCTGGTCAGCATCAAGCGCAAGTATCCGCATGTCAAGATACTCCTGTCCATCGGCGGATGGGGCAGCGGCAACTTCAGTGAAATGTGTGCCGACGAAGGTTTGCGGAGCTCCTTCGCCAAAGACTGCCGCCGCGTGGTGGACGAATTCAAACTGGACGGTATCGACATCGACTGGGAATATCCCGGCGAGGATGTGGCGGAAATCTCCGCTTCGCCCGATGACATTGCCAACTATACTTTGTTGATGCGCGACATCCGTCAGGCCATCGGACCGGACAAGCTGCTGACCCACGCAACGGCCGGATCCGGCATGTTCTATGATTTCCCGGCCCTGGACGCATACATCGACTGGACCAACGTCATGTCGTATGATCTGGGGAATGCGCCTTACCACAATGCGCCGCTGTACCCTTCCGATCTTCTGGAGCCGGGTTCGATGTCGGTCTCACAATGTGTTGAGGCGCATCTGGAAAAAGGCATTCCGGCGGAAAAACTGGTGCTGGGACTCCCGTTCTACGGACGGGGCAAGGAAGGCTTTCCCCGTTGGGTAGACGTCACCAAGGCGCATCTTCTGCCGGGCTATACCTATCACTGGGACAGTGTCTCGCAGGTGGCCTATCTGACGGAAGATGCCACCGGGGATTTCGCCTTTGGCTACGACGAAGAGAAATCGCTGCGCATCAAGGCGCTCTATGCCTTGGACAAGGGGCTTAAAGGCGCCATGTACTGGGCCTACAACGGAGACAACGCGGCTGGCGACCTTCGACGCACCGTGTATCAGACGCTCAACGGTACCCTGCCCACGCCAGGCCTGCGACCCATGCGTCGACCACAGCAATAACTCCTGCGCGCGTCAGAACCTTTTAAACCATCCGTCATGCCCGGCTCCGACCGGGCATCTATTTCTTTAAGACCAGCAGGGCCCAGTCGTCGCGGGTGCGGCGGGAGATTTCGGCCAGGCCGAGCGGGGCGGCTGCCTCGAGCAGCAGCGGGATGTCGGCGGTATAGAATCCGCTGAGCAGAATGGTCCCGCCCTGCGGCTTGAGGGCCCGGACATACGAGGCCAGGTCGGCCAGCAGGATGTTGCGGTTGATGTTGGCCAGGATGTAGTCGTATTGGCCACGGATCAGTACGGAAGCATCGCCGCAGACGGTGACGAGTTTGTGCGGAATGCGGTTGCGTCGGGCGTTGGCGACGGTTGAACGGCAGCAACGGGGATCGATGTCGACGGCGTGGACGGGAACGCCGGCGCCGAGCTTGGCGGCCACGATGGCCAGGATGCCTGTGCCGCAGCCCATGTCAAGCACGGCTTTGCCTTTCAGGGACTTGCGGTCTTCCAGCAGCTGTTCGATCATCATCGTAGTGGTCTGGTGATGGCCGCTGCCGAAACTCATCTGGGGATCGATGACCACGTTGATTCGTGTCCGGGGAAGATTCTTGTGATACTTTGCCCGGACGGTAACCTGGTCGCCTACGACGACGGGCTCGAAGTCGCTCTCCCAGGCGGCATTCCAATTCTGTTCTTTCACCAGTTCTACGGTATGGGACACGCGGAACTCCCCGCCGGCGAAGCCGCCCAGCAGGGTCTTCAGATTGGGCTCGGAAAACAATTCCTTCGGGATGAAGGCGTTCAGGAACGGTTCCTCGACCGTGAAACTGTCGAACCCGAGGTCGGCAATTTCCGCCTCGACGATCTCCGCCCGCTCTTCGCTGAACGGCTCGATCTTGATATGTACGGCGATATAGTCCATAATGCCACAGAATGAGGATTCAATCGGTTTTTCTCATTCTATGGCACTAAGGTAGCATTTTTTGTGCAGATTCTTGCTAACTTTGTTTCTATGAAAAAGACTGTTTTGATTACCGGGGCGACGAGCGGCATCGGTGCTGCATGCGCCCGGAAATTCGCCGGAGCGGGGTATCGCGTGATCATCACGGGACGCCGCAAAGGACAATTGGCCGCAATGGCCGGAGAATTGGAAAAGGAATATGGCGTTGAGGTGCTTACGCTAGGCTTCGACGTGCGAGACTGCGAAGCGGTCAAGCGGGCTCTTGACTCGCTGCCGGCCGCCTGGCGCGACATTGACGTGCTGGTCAACAACGCGGGTCTGGCCCTCGGCCTGGAGCCGGAATATGCCGGCGACTTCACCGACTGGGAAACCATGATCGACACCAACGTCAAAGGCTTGCTATACATGACGCGGCTCGTCGTGCCCGGGATGGTGGAGCGGCTGAAAGGCCATGTCATCAACATTGGCTCCGTGGCCGGTGACGCCGCGTATGCGGGCGGCGCTGTGTATTGTGCCACAAAAGCGGCCGTGAAGATCCTTTCCGACGGACTCCGGATCGACTTGGCCCATACGCCGATACGCGTAACCACCCTGAAGCCGGGCCTCGTGGAAACCAACTTCAGCAACGTTCGCTTCCACGGAGATACGGAAAGGGCTTCCAACGTCTATAAGGGTATTCAGCCGTTGACCGGCGATGACATTGCCGACGTGGCGCTCTATGCCGCGCAGGCTCCGGCCCACGTCCAGATTGCCGAAGTGCTGATTCTCGCCACTCACCAGGCCAGCGGGTCTGTGATCTGCCGGAAATGATCAGTTAAGATACTTAAGTTTCGCACCGCGGCTGGCTTCTCCTTTGATTTTGGCGCCCTTGTCTTTGACCTTGAGGGTGGAGACGCCGGAGAGATCGTAGCGGAGCTGCTCTGAAACTGTGAGCTGCCCCTGCGAGGCGCCGCTCATTTCAACGATGGCCCAGCGTGTCGTACCGGCGGATTCGTAGCGGCTGGCGCCGGACACTTCGAGCGTCAGTTTGTCGCTGTTGCCGGAGAGGGAGAGCCGGGAAGAACCTGAGACTTCAGACACGACGATGCCATAGCTTCCTTCCATTTTGGCTTTGGAGGCACCGGTGCATTGGATCGTGAGTTCTTTTGCATCGCCTGTGAACCGCAGGCTCGAGGCACCGGAGACATCGATGTCCAGTGTGCTGAAATCCGCTTCCATATCCGCTTTGGATGCGCCGCTGAGCTGAAGGTTGAATTGCCCACGGCCTTTCGCTTCCAGCACGGCCAGTTGGGTGGCGCCGCTCAACTGGATGTTGAGGTCTTCCTCGCCCAGGACCAGCCTGCCTGTCGTGGTGACGTTCGCAGCGCCGCTCAGGATCAACTGCGTCATTTTCGGCATCGTGACGTAGGCGCGGATCGGCTTGGAGTCGTCGTTCAATTTGTGCTGGATGTCATTCGGCAGACGTTCCATGCCGATAAGCAGATTTTCACCGTTCTGCCTGACCATGAGATAGGGTTCCAGAAAGTCGGGGACGTCCACGCGTACTTCAAACGTGTTTGCGAACGTGAGTTCCACCCGGAATGCATGGGAAATGGCAAGCTTGGTAAAGTCTTGGAAGTCATAGGTATGCGTGTAGCGGTTCCGCTCTGTTTCGGGTTCCGCGAAGGCGGTGGCCAGCGTGGTGGCCAGCGCAACGAACAGAAGGGTCAGTCTTTTCATGATGTTCACTTGTTTTGTTTTTTCATTTCTTCTTGCAAATGTCCTGCCTCATCAAGGATTCCGCCGTAATAGCGCTTGAGGATGGCTGTTTTTTCCCGCTCGGACATTTCTTCGGGAAGCTGTTCGTAGAGCGGGATGGTCTCATCGGTCAACTCGTCCAGGATGGCTTCCCAGTCGACCGTATCGTCGTCACTGTTGTCAGCCAGCAGCCGGTAGAACTCGCCCACCTGCTTCATGTAGGCTGCATATACGGCTTCCGGTGTCCGGGCCCGCCAAAAATGCCGGTCGGATTGTACGAAGAGCCATGCGAGAACGGCCACGGCTGCGGCGACTGAGGCCCAGCGGAAGATTTTCAGGCGTCTCCGCTGCAGAAGGCCCGTGTCCAGCTTCGCTTCGAAGCGCTCCTCGTGTCCTTCGGGCAGGTCGTAAAGGTCAAATCGGTTCTCCATCTTCTTTCAACAGTGCTAGGAGTTTTTGTTTGCCCCGCAAATAATGCGATCGCAGTGTCGTTTCTTTCAAGCCGGTGTGGCCGGCGATTTCCTGGTAGTCCAGTCCTTCGGCCAGGACGAGCGTCACCACCAGCCGGTATGGATCGGGCAGCCGCTGCATGGCCGTCAGGATGCGGGCAGCCGAAACCTCGGCAGGAATCTCGGGCTCGGGACCTTCAGCGGCTTCCAAGGCGTATTCTTCCAGGAAGAGCGCTTCGCGTTTGCGTTTCCGCAGCCGGTCGACCGAGGCGCGGATGCAAGTGCGGGCCAGCCAGGCCGAGACCTGTTCCCGGGACATGGGGCGGAAGGCGAGGTTCACGTACTTCAAGATCGTGTCGTGCATGACCTCTTCCGCATCCTCCGGGCTTTGGAGAATCCGGCAGCTCATGTTGAAAAGCCGGCGGCTGTGGGCCTGATAAAACGCTGTGATCTCTTTTCGGGTCATTCTGTCTATATAACGTTTGCGAAAGCCGATTGTTGCAGCTTTCGTGTGCAAATATACATTTTTGTCGTATCTTTGCCGCCGAGCAGCGGGACAAATCCTGCGGCAAGTGTGCTTGGTACCACTATAAAAACAAGAAGAAATGCCTGATTCTCAAAAAAGTGGACAGAAAGGTCTGTCCGTTGTCTATGTATGGCTGGCGGTCACGTTCTGCGTGTGTCTGGTCACCTCGAATCTGTTCGTTCCCCGTCTCTGGCAGCTTGGCAAGCTTCCGCTGCAGCTTTCCGGTGCGGTCATCATCTTCCCAATCTCCTATATCATCAACGACTTGCTGACGGAGGTCTACGGCTATCGGAAGGCGATGCTCGTCATCTGGATGGGTTTTGTGCTGAGCGCCTTCGTGGCGGTGGCGGCCCAGCTCGTGAGCTGGCTGCCCGCCCCGCTTTATCCGGAAAACCAGGAAGTGGCGGAGAGTTTCAACCAGCTCTTCGGCCTGATTCCGCGTACGACCGTCGCGTCGCTGCTGGCCTTCCTGCTCGGCTCCCAGATGAATGCCTGGGTTATGTCGAAGATGAAAGTAGCCACGAAAGGCAAGGGATTCGGCGGACGCGCCATCCTTTCCTCGCTGGTCGGCGAGTTGTCGGACTCCGTCATTTTCTATCCGCTGGCTTTTGCCGGTGTGATGCCTGCGAAGGCCATCCTGTCGATCATCCTGACGCAAGTCGCGGTCAAGACCCTCTATGAGGTACTGATCCTGCCGCTTACCGCCGTCATTGCCCGCCGGCTCAAGAAAGTCGAGGGAATCGACACCTACGATTACAATATTTCCTATAATCCATTTATAACCCGTTGGGAATAAGCCATGGAAAACAAACGAAAACAAGAAGGACTCAACGCGCTGGGACGGGAAACCGCCTATCTGTTCGATTACGCGCCCCAGGTTCTGGAAGCCTTTACCAACTTGCATCCGGACCATGATTACTGGGTACGTTTCAACTGCCCGGAATTCACCACGCTCTGCCCGATCACCGGACAGCCAGACTTCGCGGAGATCCGCATCTCCTACATTCCGGACGTGAAGATGGTGGAAAGCAAGTCCCTGAAACTCTATCTGGGCAGCTTCCGCAACCACGGCGGTTTCCATGAAGATACCGTGAACACGATCATGAAGGACCTCATCACGTTGATGGATCCCAAATACATCGAGGTCACCGGTTTCTTTACGCCGCGCGGCGGCATCTCCATCTATCCGTATGCCAATTACGGCCGGCCCGGCACGCAGTACGAAACCCTGGCTGCACAGCGTTTCGCCAGCCACGAATAGTTCCTGGACGGACGCAAGATTTTCCGTAGCATTGCATCTTTATTGTAGTAATACATGACAACCCTATGAAAAAGACCTTCTTTTCGATAACGCTGGCGGTCCTGGCCCTGTTGCTGACGGCAGGATGCAGTCTCTTCAACGAGTTTACCGATGAGATTCCGGAGGGATACACCTTCTATACGGGCTGCCCGGTTTCCTTCTTTTTCGTGGACGAGGAGGGCACAGACCTGGTAGACCCGTCCGATTCCTCCACCTACCCGGTGGCCTTTCCCGGCCAGATGCGGGTCCTCTCGATGAAGGAACTGGACTTTTCGATCTATGAAACGGAAGAGGACGGATCTCCGCTCATCATGTACAACGACAACACCAATTCTTTGTGGAAGGATCCCGAACAGCAGCGCTGGTCTTTCCGGACCTGGCTCTGGGGCGTCACGAAGGAAAAAGACTATCGGATGTATGTCTATTATGGCAGCCAGGAAGACTCCCTGACGGTGTCCTACAAGTATCTGAAAGCGGGAGATCCGGGTTCGGAGAAGCTTCCCGCCGGCTCAAGCTGGGGTGTCGAGATCCTGTCGATGCGATACAACGATGTCGAGGTGTACGTGGGCAACGAAAATGGGAAGGCCTTTATCGAAAAGCCTTCCCAAGGAGGTGAAACCGTTGTTCACGTAGGGTCTATTTGACCTCCACGACAGCGTTCATGCCGACCGTGATGGCCTGCTCATTCATCGGAATGAGGTTGTGACGGCGCGGCGGGAGGGATTTTTTGAGTCCCTTGATGACGTTGTCCATCGTGACGACGGGTTTCATTTTCAGATAGGCGCCGAGGACGACCATGTTGTAGGCCTTGGCGTTGCCCAGTTTCGCGGCTTCCTCTACGGCGTCGATGCGGCAGATGGTGATGTCTTTCCGCTCGGGATGACGGGTGATGCCGTTGGTGTCGTAGATGAGCAGTCCGCCCGGCTTTACCTGATTCTCAAATTTGTCCATCGACTGTTGGTTGAGAATGATGGCCGTGTCGAAACGGCTCAGGATGGGGGAACTGATCTTGTTGTCGCTCAAGACGACGCTGACGTTGCACGTGCCGCCGCGCATCTCCGGTCCGTAGGAGGGGAGCCAGGAGACTTCCTGGTCCTGCATGATGCCGCCGTAGGCGAGGATCTTGCCCATCGAGAGGACGCCCTGTCCTCCGAATCCTGCTATGATGATTTCTTCTTTCATGGTGTTCGCTGATTATTATCTGTCTTTCATGTCACCGAGCGGGTAGAACGGGAACATGTTCTCTTCCATCCACTTGTTGGCCTCCACCGGCGGAATCTTCCAGCCGGAGTTGCAGGTGCTGACTACTTCCACGAAGGAGGTGCCTTTCTTCATCATGGAGTTTTCGAACGCCTTGCGGATGGCGGCTTTGGTCTTGCGGACCGCGGCCGGCGTCTGGACGCTTTGGCGCGTGACGTAGCAGGTGCCTTCGAGCTGGGCAAGGAGTTCCGTGATCTTGAGCGGATAGCCGTTGAGTTCCGCCTTGCGGCCGTACGGCGTGGTGGCTGTGACCTGGCCCAGCAGGGTGGTCGGCGCCATCTGGCCGCCGGTCATGCCGTAGATCGCGTTGTTGATGAAGATGATGACGATGTTCTCGCCGCGGTTGCAGGCGTGCATCGTCTCGGCGGTGCCGATGGAAGCGAGGTCGCCGTCACCCTGATAGGTGAACACGTATTTGTCGGGGTTGAGGCGCTTGATGGCCGTGGCCAGGGCCGGGGCGCGGCCGTGGGCGGCTTCCTGCCAGTCGATGTCGAGGTAATTGTAGGCGAACACGGAGCAGCCTACCGGGCTTACGCCGATTGTCTTGTCCTGAATGTCCATCTCCTCGATGACCTGGGCCACGAGTTTGTGGACCACGCCGTGGGAGCAACCAGGACAGTAGTGCATGATGTTGTCGGTCAGAACCGACGATTTGCCGTAAACCTTGTTTTCGGGCTTGATGATGTCATTGATGTCCATAGTCCTGATTATTTGATGAATTTAAGGAAAGCTTCATAAATCTCGTCCGGGTTGGGGACCACGCCGCCCTGGCGGCCGTAGAAGCCCACGGGTACGCGGCCGTTGGCCACGAGGCGGACGTCTTCGACCATCTGGCCGGAGTTGAGTTCGACCGACATGATGCTCTTGAGCTGCGGGACCAGTGCGTCGATGGGTTTCTTCGGGAAGGGGAAGAGGGTGATGGGGCGGAGTACGCCGAGTTTGATGCCATTCTCGCGGGCCATATCCACGACATTCTCGCAGATGCGGGACATGCAGCCGAAGGCGACGATCAGGTGCTCTGCGTCCTCGGTCCTGTAGGTGCTGTAGCGGACTTCCTTCTCTTCGATTTCGGCGTATTTCTTCTGGAGCTTGATGTTGAAGTTTTCCATCACGACCGGGTCGAGGGCGAGGGACGTAACGATGTTGCGCTCGCGGGTCTTGGGCTTGCCGAGGGTGGCCCAACTGTCGCATTGTGCGCGAACCTCCTCGTCAGTGCGGCGGGGCTTGGTGGGACGGAATTCAAGTTTCTCCATCATCTGGCCGATGACGCCGTCGGCCAGGATCATGGCCGGGTTGCGGTACTTGAACGCCAGTTCAAAGGCCAGGTCCACGAAATCGTACATATCCTGGACGGATGCGGGAGCCAGCACGATGAGCCGGTAGTCGCCGTGTCCGCCGCCTTTGGTGGCCTGGAAATAGTCGCCCTGGCTGGGCTGGATGGTGCCGAGGCCCGGGCCGCCGCGCATCACGTTGACCACGAGGCAAGGAAGTTCGGCGCCGGCCAGGTAGGTGAGGCCTTCGCACATCAGGCTGATGCCCGGGCTGGACGAGGAGGTCATCACCTTCTTGCCGCAGGCGGCGCCGCCGTAAACCATGTTGATGGAGGCGATTTCACTTTCTGCCTGGAGGACGACCATGCCGGTGGTCTCCCAGGGCTTCTCCTTCATCAGGGTCTCCATTACTTCTGACTGGGGAGTGATCGGGTAACCGAAATAACCGTCGGCGCCGCAGTTGATGGCTGCGTAGGCGATGGCTTCGTTACCTTTCATCAATACTTTGTCTGCCATATTGTCGGTTGTTTAAATTTTGACTCGATAGACGGTGATGACGGAATCGGGACAGACGGTCGCGCAGCTGGCGCAGCCGGTGCACTTGTCGGGTTCCACCATATGTAAGTAGTTATAGCCTTTGCTATTGACCTCGTGCGAGAGTGCGATGACTCCGAACGGGCAGTTGACCACGCAGACGCTGCAACCTTTGCATTTCTCCGTGTCAACGACGATCGTACCTTTGACTGCCATGGTGTTT
>JAFZAF010000173.1 GCA_017548335.1 Bacteroidales bacterium | reverse complement strand
CGCGACTGTTACCTGAGTGTCAACGAGCTCGAATCCCTCACAGGCTTCGACTTCTTCCCAGCGCTCGACGATACCATCGAAGAGAAAGTGGAAAACACCGTCCGCCTCTCCGACTGGGGCATTAGAAAGTAACGGATTATTCCTATATTTGCAGATTGATTTGAGATGCCCGGTCAGGCCGGGCGTGACGAAACGAGAAGAACAATATTTATCTAATAAAGAATTACGACAATGATTATTGAAAAAGTATTTGCGAGAGAGATTCTTGACTCGCGTGGCAATCCGACCGTCGAGGTCGATGTGATCCTTGAAAGCGGCATCATGGGCCGTGCCGCCGTCCCCAGCGGTGCCAGCACCGGCGAAAACGAAGCCCTCGAACTCCGTGACGGCGACAAGGGCCGTTATCTCGGCAAAGGCACCCTCAAAGCCGTGGCCAATGTCAACGAGCGCATCGCCCCTGTCATCGAAGGCATGAACGTCCTCGAGCAGCGCGCCATCGACCAGAAGATGATCGAACTCGACGGCACCCCGACCAAGAAGAACCTCGGCGCCAACGCCATCCTCGGCGTCTCCCTTGCTTGCGCCCACGCAGCTGCCAATTATCTCGACATTCCGCTCTACCGCTACATCGGCGGCACCAACACCTATGTCCTGCCCGTCCCGATGATGAACATCATCAACGGCGGCGCCCATTCCGACGCTCCGATCGCTTTCCAGGAATTCATGATCCGTCCGGTCGGTGCATGCTGCGAGAAGGAAGGCATCCGCATGGGTGCCGAGGTGTTCCACAACCTCGCCAAACTGCTGAAGAAACGCGGCCTGAGCACAGCTGTCGGCGATGAGGGTGGTTTCGCTCCCGCACTCGACGGCATCGAAGACGCCCTGCAGATTATCTGCGACGCCATCAAGGCCGCCGGCTATGAGCCCGGCAAGGACGTGAAGATTGCCATGGACTGCGCTGCTTCCGAATTCTGCTTCAAAGAGGGTGATACCTTCTACTATGACTACAAGCAGCTCAAGGGCGGCAAGCAGAAAGATCCGAATGGCAAGAAACTGACCTCCGAACAGCAGATCGACTTCCTCGAAGAACTGATCACCAAATTCCCGATCGACTCCATCGAGGACGGTCTTGACGAAAACGACTGGGAAGGTTGGGTGAAGCTCACCGAGCGCATCGGCGACCGCTGCCAGCTCGTGGGCGACGACCTCTTCGTCACCAACGTGAAGTTCCTGGAGAAAGGCATCAAGATGGGTGCCGCCAACTCCATCCTCATCAAGGTCAACCAGATCGGCTCGCTCTCCGAGACCCTCGACGCCATTGAAATGGCCCACCGTCACGGCTACACCACCGTCACGAGCCACCGCTCCGGTGAAACCGAAGACACCACCATCGCCGACATCGCCGTGGCCACCAACAGCGGCCAGATCAAGACCGGTTCGCTCTCGCGTACCGACCGCATGGCGAAGTACAACCAGCTCATCCGCATCGAAGAGCAGCTCGGCGCCTGCGCCAAGTACGGCTTCAAGAAGCTGCGCTAAAGAGATGCCCGATCAGGTCGGGTATGACGAAAAAAGAAGTCCAGCACAAAACTGGACTTCTTTTTTTAGTAGTAAAAATACCCCGCTTTTCTTAATTCTTTGATCGTTTTGATCGGTTTGGGGGGATTGAGGTAGCGGGCGAGGAAGGCGTAGGTTTCGAGACGGATTTCGCAGGCTTCCATTGAGTCGATGCGCTCGAAGGAGTGGGCGCCCGGCATCTTCGGGAAGACCTTGTATTCGAAGGACCGGTTGTGGAAGGTCAGCGAATCGATCATCCGCTGGACTTCCGTGACGCTTACGTCGTCGTCGTTCATGCAAGTGACGATCCGCAGGGGACGGATCAGTTGCTTCGCATAGGTGACGGGTGAGCGGCGGGCGTATTCTTTGGGTTTCTCTTCCGGCGTCGCCCCGATGTGGTACTCCACCGTGTAATTCTTCGAATACTCCGGCGACTGGTAACTCAGCCGGTAGCCGACGTCACTCACCGGCACGCCGGCGTAGCCGCAGGCGAACTTCTCGGGATACCGAAGCAGATTCATGAGCGTAATCATGCCGCCGTGGCTCCAGCCGATGATTCCGACGCGGTCGGGATCCACGATATCGTAACTCTTGACCATGTAGTCGCGGGCCGCCATCACGTCTTCGTTCTCCAGCCCGCCGTAATCGATATTCTCATAGAATCCACGTCCATAACCTGTGCTGCCGCGGTAATCCGGCGCAATCACGATATAGCCCTGCGCAACCATCTCCCGCAGGATATGGACCGATCCGGACGTGAAACTGCTGTGCACACCTCCGTGCGGGAACACCAGCAGGGGATATTTCTTGTTCTGCTTGGCCGTCTTCGGAATAAAGACATAGGAGTAGAACTTCAGTTGATTGTCTAGTAGCGAGTCCTTAAATGCCGTTCCTGTTTTCTTCTGATAGGCGGGCGCCGGACCCGCCAGCCGGACGATGTCGACATACGCGACATCGCTCATCCGCTCAATCAAGAGCAGCGACTCAACCTTCCGGTCGACCGTCTGCGTGGCGAAATTCGAATTGTTTTCTTGGGCAAGCAACACGCCGGAAACGAAGGCGAGGAGCAAAACTGCCGTGGCGCGAAGGGCTCTGGTAATCATAGGTTTACGTGTTTTCGGTTGCGTCAAAATACGCAACCGATTTTGGTTAAGTTATTGATACTCACCGCTTCCATCGCCACGGGTCAGCGCAGTAAAGCCCAGCAGGCGAAGCCGACGATGAGGGCGATGATGCAGTTGATGGCTTTGGCGCGGAGGAAGGCGCCTTTCGATTCGGCCAGGAGCGGGAGGGAGGCGTGGCCGTCCTGTGAGATGCAGCTGGCGATCAGCACTGGCGCCGGAACGACGCCGGCGGCGAAGAGGGTGACGAAGATCAGGTGCGGACCCGATTCGGGGATGATGCCGATGAGCGTGGCCAGCAGGATCATGAGCGGAATGTTGGCGCTGATCCAGGCGCTGACATCCACGAACTCCATGATGAAGCCCAGCGCGACCAGCACGCCGAACGTCCAGGCGAAGATCTTCGGAACATGTCGGGCAATGATGTGTTGCCATAGATGCTCTTCCACGAAGTGGTCGGAGCCGAAAGCGGCGACGCCCAGCATGATGACGCTGACGGCGGCGAACAGCAGGTTCATCCAGTCTTCGCTCAACAGATTGAATCCGCCGTGTTCCGCCTCTTCCATGCCTTCATGCTCGTGTTCGAGCATGCCGGTGGCCAGGGCGAAGATGTAGAGTCCGATGCCGAAG
Source organism: Bacteroidales bacterium (assembly GCA_017548335.1). Taxonomy (GTDB): domain Bacteria; phylum Bacteroidota; class Bacteroidia; order Bacteroidales; family UBA932; genus Cacconaster. The sequence continues at coordinate 3,693 of JAFZAF010000173.1, read as the reverse complement.
AAGAGCATGGCCCTCTTCCAAGTCAGCAGGTGGCGTTTCTGTCGGGTTTTGCCCGACGCGGTCTCATGCTGATGCTCGTGATCGTGTTCGCGCGGATGTTCGTGTTCAAGTTTCTGCAAATCCTCCTCGTGCAGATGCATTTCGCCGCAGCCTTTCAGTGCATAGGGCTTCAGGCCCAGTTTCGGGCCGACATAGTCGATCAACACGCCGACCAGGATGCCGATGACCAGGATCAGCAGCGAAATCCAGAGGGCCTTGCCCGGAAAGAGCGTCAGCATGACGAACGCTTCGTCGCCCGAGGTGGCGATGAGCATCGCCACCAGCGCCCCGAAGCTGATCATCCCGTGCGAGAAGAGCGACACAGAGGCGAAACCGCCCATGCAGCCCGGAATCCATCCCAGCAGCGCCGAGACCACAATCTGTCCGAACTTCGATCCCTGCAGCCGGGCGAAGAAACGCCCGCCCGAGGTAATGTTCAGGCTCTCGATCATCATCATCATGATCACCACCATGCCGGTGATGAGAATGGCGGCCCGTAGGGCATCCAACAGAATATCTACAACATCCATGGCTTATCCTTGTCCTTGGGAGGGGGGTGTGATGAAACCGTCGGCAGGGTTCCAGGCGGTGTGTTTCAGCGGGCGGACATAAACTTGTCCGTCGATGCGTACGTAAAGCAAGTGCCCCGTGAAGCAGAGGGCTTCCATCCGGCCGTAAGGCAGGCCGAGGATGGCGCGGACACGACCGTTCTGGTCGCAGACTTGAATGCCGAAGGGCGTGAGGACATACAGATTGCCCAAGGTGTCAAACGCCAGGTCGCGGGCGATCGGACCTTCCAACGAGTGGTTGTCAGGGTTGTGCAGCCAATAAAATTGCGCATCGGCCGCGCGCGACCCGTCCGGTCGGACGAGTGCGCAGCGCAGCCAGTTGGAATGTTCTTCGACCGAAACCTCCAGTTTCCCGGAAGGGTAGAGGATCTGCTGCACCGGATTGTCCAGACGCTTGCGGACAGCACGCGGAACCTCGCCGACGGGCATCGCAGCCCAGCCCGCTTCGCGTTCTTTCCCCGTGCCCAGCAGCGACTGCAACATGTCGTTGCGTGAGTCGCCCGCCTGCACGGGCGCGGGCCAACCTTTCCAAAGCCAGCGCATCGCGTCGGGGAACATCTTCGTGCCGTGCCAGATGCTGTGGCCGCCGCGGTCCCAGTGGGCAATCTCCTCATAGCCCGCGAAATCAAGCGCCGATTCCAGCAGCAGGTTCTGCTCCCACCATTCACCGAAAAGGGGATTCCATGCGTCTTTCATGCCGTCCTGCAGGAAGATCCGCAGCGGTTTGGGCTCGTATTTGCGGACAAGGGCTGCATAATCGTTTCCGCCGCGCATCGCCACATAGGTGCCGACCGAACTGTAAACGCGGTGGAAAAGATCCGGCCGGTTCCAGGCCGCCGAAAACGACGCGATGCCGCTGCTGCTGGCGCCTGTGATCGCCCGGTCGTCCGGGTTATGCGACAGGCGCACAGGCCGGCCGTCAGGCGTTACAAGTTGCTCCACGAGAGGCAGGATTTCTTCTTCCAGGAAACGGGCAAAGGTTCCGTCAGTGCGGTCGAACTCGTTGCTGCGATTGTAGCGCAGCACAGCGCCGTCCGCATCGTAGGAGACGCCCGGCTGGACGAATACGCCGATGGTTACCGGCATTTCGCCGCTGGCGATCAAGTTGTCGAGCACCGTCGTGGCGTTGAACAGGATGCCGTCGAGGCCCACCAGCAGACAGGCCGGCGTGACGCCGTCGTACTGGACCGGCACATAGACCTTCCACTCACGGCGCGTCTCGGGATAGATCTTCGATTCGTTGAATTCGCCCTGAAGGATCAGGCCCCGGAGCGAATCGGCGACTGGCACGAAGGCCGGGTCGTCCGGATACTGCGCATTGTGCCGCAGTTCCTGCGCTCCCGCGGCGACAGCCGTGGAAAGAAAGACCGTGATCAGAATAATGGGATAGAATTTCTTCATCATACGGATTGTTCTGTGAATGAATGGGACGCCATTTCGTCGCGAAGGGCGCGGCCGGTCCAGGTGTCGGCCTGGGCCAGGGCCTCGGGCGTTCCCTGGAACACGACTTCTCCGCCGGCCGCGCCCGCATCGGGCCCCAGGTCGATGACCCAGTCGGCCGCCCGGATCACGTCGAGGTTGTGCTCGACCACGACGATCGAGTGGCCCCGCTCCACCAGTGCGTTGAACGCTTTGAGCAATTTCCCGATGTCATGGAAATGCAGGCCGGTAGTCGGTTCGTCGAAAACGAAGAGAATCGATCCCTTGGTTTCGAAATCCTTGGCCAGGAACGAAGCCAACTTGATGCGCTGGCTCTCGCCGCCGCTGAGGGAACTGCTGCGCTGGCCGAGACTGATGTAAGACAGGCCTACGTCCATGAGCGGCTGCAGCCGTTCGGCGATGCGCCGGGCCAGCGGATCCGGCTGCGACCCGAAGAATTCGATGGCCTCTTCCACGCGCATGTCCAGCACCTCGCTGATGTTCTTTCCCTGGTATTTCACCTCCAGGATGTCGCTCTGGAAGCGCTTGCCGCCACAGGCCTCGCAAACCATCTCCACATCGGCCATGAACTGCATCGGGATGCGGATCACGCCTTCGCCCAGACATTCCGGGCAGCGCCCGCCGTCGATGTTGAACGAGAAATGGGAGTGCCCGTAGCCGTTCATCTTGGCGTAGGGCTGTTCGGAGTAGAGCCGGCGGATATCGTCGTACACCTTCAGGTACGTTACGGGATTCGACCGCGTGCTTTTGCCGATGGGATTCTGGTCGATGTATTCGATGGAGGCGATCTTGCCCAGGTCGCCCCGGAGTTCCTTGAAGATGCCCGGTTTGTTGCCGATCTGGTTCAGATGCCGGTAGAGGGCGGGGTAGAGAATGTCGCCCACAAGCGATGATTTTCCGCTGCCGCTGACGCCCGTCACGACGGTCAGGCAGCGGAGCGGAAACCGCACGTCAATGTCCTTCAGATTGTTCTCCCGGGCCCCGACAACTTCCACGGCGTACTTCCAACTGCGTTTTTTGGCCGGGATGGGAATCTGGCGTGCGCCCGAGAGATAATCGAGCGTCAAGGTACGCGTGCCGGCCTTCAGGCCGTCGGCGATCCGTCCCTGGAAGACGATGCGGCCGCCGCTGGTCCCAGCGTACGGGCCGATGTCGATGAGCTGGTCGGCCGCCTCGATGATGTGCCGGTCGTGTTCCACCACGATCACGGTGTTGCCCAGGTCGCGCAGCCGCTTCAGCACACCGATGAGCCGCTGCGTGTCGCGCTCGTGCAGGCCGATGCTTGGCTCGTCGAGGATGTACATCGAGCCCACGAGGTTGTTGCCCAGCGAGCTGACCAGGTTGATCCGCTGGCTTTCGCCGCCGCTCAGGGTGTTCGAAGCCCGGCTCAGGGTCAGGTAGGAGAGACCCACTTCGCAGATGTACTGCAGCCGCGAGCGGATTTCCCGGAGCGGTCGCTCGGCGACCGTGCGGTCGTACTCGTCCAGCTCGAGTTGCTCGAAGAACGAAGCCAGTTCCCCGATGGGCATCGTCATCAGCTCATGGATGTTTTTCCCTCCGACTTTCACATACAAAGCCTCGGGTCGGAGCCGCGACCCGCCGCAGGCCGGGCAGGTGGTCTTCCGGGACTCGCGGCTGGGCAGGT
>JAFZAF010000172.1 GCA_017548335.1 Bacteroidales bacterium | reverse complement strand
GTCTTGGACACGGAATTCAGAATGTGGGCCGTGTCCGGCACGAAGAACTTCTCTTCGAGCACTTTTCCGTGCTGAAGCATCATGATGCTGTGCAGTTCCTCGGAACTGTCGGCAACGGCTTGGAGATACGATGCGAAGGCATCGTCCAGGGCGGAGGATGCTTTCCCGCGCTGCAGCGGATCGGTCGGCTTGGAACAAGCGGCCGCCAGTAGGATGAAAGATAACAGAATAATACGTTTCATAATAAAAGAATTGTCATTAACGGGCGACGGCAGGCAGGCTGGGATGGCCGGCTGCTGAGACGGAGCGAACAGCAAAGAAATAGTTGTCCTTGCTGAGCGGGCACTGGTAGCTGGGCTCAGATTGCGAAGTATCGGATGCAATGCAGCCGAGAATCTGCCATTCGGGTTGGTCGGTTTCCCGGAAGAGAATCTCGTAGGAAACAGATGAATCGATCTGTCCGTCAGCAAGACGGATGGGATCCCAGGCCAGCACGGTATCGTTTGCCAATTCACCGGCATTGGCGATGCGTGCGTTTTCCGGACGGCCAGGTGCTTGGGCCAGATTCATCACGGTAGCCAGATTGATGCGGATGTTCCGCGACAGGGAAGGGATGTCGACGCCCGAAAGCAGGTCGCCATAATCGATGCCGCCTTCCGAGCGGACGTCCTGGTGCGTGCGGTCGTAGTTCTCGCAATACTCGCTCATCCGCACGGCGGTAAAGCCTTCCCGCAGGAAAGGCGTATGGTCGCCGCTGCGGCGATAGCGGTCGTTGCGGTAGATGAGCTTGACTTCCTGATCGGGCACATATCGTCCCGCCGTCTCTTTGATATAGCGGGCTAGTTGGCGGGGATCGCTGTCCTCGCCGTGCAGGCTTTCCGAAAAGACGCGGACTTTGTGGTCTTCTTTCAGCCCCGTTCCGCTGGCCACGGCATTGCCGATCATATCGTTGTTGATCATCGCCAGAATCGGCCACGCCTCGGCCTTCGCCCGGGCAGCCAGATACCGGGAACCATCCAGCCCTTGTTCTTCGGCCGCCACAAACAGGCATTTGACTGTCTGCTCCAGCGGAATCTCCGACAGGATGCGGACAACTTCCAGCAGGCAGGCCAGCCCGCTGCCGTCATCATTGGCTCCGGGTGCAAAAGCCTTGGAGTCCATCACATCGGCCACGCGCGTGTCGATATGGGCCGAAAGCAGAATCTCCCGCTCTGCTTTCTTGCCGGGAATCGTGACCATCACTTCCGGCACCTGCAATACCCGGTCATATCTGCCGCCATTCTCTCCGGCCGTAAAGGAAATGACCTCCACGACCGGCTTGGGTCGAACGCCCTCTGCCCGCTGAGCCCACGCCTCGCATCGTGCAACAATATACTGCACTGCCGCCCCGATACCCTTCTCCGGATTCTTCTGCGAACTGAGCGTATGCCGGGTATGAAACCCGACCAGCTCCTCAATCCAAGTCTGGACACTGTCGGGACTCACCTTTGCAACCGCCTCGGCAATCACCGGGTCAATCGGCTGTTTTGTGGCCTTCGACGAATTGGCGGGTTCGTGGCAGGCTGTGACGAGCGCTGGGCCGAGCAAGAGGAGGATAAAGAGGCTGCGGGGTTTCATGGCTGATGGAGAATTGTTTACGCTGCAAATTACGATTTTTTTTCGTTACTTTGTGTTATGATGAAAAAAGTATTGCCCCTTCTTGTGCTGGCCGGCTGGCTTTTAGCCGGCTGCGCACCGGGCGGCTGGACCGCCGCCGAGCGCGAATGCATCGGCAACCAGCCCGACGTGATGCGCGTGCTGACGATCGATGATCCCGCGGACGCCGCGGTGCTTCGCGAGAAGTCGCGCGATTTGCCCGCCAAGGCGCTGGCCGACCCGCTCTATGCCACGCTGGCCGCGAAAATGGTGGTGACGGTGACGTCGCCGGAACAGGACGGCGTCGGTATCGCCGGTCCGCAGGTGGGCATCCTTCGCCGCATCGTTGCCGTGCAACGTTTCGACAAGGAAGGGGAGCCCTTCGAGGTGTATCCGAATATCCGCATCATCGCAAAACGTGGCGAGCTTGAGTTGGGTTGGGAAGGCTGCCTGTCCGTACCGGACCGTCGCGGAATGGTGCTGCGCTACCGTGACATCGACATACGCTACACCTTGCCCGCAACCGGTCGCGACACGACAGAACACATCACCGGCTTCACCGCCGTGATCTTCCAGCACGAAACCGACCACCTCGACGGCGTGCTCTATATCGACAAATTGGAAGAAACGGAAACTTTGCGTTTGGAAAAAGAATAATTAAGTATATCTTTGCATTGGAATCGTCGCAGGGAATTCGGGTAGAAGGGATGACAACCCTCTCAAGGCAACTTGATTCGAGCCCTAAAGTCAGCGTCCCAGGCTGGCTTTTTTTTTGCCGTAATACAGTACTGCACATACTCATCCTTGCTCGTTTGGTGTCCGACCAGAAGCCGTATTTCGTTGTGATATAAGAATACCATCTGGTCAAATGCTTTCTGGTTCTTATCATTGGTTTTTGCAGGTTTTCTATTTTTGACGATGGCTTTCGTGAGTATATCTGTCAATTTCATTACCGCGTTGGTTGACTCATAAGAAATTGACGCTTTTGCTTTCGTCTCATTAATCGACAGGAACTTGACGTGGATATACGCCTGCAAAGACACGTTCCAGACTTTCTTGTCCGGATGCACCGCGATCCATGATGCGTAAAAGTCACTGATGATTTGTTTCCGGGCTTTGATTTCTTCCCGGCTATTACCCCTCGGAATCTCCATGGCACATATCTTTTCTACAAAGATGAGATAACTGCCGCGGATATGCAAGCGGGAAAAGCAATTCTTTAGCGGGATTGTTGCCTTGTGATTCCGCCGGGATTCGAACCCGGGACCCACAGCTTAGAAGGCTGTTGCTCTATCCAACTGAGCTACGGAACCTGGCACTCTGTAAAAGAGGGTGCAAATTTATCGCTTTTTGCTGACTTGGCAAAAATAATTACTCGATGTCCTTGAAGGCGTACGGGGCGTAGTTGTAGCCGCGGGCGTCGTAGATGGGGAGGAGGCCGGTGACGATGCGGTCGACGAAGTCATCGTATTCGGTGCGGTTGTCGGGACACCAGGCGACTTCGGCGAGGGCGGCCAGGCGGGGGAGAGCCATTTGCTGCACGTGGTCGAAGGTGGCGATGTATTCTGTCCAAATGTTGGCCTGGATGCCTTTGATGTGCGCTTTTTCGTTTTCGTTGAGCTGGTCGAACGGGTCGAAGGAGTAGCATTTGCGCAGCGGGAGGTAGCCGCCGATGGCCAGCGGTTCGCCGCTGTCGGCCGGGTCTTTCGTCTGGTAGTAGTCGAAATAGAAGTGGCTGTTGGGCGTCATGATGACGTCGTTGCCCATCTTGGCGGCCGCGATGCCGCCTTTGGCGCCGCGCCATGACATGACGGTCGCGCTCTGCGACACGCCGCCGTCGAGGATCTCGTCCCAGCCGATGATCTTGCGGCCCTTGTCGGCCAGATACTTCTCGACCGTCGTGATAAGATAGCTCTGCAACTCGGCTTCACGGGTGAAGCCTTTCTCTTTCATCAGCGCCTGGCATTTCGGGCATTTCTCCCATTCTTCGCGCGGGGCTTCGTCGCCGCCGATGTGGATGTATTCCGACGGGAAGATGTCGCAGATCTCTTCGAGCACTTTTTCGAGGAAGGTCACGGTCTCGGGATTGCCGGCGCAGAAGACTTCAGGGAAGACGCCCCAGGTGGTCTGTACCTTATAAGGGTAGTCAGCGCCCCGGCAGCCCAGTTCGGGATAGCTGGCAAGAGCCGCTGATGCGTGGCCCGGCATCTCGATTTCGGGAATCACGGTAACGTGGTGCGCGGCGGCATAAGCCACTACGTCGCGCATCTCATCCTGCGTATAGAAGCCGCCGTATGGTGTGCCGTCGTATTCTTTCGAGCCATAGTGGCCCACGAGGGTCTCAGCCCGTACCGAACCGACTTCCGTCAGGCGCGGGTACGCCTTGATTTCGGCCCGCCAGCCCTGGTCTTCCGTCAGATGCCAGTGGAAAACGTTGATTTTGTGGAGGGCAATCATATCGATGAACTCCTTCACCTCGTCGACCGTGAAGAAATGGCGGCAGCAGTCGAGATGTGCACCACGGTAGCTGAAGGCGGGCTTGTCGTGGATCAACACACCGGGAATCCGTTTTCCATCCTGCTTCTTGACCTGGGCGATGATCTGCAACAGTGTCTGCTGGCCCCAGAAAATGGCGGCGTCGGAACCGCCCCTGATCTTGACCTTGCCTCTGCGTGTGTCGAGGATATATTCCTCAGGAGCAAGTTTTTTGTCGATAGGCGCATACAGGCGCGGCATCGTGGCATCGGCGGGGATTTTCACGCCCCAGCCGCCATATTCGACCGACACGGGATTGGGAACGATCTTCAAATCGACCGGTGTGGCTGGTTCGCCGCAGGAGACAAAAAGGGCCAGCAGGGAAGCGGCCAACAGGAAAGGAAGGATATTTTTCATGGGAATCGCTGAATTTTCTCAAAGATACGAATATTCCGCGAAAACCTTTTAAACGCGGGAATACATTTTGAGTCCAAATAAAAGACTAATTATTTACTATGCATAAATCCGTTTTCCCGGGCCTCCTTCTCCTCGCGCTGACCGTTTTCCTCCCCCAGGCGCTCCAAGCCCAGACAAAAGAAGGATGGACCCTCCGCCAGTGCATCGATCACGCACTCCAGCACAACATCCAGATCCAGTCACAGGAAGTCACCCTCGAAAATGCCGAAGCCTCGTTGGAACAGGCGAAGGCCCAGCAGTATCCCACGCTCAATTTTTCCTCGAGTTTCGGGGCGAATTTCCACAACGTTTCCACCTATAACGAATACATGGAAAAGACCGGCGGCGTGTCGGTGAGCAACAGCATCGGACTCAACTCCGGCTTGTCGCTCTACCAAGGCGGCCGGCTCCGCAATACGGTGAAACAGTCGCAGATCCAGCGGGATGCATCGGAACTGGACGTGGAACAGTCGCGCATCGACCTGGAAATTTCTGTCGCGCAGGCCTTCCTGCAAGTGCTCTACAACCATGAGGCACTCGACTTGAACCGGCAGGCCGAAGAACTATCGGCCCGCCAGGTGTCGCGCGGCGAACAATTGTTCCAGGCCGGAAGCATCTCGCGGGTTGAGCTTTCCCAGCTGAAGTCACAGCATGCCAGCGACCAGTACCAGACCGTGGCCGCGGAGAACGCGCTCGAGAATTCCCGCCTGCAGCTCAAGCAGCTGCTGGAACTGGGCCTCGATGAATCGTTTGAAGTCCGTTATCCCGATATTGACGATGCGGTGGTGGGAACCCCGGTTCCCGACCTGGCCGATGTCTATGCCGAAGCCCTCGCCACGCTTCCGCAGATGAAGAGCAGCCAGCTCGGCCTCGAATCTGCTGACCTGGCTGTCCAGATTGCCAAGGGTGCCGCCCTTCCGTCCATCTCCATGAACGCCGGCATCTCGACCGGCTATGCGTCCGGAACCGGGGTGACCTATTTTGACCAGCTCGGCAATAAGCTCGGTGAAAGCCTGGGACTGAACCTGAGCCTGCCGATCTTCAATGGCAAGCAGGTCCGCACCAATGTGCGGAAGGCGGAGCTGCAGCAGAAATCGGCCCGTCTGCAAGATGAAAGCGCCAAGAAGCAGCTGCTCTCTACCCTGGAGTCGGTCCGCAACGACGCCGTCTCTGCCCAGCAGCGCTATTTCTCCGCCAGCGCCCAGCTGGCTGCCGCGGCCGAGAGTTTCCGCCTCGTCACCGAGCAGTTCGAAGCCGGCATCAAGAACACCGTGGAACTGCTTACCGAGAAGAACAACTACCTGAGCGCCCGTTCCCAGCAGCTCCAGGCAAAGTACCAGGCCCTGCTCGCCGAGAAGTTGCTGGACCGTTACATGAACCATCCCATCGAATTATAAATCGTTTCCTATATGAAAAAAACTGCCAAAGCCATTCTTTGGATCCTTGCGGCGGCCCTCGTCATCGGCGTCGCCCTGTTCCTGCTGTTGAACAAAAAGGAGAAGCAGGTGCTCGTCTATCAGGTCATGACCGTCGAACCGACCACCATTTCCAGCAGCGTCACCGCTACCGGTACCGTCGAACCCGTCAAACAGGTGGAGGTCGGTACCCAGGTGTCCGGTATCATCTCCAAGATTTATGTCGATTACAATTCCGTCGTCAAGGAAGGCCAGCTGATCGCCGAACTCGACATGAGCGTACTGAAGACCGAGCTCGAATCTTCGCGGGCCAACTTGAATTCCTCCAAGGTTGAATACGACTACCAGACCCGGAATTACGAGCGCATCAAGGGCCTTTATGAGAAAGAACTGGTAAGCGCCACGGAATTCGAGCAGGCGCAGTATAGCTACGACAAGGCCAAGTTCGCCTATTCGCAGGCCCAGTCGAACTACAGCAAGTCCCAGAAGAACATCGGCTATGCGAAGATCTATTCGCCCATCGACGGCGTGGTGCTCTCGCGTGCCGTGGACGAAGGCCAGACCGTGGCCTCCGGTTTCAGCACGCCGACCTTGTTCACCATCGCCAACGACCTGACGGCGATGCGGGTGAT
>JAFZAF010000171.1 GCA_017548335.1 Bacteroidales bacterium | reverse complement strand
ATACCCGCATGCTTTACGGGACCGGCGATACCGGCCTTCCAAGAATCTGTATCCGTACCATATAAGACCTTGCTGCCGTCCGCATAGGTCAGCTCCAGCACGGCGCGGAAAGCGCACTTGCGGCCGACCATCCCCTCATGGCCGCCGGGCGTGACGATCTTGTCGGCCCACCAGCCAGGCGTCACCTGCGCGGAAAGCACATTTTCCGCGCCCGGCTCTTTCTCGAAAGCAGCCGTAATATCGTAGGTAAACGACCGACGGGTCTTTTCCGGATGCGTAAACCCGGGCTTGAGAACCTCCTGCCCCACCGGACGGCCGTTCAGGTACAATTCATACACGCCGAGAGCCGTAGTCATCCACTTGGCCGACGTAACTTTCTGGCCGTTCTGCACCGTCGAGACGAACCAGCTCGCCCCGTCCGCCGCCCGCGGATCGAGGCCGACCGGCCCGGTCACCACCGGCGCATCCACCACCGAAATCCATTGCGAAGCCTCCCACGCCGACACATCCAGCGCCGCCGTCCGGCTCCCCACCTCCATTGTAACCTGCGTACCGCAAGCGGCCACGACAAAAGCCGCCACCACGAAAAAACCGAAGAAACGTTTCATTTTCAAGAAATATCTGTATTTTTACAAATATACAAAAAAAGATGCCCGATCAGGTCGGGCATGACGGAAGGATTATGACAAAAGAAGAAAAATATAAGGAACTGCTGCAGGAGGTGGAGGCCTTGACTGCGGGTGAGAGCGACGAGATCGCCAATATGGCGAATATCGCCGCCGCTATTCATGCCAAATTCGGATTCCATTGGGTGGGGTTCTACCGCGTGCTGCCCGATCCGGACGGCAGCGGCGGATGCCATCTCGTCCTCGGCCCCTTCCAGGGGCCTGTGGCCTGCACGCGCATCGCCTTCGGCCGCGGCGTGTGCGGCACTGCCTGGAAAGAGGCACGCACACTGATCGTCCCCGACGTTGACCAGTTCCCCGGCCATATCGCCTGCAGCGCCCTTTCTCGGAGCGAGATTGTGATCCCAATCGTGCGGCAGGACGCCGTAGTAGCGGAATTAGACATAGACAGCGCCGAACTGAATAAGTTCGACGCTGTAGATGAATGCTATCTGACCCGGCTGCTTACCGCCGTCTACAGATAAATCGCCTGTACGCCGTTCGGATGTACGTAGATCCGCTGGTCATAGAGGATCCGGCCATTGCGCCAGACCCGTACATAGTGCGTACCGGGACGGACGGTAATCGTGTTCTCGATCGCTTTCTCGAAATTGCGCCGGTTCCGGTTAGCTCTGTACTTCAAGGTCTTGATACGGTAGTACTGACGGTCGACCGACACTTCGATGTTTTTCGACCGGTCGGCATAGAAAGCCAGGCCCGCAACATCGTTCCGTAACGCAGCAGAACGGGAAGAATGAGGACGGTGACGGGAATCGGGATAGGAGTGGCCGTAGGAAGGCTCATAGGCATAATAGCCAACGCCGCAACCCGTAACCAACAAGACGGCGGAAAGGAGAATCAGAAAACGTTTCATGGTCGTAGGGTTTATGCTTTTGGCTCCCTACTGCAAAGATGACGCCATTTCATCCATCTTTTCCCGTGCGGAAAGGAAAAGTTTCCATTGGGCGCGGGTACGGACGAGATTGTGTTCCGGATATTTGATCTTATAGTATGTGTCGCCGTTGATGTAGTCGGCCAGAAAACGGACGGCCTGCATGTACGGGAACAGCGTGGCAGCGAAGGGCAGGTTCTCCCGCTCGACCGGCGTCAGGAACGCACTGGCGGTCGAGAGATAGCCTTTCGCAAAAGCCCGGAAGATCTCCATATTGAACGTCACGTTGTCGAGGTCCGGATCGTCTTCGGCGCCGGTATTGGCCGCCGTGCGGAGGAAGTCGCCGAAATCGGAGAAGACGAACGAAGGCATCACCGTGTCGAGGTCGATGACGCAGAGGATGTTGCCCTCCCTGTCGAAGAGCATGTTGTTGACCTTCGTGTCGCAGTGGCAGATGCGCTTGGGAAGCACCCCTTCGCGATACATCCGCTCGGCCTTGCACATTTCCTCTTCGAAAGCCTGAATCTGGGCAACCAGCTCTTTCACTTCGGGATCGGCCATCCGGCCGGCGGCATCCGCCGCCACGGCCTCCCGCAGCTGGCGGGCCCGCAGTTCCATGTTGTGGAAGTCGGGAATCGGCTCGCCCAGCTGGTCCGGCAGGTCGGCAAGCATCGCCTCGAAGCGGCCGAAAGCCACGCCGGCATAGCCGGCATATTCAGGCGTCACCGCCTCGTAGGTCAGCGCGTCGCGGATGAAAACCGATACGCGCCACCATTCCTTCCCGTCGGTCCAGTAACTCTTGCCCGTCGTCCGCTCCGGCAGGAAATGAAGCACCTTGCGATCGATATCGGTCTCCCCTGCCGCCTCAAGCTTGGCACGGATATGCCGCGTCACGCAGTCGATGTTGTGCTGCAGCAAATCCACATCCTGGAAGATGGACTGGTTGATGCGCTGCAGGACGTAATCGTCCGGACCGTCGGTGACGACCCGGAAGGTATCGTTGATCAGTCCGTTGCCGAGCGGACGAATGTCGGTCACCGTGCCCTTGATGGCAAAGTGACCGACAAGCTGTTTGAGTTTCTCGTCCATCGCCGTCCTATTCTTCAGCTAACGCATAGTGGAATCCGTTCACCTGGTTCCACGCGCCGCGGGTGAAATCAGGCACTTCGACCGGCATGCAGCCGTTCTCAAGCGAGACCCGTGACAGCGGGGCGATGCAGCACCACTCAGCCAGGTCATACACGTCCATGTCGAGCGGCAGGCCGTGGCGCAGGCAGTACACGAGGCGGTAGTCCATGATGAAGTCCATGCCGCCGTGGCCGCCCACTTCCTTGGCAACACGTTCCAGTTCTTCCGTCAGGATGACGTTGCGGTATTCGGCCTGCAGGGCCTGCATCTCGGCGCCCGAATAAACCTTCTCGTCGCTGATATGCTTGGCATCCACCTGGTCGGCCGGTTTCTCCACGCGCAGGCAGTATTGACCGATCGGATACTTGGCGGCATAGCCGTCGGTGCCGACCACCTGATACATGCGGCTGTACGGGCGCGGCGTCATCACGTCGTGCTCGATGAGGATGGTCTTGCCATTCTCAGTTCGGATGAGCGTGGATGTCTCGTCACCGTTGGCGAACTCCGTCACCGGCTTCCCTTCGTGATTGGAAGCGATCTTGACGCCGTTGAACGACTTGGTGTCCATGGCCACGAGCGTGGTCATGCGGTCGCCGCGATGGATGTTGAGCACCTGGCAGACCGGGCCGATGCCGTGGGTCGGATAGACGTCGCCGCGGAACTTCTGGTTATAGTCGAGCCGCCAGTTGTTCCAGTACTCGTCCCAGTAGGGATCGAGGTTGTGGCAGTAGGCGCCCTCCACGTGGATCACTTCGCCGAAGAGGCCGCGCTGGGCCATTTCGAGCGTCGTCATCTCGAAGAAGTCGTAGCAGCAGTTCTCGAGCATCATGCAATGCCGGCGCGTTTTCTCGGACTGGTTGATCAGGCCCCAGATCTGGTCCATGTCGAGAGCGGCGGGCACCTCGATGGCCACGTGCTTGCCGCACTCCATGGCATACATGGCGATGGGATAGTGGTTGAGCCAGTCGGTGCAGATGTACACCAGGTCGACGTCTTCCTGCTCGCAGAGGCCGCGCCAGGATTCCTGTTCGCCGCTATAGTAGCCGGTGGGAGCGGGCCTGCCCATCTTTTCAAGGGTCGCCTTGCTTTCTTCCACCCGTTCGGGCAGCAAGTCGCAGAGGGCCGTGATGACGGCTCCGGGAACATAAGGGAGGCGTTCGATGGCACCGCTGCCACGCATGCCAAGGCCGACGACACCGATGCGGACAGTTTCGATCGGCTCGGCGGTCAGGCCGATGACGTTCTGCTGTCCGGCCGGACGGGCAGGAACCGGCGTCTTGATGATGTTTGCAGCAGGTTGCTTACAGCATCCGGCAGCCAGCAATACCAGCGCCGTACAAATGAAGAGCAGTCTATTTTTCATAGGATTCCTTTTTATCTTTAGACAAAGATAGCTTTGTAAATGTTTTTTTGCAAAATAATTTGCGGGGTAAAAAAAAGTTCTTACCTTTGCAATCCCAACGCGGAAATAGCTCAGTTGGTAGAGCACGACCTTGCCAAGGTCGGGGTCGCGAGTTCGAGTCTCGTTTTCCGCTCAAAAAAGAGAGACAGTTCTGACTGTCTCTCTTTTTCTTTTTGCCTCCTTTACCGGATGAACGATGCAATCAAGGCGCCGAGTTCGGCGTTTTCCATCGTGCCGCCGAAGCGGTCGCGGCCGGGACCCCAGACATAGTAGGGAACGGCGATGCCGTTGTGCGAGTCGTTGCCGAAGCCCACACCGATGCGTCCTTCTTCGAGATTGCCGTCCTGCAGCGTCAGGGCGCCCGTCGCGTGGTCGGCCGTCACGACAACCAGCGTGTGGCCGTCGGCCGCCGCCCATTGGAGCACGTCGCCCAGGGTCCGGTCGAAGTCGAGCAGTTCTTCCATGGCGAGGTCGATCCGGTTCGAATGGAGCCAGTCGTCGATGCTCGAGCCTTCAATCATATACACAAAACCCTTGTCACCGCTCTGCGTGGACAATTCCGCCAGGCCTTTGGCCGCCATGTGGCGGAACAGGTCGCCCCGTTCCAGCGCATTGGGCAGGTTGTCGTCGGCCAGCAGCGCCAGGATCGGCAGATGCGCCTCCATCAACGCCACTTCATCGTAGGCTACGGCATAGCCCTTGGCCGCCATCTCGTCGTCAATATTGCGGGCATCCTTCCGGCTCTTTCCGAAATAGTCGCGGCCGCCGCCGGCAATGTAGTCCACGCCGCTTTCGGCGTAACCCGCGATGACCTCGTCATACTTGTAACGGTCGTCGCTGTGGCAGCAGAAGTCGGCCGGCGTGGCGTCAGCCAGGTGACAGGTCACCACGACGCCGGTCTTCTTGCCGCATTCCTGCGCCTTGACGAGCATGGAAGGAACCGGATTGCCGTCAGCGTCGGTCCCCACATGGCTGTAGGCCGTCTTCTGGCCGATGGCCAGCGCCGTTCCACCCGCAGCGGAGTCTGTGATCAAGTCGTCGAGACAGTAGGTCCGTGACAGGCCCACGACCGACATATTGTCGAGGTTCAGCTTGCCATGGTTCAAGACCCAGCCGCAGCTGGCCTGTTCCAGGCCCATGCCGTCGCCGATCAGGAAGATGATGTTGCGGACTTCGTTGGAAGCCGGCGGCTCCTCGACACTTACGATGTCGTACGGATACGGCGTCACATAATAACTGAGTTTGTTCTCTTGTTCCTTCTTGCAGGAACAGATGATGCTGGCGGCCGCCAGCATCAAAAGCAAAAATCTTCCGTATTTCATTCCATCAATAAATTACATGTATTCTCCCTGGATGGTCAGCGACCCGTCGGGATTCAGTTTTTGCGCGACGGCGAAGGGAACGGGATAGCGCACCCCCTTGACTTCGATTTCGGCCTTCAGCTTCAGCGCGCCGGAATTCCAGGCCACGCCGGCCGGAAGAGTCATCATCGCCTGGCGGACACCCCGTGTCTTCGGATAGCCGGCATCGAGGCAGCCGCTGACGTTGACGCTTCCGTCGTCCGTGAACAAGGTCAGCCGGAGCACGCCTGGAACACAGGCGATGCCGTCGTTGACCATGCCGAAGATCAGGTGGGTCCGGCCTTCCTCCTCGCCCGACACCCAGATCCAGGAAGGGCGGACCCGGAAACCGATGCAGGAAGCCAGGTCGTCGAGCCCTTCGGGATGCTTGCGGTAGTAGCGATAGAGATTGGCGGCATCGATGTGGTGCCAGTTCCAAAGCGAGAAGTAATTGGCCCCCACGTCCTTGACATGGGAGATGATGGCCTCGTTGCGGGGAATGCCCGACGCATCGCTGCGCATCGTTTCCTCGCGCCCGTCCGACAGGCCGCACTCGACGGCAGCCGCCGTCCAGGCCGGCCGGTTGCTCAGCGCTTCGATCTGCTCGTTCTCGATGAAGATGGTATCGGTCCGGAGCCAGTTCCCGTCGCGGATCGTCCGGTCCACTACCGAGGAATTGCCCACCCGGCTGAAGTCGGGCTGCGTATTGGTCAGCAGCGGAACTTTGTCCCAGTACCGGTTCTGGATGTCATACATCTTCAGGAACGTCGGCTCTCCGCCGAAATCCCCGTCGAACGGATGGTCCTCGTACGGCCAGGTATGGCCTTCGCCCCAGAACCCGTACATGCAGGTATCCATGTATTCCACCAGCGGACTTCCGTTGAGTTCCTGCGCCAGCAGCGCAATCATCTCTTCGTAGCACGCCAGGAAATAGGGGTCGTCATACCGGGGAACCGTCTGCACCTTCTGGTAGCGCACCTCGCCGGGATTCCCTTTCCAAGTACCTTTGAGGCGGTGCATGGGCACCTTCTTGAGCAGGAATTCCGGCAGGGCGTCTTCCAGGATGTCGGGATTGTTCAGCATGATGCGGAATCCCACCCGCTTGCCGTATTTGGCGGCCTTCTCGAACGTAATCTTCCAATAGTCATCGACATCGAGCCTTCCCGCCCGCTTCTGGACATGACGCCAGTTGGGACGGATATAGACCTTGGTCGCCAGCGGAAAGGAGACAAGCTCGTCAATCACCTGCTCCAGGCTTTTGCCCGGCACCGACGGGGCGCCGAGATCGCCTGAGACATAGACCGTCAGGCCCATGCCGAAGCAGTCGAGCATCTGTCGGCCCGGGGTGGTGTACTGCACCACCGATCCGCCGTAGAAGGCCTCCGGCTCATACTGCGGGAAAGGTCCCTGGTAGAGCCGGTCCTTCACCTGCGGGCCGCCGCCGAAATCGTATTTCTCCCAATTGTGCGAGGGAACCCACGCCTTGAGAGCGGGCGCCATTCCGGCGGCAGCCGCAGCGAGAAGACTCGTTCTCAGGAAGTCACGCCGTTTCACGCGTTAGTCCTTGTCGAGTCCGAGGTGGATGGAGGCGTTGCCGTCCTTGTCCTTGAAGGCCACGGCATCGTCCCAGTCTTCGTTGTAGAACTTGGTGAAGAAGGCCACGGCGGCCGTCTTGATACCGAACGCCTTGCGGCTGATGCCGAGTTCGAAGAAGAACTTGCCGTCATCGGTCGTACCGCGCGTACCCATCACTTCCTTCACCGTATCGGTCCACTCGAGGTCGTCCTCAAGGCCGATGTACCAGTCGTCCCAAGGCTCATCGCCGCAGCAGTTGCCTTCGTAGTACCACTCGCAACCCAGGCTCTTGGTGGAGTAACCGGTCTGGCTGTTGTCGTCGGCGTCGAGACGGAGGTTCCAGATGGCCGCGTTGATGTCGAACATATCCTGTTCCTCGAGGACGAACATGAAGTAGATGTAGTTCGCATCGTAATCGAACTTACCGTAACTCACGCCGTCATTACCGTAGAGCATGAAGTCGGGATAGGTGACATCCACCCAGTCGTCGATTGTGCCGTCGTCCAGTTTGACGACGGAGGCCT
>JAFZAF010000170.1 GCA_017548335.1 Bacteroidales bacterium | reverse complement strand
TGGTTCATAATGAACCAGGCCAGCGGGATGGCAATCACGAAGGCGATGCCCACCATCTTCATAAAGGAAAGCACCAGTTCTTTCAGCACGCCGCCATAATCGGCTCCGAAGACCTTCTTTACCGACACACTCTGGATTTCCTGCTGCATATAGTAGGAACTCATCGCAAAGAGGCCCAGGGCGGAAACCAGGATGGAGAGCAGGGTGAAGATCAGAACGATCATCAGCACCCGGTCCTCGTCTTTGAAACCGTCTTCAATCATCTCCCCGATATACTCCGCTTCAAACATCCGGTCAGGGAATACTTCCTTGGCAACGGCTTCAATCTGCTTGCGGGCAGTCGCCCTGTCACCATTTGTCTTTATCAGCAGCGTCCACGGCCAATTATCATCCGATATCTCACCCCAGTTGTAGATCGTCGCCGCACTTTGTTCGTCCTCCAGCGGACGAATCTTGAAATCGTAGTAGATACCGCCGATAGGAGCCGCTCCGCCTTGGGCAGCCATAAATTCCATCGCTGATTCCTCAATGCCCAACTGTTTGAAAGCGTATTCGTTGAGCCACCAGGAATCCTGGTGGTTATCCTGTTTTACACGCAGTCCGAGAATCTGGAAATACTTGTCATCGCCCACGATTTGCTGGAACGACACCCAACGGCCGTCCGCCAGCTCCATCGTACTGTTGTTAGTTCCTTTCAACGGAATGCCGTTGCCCATTCCGACTTCTTCCACACAGGATTCCGTCCGTAGCCGGTCCAGCAGCGGGCGAAGCTTTCCGGCCGGGCCGTAGACATTGTCTACGACCAGGATGCCTTTGGTGTTGTATCCCAGATCGGCAGAAATCATATGTCGGATCTGAAGTTCCATCGTAAAGGCGCTCACCAGCATCACCACAGTCACGACATTCTGGACCACGATGATTACCTTGCTGTAGACCGTTTTCGTCTTGAGCCGGAGCGTACCCCGCACGATCTCGATGGGCTGAGCCTTCTGGATGAGAAGGGCCGGAAGAATGCCGGCCAGGATTCCGAGTACGACGATGAAACCGAGTACCAGCGCCACATTGACGGGCGTGACGGCCTTGAAGATAGACACCGGATAATCCAGAACCCGGGAAGCTGCCGGCGCAAGCGCCTCGGCCAGGAGGATGGCCAACAGCATCGAGATGCCGCAGAGGATCGTACTTTCCGCAATGACCTTCAGGAAGATGCTTCGTCTGTCAGCACCCACCAGACGGCGGGTTGCCATCTCCTTGGCGCGGAAGCCGGTCAGCGCCGTGGTCATATTGATATAATTGAGCACGGCGAAGGCCAGCAGCAGCAGGCACATTGCCAGCAGCAGGTTCACGAAGCGGCGGTTCCCGAACTGAAGGGTTCCTGTCATATCCGAGCCGCCGTCTTCGTGGAAATACATTTCCCTCAGCGGGATGATGTTCACCTTATTGTATTTGTACTTGTAAATCCAAAAGTTTTCCTCTAACCAATCCAGCAATTCTCCCTGCTTCGCCCGGAGGTCGGCCCCCGGATAGGTCATCACGAAACAGATGCCGGCGCCGGCGTTGGACATATACTCGTTGTGTGATGTGTTGGTTCTCGGCATCATCTCGCCGCGGACCAGAACGTCCGGCGTCTTCAGCACCGAATTGCCGAAGTCTTTGAAGATGCCGCAAATGGTCAGTTCAGCGCCGCCCATTTCACTGAAAAGGGTCTGTCCAAGCGGATCCTTGTCGGCGAAATGCGCATTGGCAAATTCCTCGCTCACCATACAGCGGTCCCAGGAGATGTGCCAGTCTTCCTTGTTTCCTGCCGCCAGCTCGTAGCTGAAGATGTCGAAAAAGGTACTGTCGGCCGACATCATACGGCCATAGACAATCTTGTCGTTGATGCTGAAACTGGAGGCCGACGACATATTCGCCACACAGCAACCTTTCTCGATCTCCGGGAAATTGTTTTTCAAGTGCTTGTCCAGCCAATATCCCATAGCGGCGTCATCCTCGTTGGCGATGACATAGATACGGTCGGCGTTCTGTTGGAAAGAATCCGTCGACAGCTGCCGCTGGATATACACCGCAAGCAGTAGCACGAACGCCATCGACACCGTGAGTCCCACGAGGTTTACCGCCCCGTATAACTTGTTTTTCTTAAGGAAGTTCCAAAAACTCTTCATTTTTCTGCCTGAGTGTTTCTGATGTCCCCAAAAGTGGGACGTTAGATTCATTTATCGCCTTTTTTGATTCTGACGTCCCTCTTTTTGGGACGTCGGCATCACTCCGTTAAAATACGAGCACGTCGGAATCCCCATATGTATCATACCCGGAGGTAATCACCTTCTCACCCGGCTCCAGGCCTTCCAGGACCTCGTAGTACTGGGGGTTCTGGCGGCCGATGCGGATTTCGCGCTTGACGGCCTTAGTGCCTTCTTTGTTAACAACATAGATCCACTTTCCGCCGGTCTTTTGGTAGAAGGTTCCTCTCGGGATGATGACGGCCTCTTCCGGCTGCCCTAACTGGAGGTTGAGGTAGTAGGTTTGGCCGGCGCGGATGTTGTCGGGCTGCTCGCCGTCGAACTTGAAATCGGCCTTGAACTTGCCCTCGCGGACCTCCGGATAGACTTTGCGGATGACGGTGGAGTAGGTCTCGCCCTGGCGCTCGAAGGTGGCTTCCAGGCCGGCTACCACGCGGTCGATATAGTGTTCGTCGATCTGGGCTTCCACTTTATAGGTGCCCACCGAGTTGATCTGGCCGATCTTCGCACCGCTCGCGATCGTCTGTCCCAGCACCACGTCGAGCAGGCCGAGTTCGCCGTCGATGGGCGCCTTGACGATGAGGTTACTCTTGCGCTTGCGGATCATCTGCATATTGAGGAGCATATTGTCGAGCGATTCCTCCATCCGGTCGATCTGGGTGCCTCGATACAGGCTGTCCTGCCGCGAGCGCTCGCGGATCAGTTCGTATTTCTGCTGTGCGAGGCGGTAGTCCTCCTCGGCTTTCAGATAGTCTTCCCGGGCGATGAGTTTCTCTTCGAAGAGGGCTTTCTGCTGCTCATAGGCGCGTTTCA
>JAFZAF010000169.1 GCA_017548335.1 Bacteroidales bacterium | reverse complement strand
GGCTATTCCTACGTAATCAATAATATAAACGTTTATATCGATATGAAGAATTATTCCACTGAAAAGATCCGGAACGTCGTCTTGCTTGGAGGCACGCGCTCCGGCAAGACCACCTTGGCCGAAGCGATGCTCTTCGAGGGCAAAGTGATCGATCGTCGCGGTACCATCGAAGCCAAGAATACGGTTTCCGACAACGCCGAAGTCGAACAGATTTTCCAGCGTTCCATCTATTCCACGCCGCTCTATGCCGAGTATAAAGATCACAAGATCAACGTGATCGATGCTCCGGGCGCCGACGACTTCGTCGAAGGTGCCATCCTCGGCCTCAACGTATGCGAGTCGGCCGTGATGCTGGTCAACGCCGGACAGGGCGTCGAAGTCGGCACCGAGATCCACGGTCGCTATGCCGAGCAGTACAACAAGCCGGTGGTCATTGCCGTCAACCAGCTCGATACCGAGAAGTCCAACTGGGACAACACCCTCGACAGCCTGCATCAGGCCTTCGGCGGCAAGCCGGTGGTGATCCAGTTCCCGGTGAACGCCGGTGTGACCTTCGACAGCATCGTGGACGTGCTCAAGATGAAGATGTACAAGTTCAAAGATGAGAACGGTACCTTCGAAGAGTGCGAAATCCCGGCCGACCTCAAGGACAAGGCCGAAGAGATGCACGCCGAACTGGTGGAAAAAGCCGCGGAAGGCGACGAGGAACTGATGATGAAATTCTTCGACGAAGGGGAACTGACGGAAGAAGAAGTACACCAGGGTCTTCGCGTGGGATTCGACAAAGGTGAAACCTATCCGGTTTTCTGCCTCTGCGCGAAGAAGGACATGGGTGTCCGCCGCCTGATGGAGTTCATCACCGAGTTCTGCCCGGCTCCCGAACTGGATGTCAACGGCCAGACCTCGCTCTTCGTGTACAAGACCGCCCTCGAGCAGCACCTGGGCGACGTCACCTACTTCAAGGTGATGTCGGGCAAGATTACCGAGGCACAGGATGTGATCAACATGGCCAGCGAGACGAAAGAGCGCATCACCTCCCTCTATGCCGTGGCCGGCAAGAAGAAAGAGCGCGTCACTGAACTGGTGGCCGGCGACATGGGTTGCACCGTGAAGCTGAAAGCTGTCAAGACCAACCAGACCCTCAATGCTCCGGGCTACGACAAAGTGATCGACCCGATCAGCTTCCCGCCGTTCAAGTATCGCTGCGCCATCAAGGCCGTCGACGAGAAGGACGAAGAGAAGTTGGGCGAAGCCCTCAACCGCGCCAGCGCCGAAGACCCGACCCTCCGCGTCGAGTATTCCCGCGAACTGAAGCAGACCATCATCAACGGCATGGGCGAGCAGCAGATCAACATCCTCAAGTGGAATCTCAACAACAACTACAAGATTGACGTCGAGTTCCTTGCGCCGAAGATCCCGTACCGCGAGACCATCACCAAGGTCGCCAACGCCCAGTATCGCCACAAGAAACAGTCCGGCGGCGCCGGTCAGTTCGGCGAAGTGCACCTCGTGGTCGAACCGATCATCGAAGGTGTGGACACTACGGCCAAGTTCAAGATCGACGGCAAAGAGACCCAGCTCAACATCAAGGGCCGGGAAGAATTCGAGCTGCCTTGGGGTGGCAAGTGGGAATTCATCAACTGCGTGGTCGGTGGTGCCATCGACGCCAGCTTCATGCCGGCCATCAAGAAGGGTATCACCCAGCGTTTGGAAGAGGGCCCGCTCACGGGTTCCTACGCCCGCGACATCCGCGTCTTCGTCTATGACGGCAAGATGCACCCGGTGGACTCCAAGGAAATCGCCTTCATCATCGCCGGCCGCAACGCCTTCCGCGAGGCCTTCAAGAATGCAGCCCCGAAGATCCTCGAGCCGATTTACATGGTCGAAGTCATGGTCCCGGCCGACTGCATGGGCGACGTGATGAGCGACCTGCAGAACCGTCGTGGCATGATCGAGGGCATGACCTCCGAGAAGGGATTCCAGATTCTCCGCGCCCGCGTTCCGCTCGCTGAACTCTACAAGTATTCCACGACCCTGAGTTCCCTGACCTCCGGCCGTGCGACCTTCACCCAGGAATTCATCGAATACCAGCAGGTGCCGGCCGACGTCCAGGACAAGCTCCTCAAGGCCTACGAAGCCGAGCAGCAGGAAGAGGACTAAGTTTCCTCCGAATGATCCAAGCCGCTCATATCGACAAATCCTTCGGGACCCTCAGGGTCCTGAAGGATGTTTGTTTTACGGCCGCTCCTGCCGAGGTGGTAAGCATCGTCGGCGCCTCCGGTGCCGGCAAGAGCACGTTGCTGCAGATCCTCGGGTCGCTCTCGCGACCCGACGCCGGCAGCGTCCGGATCGACGGCACCGATATCTTTTCCCTTTCCGACAAGGCATTGGCCTCTTTCCGGAACCGGAAGATCGGCTTCGTGTTTCAGTTCCATCATCTGCTGCCGGAGTTTACGGCTGTGGAGAACGTGATGATTCCGGCGCTGATCGCGAAGACCGCGCGCAGCGAGGCGCGGCAGCGGGCCGAAGAGCTGCTGACGCTGCTCGGCCTGGGCGAGCGTTTCACGCACAAGCCCTCTGAACTCAGCGGCGGCGAGCAGCAGCGCGTGGCCATCGCCCGCGCCCTCGTCAACAACCCGAAGGTCCTCTTCGCTGACGAACCCTCGGGTAACCTCGACAGCAAAACCAAAGGCGAACTCCACCGCCTCTTCTTCGACCTCCGCGACCGCTTCGGCATCACCATCGTCATCGTCACCCACGACAAAGACCTGGCCGCCATGTCCGACCGCACCGTCGAAATCCGCGACGGACAGATTCTGTAAGCAGATACAGTTTTCATAAACCTTAGCCGCCCACGGCTATGAGTGGGAGGGGGCTTGTCAGAAGCCCCCGAGCCGGAGTAACCCGTCTCAGGACGCGCTTTGCCGCAATCTCTGCGGGCTCGGGCAAAAAGAAAATGGGTGCAGAGGAAGGTTTGCTAGGCGAGAGATTACTTCGGCAAGCCGAAGGCGTCGGCGAGCTCGCGGAGTTGGGCGTCGGTCATACCGTCGGGAGTGAAGCCCATGCCGCGGGCGGCGATGTAGATCTGGGCGGCCTTGTTGAGGACGTCTACCTGGTCGAAGGCTTCGAGGATGTCGGTATCGACGGCGAAGACGCCGTGTTTTTCCCACATAACTACGTCATAGTTGTCTGCTAGGGTGCGGAGGGTGGCTTCGGCCAGTTCGTTGCTCGAAGGCAGCATATAGGGGACCATGCCGAGCCCTCTCGGGCAGAAGGCGCGGGTTTCGGGAATCATGGACCAGAGCATCTGGGTGGCGGCGTCTTTTTCCATCCATTTCCGGCTGTGGGTGAGGGCCACGAGTTCGATGGGATGGGTATGGAGCGAGGCGCGGTACGG
>JAFZAF010000168.1 GCA_017548335.1 Bacteroidales bacterium | reverse complement strand
GAGAAATACTTCGCCGAAATTCCGGGCCATCCGGTGGAGAAGCCTGCGGTTTGGGATGTCAAGCTCGACCAGACCAAAGAGCTGTACTATGAGGACCAGTTCGCGAGCATGCCGGCCGTCGAAGTCGCCTGGTCTTCCGTAGCGGAAGGCAATGAGGACGAAGCCGCCCTCGACGCGTTCTGCAGCCTCTTCGGCCGCGGCAAGAATTCCCCGCTCTACAAGAATATCGTCGAGAAGAACCTCGCTCCCCGCGTTTTCGCATACAACGGAGCGCGCGAGAGCGCCGGCCAGGTCAGCATCAGCGCCACCGCCTATCCGGGCGTCGACATCGACCTGATCATGGCGGCGATCGAGCAGGCCATGGCCGACTTCGAAGCCAATGGCGTCGACGAGGAGGAACTCGCCACCCTCAAGGCGGAGAACGAGACTTCGGCATACCGCCGGCTCGGCAGCGTGCTCGGCAAGGCACAGATGCTCGCGAGAAGCAAGGAATTCTATGGCAAGGCCGACAAGTTCATCGATGATATCGCCGATTTCAACAAGGTTACCGCCGAGGATGTGATGAGGGTTTACAACAAGTACGTCAAGGGCCAGAACTACGTTGCGGTCGTGGCCGTTCCCAAGGGACAGGTCGAACTGTCCATCGAAGGCAGCGTACCCGCGACGCTCATCATGGAGGACCAGACCAAGCAGACCATGAAGAGCGCGGCCGGCGCCATCGTCGACGATGATTACGAGCGCACGCCCTCGAAGATCGACCGCAGCATCGAGCCCGCATACCTGCCGAACGCACCCAAGACGAACGTTCCCGCCATCTGGAGGACCACGCTCTCCAACGGCATCCAGGTCGCCGGCATCACGCAGAAAGAAATCCCCATGGTCAATCTCACCATCGCCATCGACGGCGGTTCGATGCTCGACCCTGACGGAAAGAGGGGAACGGCCTCGATCAACGCAAGCATGATGAACGAAGGCACCTCGGAGCACACGGCCGTCGAGCTTGAGCAGGCACTCCGGAAACTCGGAGCCAGCGCCCGCGTAAGCAGCGGCACCAAATCGACCAACATCAGCGTCAGCGCACTCTCGAAGAACCTTCCCGCGGTGATGGATATCGTTTACGAGATGATCACCAAGCCCGGCTTCGACGAGGCTGCGTTCAACCGCGCGGCAAGGGTCGAGAAATCTTCCATCCAGAACGCCTTCACGAGCATCACCTCGCTCGGCTCAAGGGCCGCGACCAAGCTCTGGCTCGGAGACTGCATCTACACCGATTTCACCACCGACGCGAGCATTGACGCCATCACGATGGATGACATCAAGGCATACTATTCCACCCTTACTCCCAGGAACACCCATGTCGACATCGCAGGCGACATCGACCTTCCCACGCTCAAGAAGGCCTTCGCCGTGCTTGAAGGATGGGACGGTCCCGAGGTCGCGATTCCTGAGATCACGGTGGGCGAGAGCGCCGCGCCCGGTACTTACTTCATCGATTTCCCGAACTCGAAGCAGTCCTATATCTACATCATCGGCCCCGGCAAGAAGATCAGCGATCCCGAATACCACGAGCTCGACGTTCTCAACGAGAAACTCGGCGCAGGTTCCGCCGGACGCCTCTTCGAGGTGCTCCGCCTCCAGCGGGGCTATACCTATGGCGCAAGTTCGGGATTCACCTCGAATCTCGAGACCGGTTACTTCCACGCCGCATCGAGCGTACAGGGCAGTTCGACCAAGGAGTCTGTCGCCCTGTTCAAGGAGATCATCGACAACTTCGCCGACGATTATGACCAGGACAAGCTTGATGGCGTGAAGGATTCCATGCTCCGGTCCAATGCTTCGGCGTTCGAAACCTCCGCAAGCCTCGTGAACATGCTCTCAAGAATCAGGAACTACAATCTTCCCGACGACTATGTCGCCAAGGAAGAAGACGTGGTCAACGCGATGACCCTCGATGACATCAAGGCCATGGCAGCCGAGTATCTCGACATCGACGACATGGTCATCGTCGTGGTCGGTGATGCCGCCACACAACTCAAGAACGTCCCTGGAGCCAAGCTCATCAAGGCTATCTGACATTGTACGTATGAATGCTCAGCCCCCGGGCTGAGGGGAGGTAGTTGATGCCCCACCAGCAAATTTGGAGGCAGACGAAGGCCAGCAGGAGGATCCAGCTGGCCTTCCTCCGTATAGACCGAGATGTCCGAGGCGAAGCGCTTGGGCGTCATGTCCTCGTAATAGTCGACGGAGAACTGATGCAGTTCAATGGCAAGGCCCGGCTCCACCACCTTGTCGTCGTCGGAAAGAGCCCGCCACTCGGGGTTTTCATAAGAGACGGTCATCTGGAGTTTCTGCACATCGGCACTGCCCAGAGTAGCGGTGACGATGGCGACGAAAACGCCCAGGTGGTTCAGCAGGAACGGAATTTCAGAGAGCTTGAAGTGTAGCAGAGAAGGAACACCAGCACAAAGGCGCCCAAAAGCAGGGCCAGCATGATCCAGATCACCGGCGCTGCAAACAGAGACCACCGGACCGGCCCCATGCTCAGTTGCAGGGCCAGTCCCACGGCAAAAAGGCCCCCTCCGATGAGGAAGCCTTCCGCTGTCTTCCAGGGTCGCTTCAAGGATATCTTGGTCATAACGGATACGTGTCCGGATCACGGATTTCCACAAAATTACGAAAACAAAGCGACTTGCCAAAAGTTTGGAGTCATGCAGGTGAAACGAATGGACGGGTTTTTGCATCAATAAAGTATGATTATCACCCTCCTCATCAGTTGTCTCTTTCTTTGTCGCAAAAACCGGCGAAGAGCGTCCGGATGTCCTTCTTGATCCCGGGAGGGCTGATTCTTGCCCGTCTGGTGCAAGATTAGACAAGATAATTGACCCCTAACGCCTCGCAGTGATGTGGGGCGTTTTTGTTTGTTGTCCGATCTGCGTCGTTAGGGGATATGCTATTTTTTTGCTATTTTGCAGGGAATTATCGATTTGACCTTATGAAGAGATTTCTTGCCGCTATCCTGCTTCTGGGAGTTACGCTCGCGCTGGGTGCGAAGCCGGCTACCTCGCCGAACGGGAAGCTGTCGGTGAAGGCCTCTGACAGCAAACTCGTCATCCGCTATGAGAAGCAGACGGTGCTGGAGATGGCCGACGTCCCGTTCAAGAAGCTGAGATTCGTCCGGCGGGTGAAGGATGACTACCGGATGCTGGAGGGCAAGCGCCTCCACTGCACCAACCAGGCCAAGGAGTATCAAGCGCCCATCGGCCCTGACGCAAAGATCGTGATGCGCGTCTATGACGACGGCATCGCCTTCCGCTACGAATACAAGGGCCTGAAGGGCAGCAAGGTACCCGCCGAGCAGACGGCGTACATCATCCCCGAAGGCACGAAGCGCTGGATGCAGCAATGGAGCGACGGTTACGAGGGTTTCTTCCCGATGTCGACCACCGCCGAGGTAAAGACGCTGGCCGGATTCGGCAGCATGTTCTCCACCAACACCATCAACACCCACTGGGGCTATCCCCTGCTGATGGAGCCGGTCGACGGGATCTTCGCGCTCATCACCGAGGCCAATATCGAACGTCGCCAAAGCGCGTCGAGCCTGTTCAACGAGGGCGAGGTGTTCCGCGTGGCGCAAGACCAGAACGACCTGCTGCTGACGGGCGACTGGCATACGCCGTGGCGCGTGGTCATCATCGGCCGCCTGGGAGATATCGTGGAATCCACCCTGGTCACGGATGTCAGCGAGCCCTGCAAGCTGGAAGATACCGCCTGGATCAAGCCCGGCGTGGTCTCCTGGATATATTGGGCGAACAATCACGGCTCCAACGACTACAACATCATCAAGAAATATGTCGATATGGCCGCCACGCTCCACCTCCCCTACGTCCTCATTGACGCGGAATGGGACGAGATGGACAAGGTGGCGTCCAACGAGGGCAAAACCATCGAAGACGCCGTGGCCTACGCCCTCTCCCGGGGTGTCAAGCCCCTGATCTGGTACAATTCGTCCATCGGCTGGGTCGATGGCGCCCCGGGGCCCAAGTACCGCCTGAACAAGCCTGAGGACCGGGAGAAGGAGTTCGCCTGGTGCGAGAAGATCGGCGTGGCGGGCGTGAAGATCGACTTCTTCAGCGGGGACACCCAGGCCAACATGGATTACTGCCAGGACCTGATTGAGAGCGCCGCCCGCCATCACCTGCTGGTGAACTTCCACGGCGCGCCCATCCCCCGCGGCTGGCAGCGCACCTATCCGAACCTGCTCTCCACGGAGGGTGTCTATGGCGCCGAATGGTACAATAATGTGGCTCATTTCACGAAGAAGGCGGCCTGTCACAACGCCACGCTGCCCTATACGCGAAATGTCATCGGCCCGATGGACTACACGCCCTGCGCTTTCAGCGATTCGCAGCATCCGCACATCACGTCGAACGCCCACGAGCTGGCGCTGACCGTGCTCTACGAAAGCGGCTTGCAGCATCTGGCCGACCGCCCGGAGAGTTTCCTCGCCCAGCCGCAGGAGGTGCAGGATTTCCTGGGCCGGCTGCCCGTCGCCTGGGATGAAACCCGCTTCGTCAGCGGCTATCCCGGCGAAAGCGCCGTACTGGCCCGCCGCAGCGGCGACACCTGGTACGTGGCCGGCATCAACGGCCTGGACGATCCGCAGACGCTCGCGACGGACCTCGGCTTTATCGGCAAGGGCAAAGCGACCCTCTTTGCCGACGACGGCGCAGGTCAATGGAAGATCGGTCCCGTCGACAAACTTCCCGCGAAGATTGACTGCCAGCCGCGGGGTGGTTTCCTGTTAATCATCGACAAATAATATGGACGGATACATTCAGAAAACGTACGCGGGCCGGACGAAGAGATACGTCCAGACGCTGGATTTACGGGACGACCCCGAAATGATCAAAGAGTATCGCAAGTGGCACTCCGAGGAATTCCAATGGAAGGAAATCCGCGAAGGCATCAAGGCCGTGGGTATCCTTGAAATGGAAATCTACATCCTCGGGACACGCCTTGTAATGATTGTGGACGCGCCGGAGGACTTCGACTGGAAGGGCGCGATGGACAAGCTTGCCACGCTGCCGCGGCAGGCCGAATGGGAAGCCTTCGTGTCCAAGCTGCAAGGGTGCCGTGCCGACGCCCACAGCGACGAAAAATGGCAGATGATGGAAAGGATGTTTTATCTGTACGATTGATGAAAAGACTGATTCCCGCCCTTTTGATCTGCTGCGCGGCATTGTTCACGCAGTGCAAGAAACCTTGTGGCCCCGTGCCCTCAAAGAACCAGCTGAAATGGCAGGATATGGAGATGTATGCCTTCATCCACTATTCGCTGAACACCTACACGGACCAGGAATGGGGATACGGCAATGAGTCCCCGGAACTCTTCAACCCCTCCGACCTGGACTGCCGCCAGTGGGCGCGCGTTTGCAAGCAGGCGGGCATGAAGGGGATCATCTTCACGGCGAAGCATCATTGCGGCTTCTGCATGTGGCCTTCCGAGTACACGGAATACTCGGTGAAGAATTCACCGTGGAAGAACGGGCAGGGCGACGTGGTCCGGGAACTGGCCGATGCCTGTCGCGAAGAGGGTTTGAAATTCGCCGTCTATCTCTCGCCTTGGGACCGGAACCATCCCGACTACGGCAAGCCTGAGTATGTCACCTATTTCCGCAACCAGCTCCGCGAGTTGCTGACGGAGTACGGCGATATGTTCGAGGTCTGGTTCGACGGGGCCAACGGCGGCGACGGCTGGTATGGCGGGGCCGATGAACGCAGGAAGATCGACCGCACCACCTACTACCAGTGGCCCGAGACCTACCGCATGATCCGGGAGCTGCAGCCCGACTGCCTGATCTGGAACGATGGCGGCGACCGCGGCGACCTGCGCTGGGTGGGCACCGAAGGCGGCAGTATCGGCGAAACGAACTGGAGCCTGCTGAACCGCACGGGAGATGTCCCTTACGAGCAATTGCATTACGGCTTGGAGGACGGCGAAGTCTGGGTTCCCGGCGAGACCAACACCAGTATCCGTCCGGGCTGGTTCTACCACGAGGCGGAGAACGACCATGTCAAAAGCCTGTCCAAACTGATGGACACCTATTACAAGAGCGTGGGGCGCAACTCCTGCCTGCTGCTCAATTTCCCTGTCGCCCCCAACGGTCGTATCCATCCGACGGACAGCCTGCGCGGCATCGCCTTCAACAAGATGATCCGGGAGGTATTCAAGACCGACCTGGCCAAAAAGGCCCGGAAAAAGACGAAGGGAAACGAGACCGTCATCACTTTCAAGCGTCCCACCGCCTTCAACCGCTTCGTCGCCGAAGAGGACATCCGCTACGGCCAGCGCGTGAAAAAGTTCTCGCTGGAAGCCGAGGTGAACGGCCAATGGGTGCCGCTCCAGGATGAACTGGCCGAGCAGGGCGACGGCCTCACCACCATCGGCCATCGCCGGATCATCTGTTTCCCTACCGTCGAAGCCACCCGCCTGCGCTTCACCGTCCTCGAGGCGAAATGTGATCCCCTCATCAAGAAGACCACCGTGTATCTCGCCCCGCAGCTGACGGCCGACATTCCCGACAGCGGAGAGAAACTCAGCAGCAACCTCCACTACTTCTTCAGCAGTCCGAAGCAGATGCTGATCGACTGGGACACGGATCAAACCTTCACGTCGTTCCGCTACCTGCCGCCGCAGAGCACGAAGGAGGGCACCATCACGCACTACACGCTCTGGGCGTCTTCCAACTGGTCCGACTGGACGAAGCTCTCTTCCGGAGAATTTTCGAACATCGTCAACAACCCCATCTGGCAGACCGTCCAGTT
The DNA here is from genome assembly GCA_017548335.1 of Bacteroidales bacterium. Lineage (GTDB taxonomy): Bacteria > Bacteroidota > Bacteroidia > Bacteroidales > UBA932 > Cacconaster. The sequence goes on along the minus strand of JAFZAF010000168.1, from coordinate 3,758 downwards.
CGACCCCGTCCAGGGAAGGATGCTCCGCCTCGACGCCGACGAGCTCGCGGAGGGAGACCGTATGGCCTTCAGTGACTTTGAAGTGGTCTGCTCACAGCAGTAAGTTTTTCTATGAGAAAACTCGCGATTATAGGACTGTTGCTGTCGATGACGGCTCAGGCACAGCCCCACGACTGGGAAAACCCTGCCGTTCTGGGCATCAACAAACTGCCCTATCACGCGACGCTGCAGCTTCCGTCGAAATGGAAGGACTGCCCGGAAATCATGTCGCTGGATGGACAGTGGACATTCCACTGGTCCAAGGATCCGGAGTCCCGCCCCGCGGACTTCTATCGGGAAGATTACGACGTGAGTCAATGGGATGACATCACCGTCCCCGGCAACTGGCAGTTGCAGGGATTCGGCATGCCCATCTATGTCAACATGCAGTACCCCTTCCATCGCGACCGGCCAAGTGTGACGGGCGAGCCCGACAAGGAGTGGTATGCCTATGACCATCGCAATCCCGTGGGCTCGTATGTGACATATGTCGATGTCACGAAAGAGATGCTCTCGAAAAACCTGATCCTGCACTTCGGAGGCGTACACTCTGCGTTCTATTTGTGGATCAACGGCCAGAAGGTTGGGTATAGCCAGAATTCGATGTCCCCGGCGGAATTCGACGTCACCCGCTATCTCCGGGAAGGTCGGAACAAACTCGCCGTCGAGGTGTACCGCTGGAGCGACGGCAGCTATCTGGAGTGCCAAGACATGTGGCGCCTGAGCGGCATCTTCCGCGAGGTGCAGCTATGGGTGCGCCCGCTGGTCCATATTGCCGATTACAAGGTGCAGGCCGTTCCGAATGCCGATTTCTCCCAGGCCCGGGTCACGGCCGACATCGCCCTTTGCAACACTGGCAAGAAAGTGGTCAAGCAGCTGAATCTCGCCCTCCGTCTCGACGGACGGACCATCGGGCATCCGTCCATCACGCTGGCGGCCGGTGACACGGCGCATTTCCGCCTCGAGTATGTGATTGACAACCCCCTGCTATGGTCGGCGGAAAAACCGAACCTGTATCCGTTCAGTATCGAATTGACCCGGAAGGGGAAGACCTTCGAACACTTCGACTACCATCTCGGCGTGAAGAAGGTGGAGTGCGACGGTGAGATTTTCAAGATCAACGGCCGGGCCGTGAAACTGCGCGGCGTCAACCGCCACGACCATCATCCGCTCACGGGCCGGTATGTGGACGACGCCACTTACGAGCAGGACCTCCGCCTGATGAAGCAGGCCCATATCAACTTCCTGCGTACCAGCCACTACCCCGACCGCGAGTACCTGTACGAACTCTGCGACCGCTGGGGGATGTACGTGATGGATGAGGCCAACCAGGAGAGCCACGGTTACGGCTATGCCAACCGCGTGATGGGCGAGGATCCCGCGTGGGAGAAGGCCCATGTGGACCGCGCCGTCAGCCTGGTCGAACGCGACAAGAACCACCCGAGCGTCATCTTCTGGAGTTTGGGAAATGAGGGCGGCGTCGGCCCGAACATGAAGGCGATGTACGATGCCGTCGTGGCCCGCGACACCCTCGCGCTGCCCTTCTGCGACACCGACCGCCGGTATTCGGCCGTCTATGACGACAGTTATTTAACCCCGGCCCGGCTGGCCGCCACGGCCCAACGGGTCACCGACCGTCCGTTCATCATGCGCGAATATGCCCACGCGATGGGCAACTCGGTGGGTAACTTCCAAGAGTATTGGGATGTCATTTACGCCGATCCGAGCATTGCGGGGGCCGCCATCTGGGACTGGGTGGACCAGGGGCTTCTGAAGAAAGACAACGGCGTTGAATACTGGGCCTACGGCGGCGATTTCGGCGACAAGCCGAACGACGGCCCCTTCTGCCTCAACGGCCTCATCGGCCCGGACCGGACGCCGCATCCGCACTACTACGAGGTGCAGCACGTCTATCAGCCGCTGCAGTTCATACGGGACGGCGATGACATCCGCATCATCAACCGCGACAGCTTCACGGATCCCGGCGAATATGAGATTACGCGGGATACCGTCACCATCGACGGAGAGCGCCTGCTGAACGTGGCCGCCCGCCTGAAGGAGGACAGACCTTGGGCGAAGAAGGGCTTTGCCGTTGCCAGCGAGCAGTTTGTGCTCACGCCTTATATCTTCCCCGACGCTCCCGCTGTCGGAGCCTCCGCCGAGAGCGTCACCATCGACGGAAACGCCCTCACTTCCTGGGTTGTCGATGGCCGTGAAATGCTTCAGGCGCCCCTCGAACCCTATTTCTGGAAGCCCGAGAACGACAATCAGCACGCCGCCCGATTCGCCCAGCGCACCGCGGTATGGAAGGAGGCCGTCGAGGGTGTAACGGTGAACTACACCGTCCTCGACGACCGCTGTATCCGGGTTGATATGGACTATCTTTCTACCGGTTCCGACAAGCCCGTGATGCCCAAGTTCGGCATGCGGATGCGGCTGCCCGCCGATTTCACCGCCATCGACTATTATGGCCGCGGGCCTTGGGAGAACTATCCCGACCGCAAGCGCGGCGCTTTCCTGGGACGCTATCGGATGCCGCTCTCCGAATTCGAAACGGAATACATCCATCCGCAGGATAACGGCAACCGCTGTGACGTCCGCTGGTTTACGATCGCGAACGGAAAGGAGACGCTCCGCATCGACGGAGCCCAACCCCTTTGCATCCGTGCCTGGGATTACGGCGAGGAAGATCTGGAACAGGCTGCCCATCCCCACGAAATCCGGCGCGGCCGTTTCGTCAACCTCAACATCGACCTGAACATCCACGGCGTGGGCGGTGTCGACACCTGGGGGCAGCGCACCCTGCCCCAATACACCATCGACGGTAACAAACCCTACCATCTCACGTTCTTCTTGAGATGGAATTAAAACAGAATCATTATCTTCGCCTTATGCAATACAAACTGATTACCTCTCTCTTCCTGCTTGTGGCCGTCACGGCCGCGGCCCAGGACCGCACGGCGGATCCCAATCCTGAATTCAAAGTCCGGGTGAACACCGCCCTCGAACCCATCGGCGACGGGCCGTACGAAGCCACGGTCGAAAGCCTGTCCGGATGGACGTGCCCGGAGTGGTTCCGCGATGCGAAATTCGGCATCTGGGCCCACTGGGGGCCGCAGTGCCAGCCTGAAGACGGCGACTGGTTCGCCCGTAACATGTACGATGAAAAGTGGGGTCCTTACCGCTATACTATCGATACCCGCGACCATCCGTCCCGCTTCGGATTCAAGGACTGGATCCACGAGTGGAAGGCGGAGAACTGGGATCCGGACGCCCTCATCAAGCTGTACAAGGAGACCGGCGCGAAGTACTTCATGACGCTGGCGAACCACCACGACAACTTCGACCTGTACGACAGCAAGTACCAGGAGTGGAATTCCGTCGACGTGGGCCCGAAGAAGGACATCGTGGGCGGCTGGGCCGAAGCGTGCCGCAAGTACGGCCTCCGGCTGGGCGTGAGCGTGCATGCGGCCCATGCCTGGAGCTGGTACGAGCCTTCCCGCCATTCCGACAGCAAGGGCCCGCTGGCCGGCGTCCCGTATGACGGCGTCCTCACGAAGGAAGACGGCAAGGGAACCTGGTGGGAGGGTCTGGATCCGCAGGAACTCTACGAACAGCGCCACCCCCTGAGCGAGGACAGCAACAACTGGACGTGGGACCTGGATAAGGTCGTCACCCCCGACCAGGCCTACTGCGACAAGCTCTACAACCGCACGGTC
>JAFZAF010000167.1 GCA_017548335.1 Bacteroidales bacterium | reverse complement strand
GCCCGGTATGCCGACAGTGCAATGCTCGATGCTTCCGCCCGGATGGTTGAGGGTGAAGTCGAAGCGGCCGTGTTCCAGCGGCTGGATGTCTGAAGCGTAGAAGTCGCACGGGGTGTCGTACGCGTAGCGCAGGACTTTGGCCGCCGTGTTTTCAAGCGGCACCTCGACGCCCTGTTTCACGACGACGGCGCCATCGGCATCCACTTGCGCGGTAAACTGGCCGAAGGCTTCGACCACATGCGAATGGTCGTTGTAGATGTCGAGATGGTCGGCATCGGTGGCCGTAACGACGGCGATATGAGGATGCAGTTGCAGGAAAGAGCGGTCGAACTCGTCGGCTTCAGCCACGACGAGCCGTCGTTCGCTCAGCAGCAGATTGGAATTATAATTCTTGGAAATGCCGCCCAAAAAGGCGTTGCATCCCTCTCCGGAACTGGCCAGGATGTGGGCCAGCAGGGTGCTGGTTGTGGTTTTGCCGTGGGTGCCCGAAATGGCGAGGCATTCCTGCCCGCGGGTGATTTCACCCAGGGCTTTCGAGCGTTTGCACAGCGTGTAGCCATGCGAGCGGACAAACTGCATCTCGCCCAGGTCTTCCGGGATGGCGGGCGTATAGATGACAAAGGTGTGGGCGATGTCCTGCGGGATGGCGCCGGGATCGTCGTCATAGTGGACGGCGATGCCTTCCTGCTCCAGCGCATGGGTCAAGGAGGAAGGGGTACGGTCATAGCCCGACACGGCAAACCCCCGGTGGTTGAAATATCGGGCGATGGCACTCATCCCGATGCCTCCGATCCCGATAAAATAGTAGTGCGTATAGTCTGTCATTTCCTGACCAGTTTCAGTACTTCTCGTGCAATTACTTCCGAAGCGTCCTTGCGGCCCAGCTTCAAGATGTTCTTTTCCAGATCGGCCAGCCGGGCCTCGTCGGCCAGCAGCCCTTCCACCTTGTCGAGCAGCTTGGCGTCGGCTTCGGCGTCCTTGACCATCAGCGCCGCGTCCTTTTCTACAAGGGCCATGGCGTTATGGGTCTGGTGATCCTCCGCCACATTAGGCGAAGGTACGAAAATCGTGGCTTTTCCCGCCACGCAAAGTTCGGAAATCGTACCGGCGCCCGCCCGAGAAACGAGCAGGTCGGCCACGGCGTAGGCCAGGTCCATCCGCTTGATGAAATCCGTGTAGAAGAGGTTCGGAACGGTTCGTCCGGCCATGAAGGCATCCACACCTTCTTTATAATACTTGCCACACTGCCAGATGACTTGGTAGTCCGCCTGCGCGGCCCGGTGTTCCACCCAGTCGCGCATGACGCGGTTCAGGGTGCCGCAGCCCAGGCTGCCACCGACCACGAAGAGCGTCTTCTTGTCGGGATCGAGGCCGTAGAACTTGTAGCCCTCCTCGCGCTGTTCCCTGGTGGCTGGGGCGATCTCCTTGCGGATGGGATTGCCTGTCAGGATGATGCGGTCGGCGGGGAAGAAACGCTCCATGCCTTCGTAAGCCGTGCAGATGCAGGCGGCGCGCTTGGCGAGGAGCTTGTTGGTCAGGCCGGCGAAGGAATTCTGCTCCTGGAGGAGGCACGGGATTCCCTTGTGCGAGGCGCTCCAGAGCAGCGGACCGCTGGCGTAGCCGCCGACGCCCACCGCCACGTCGGGCTTGAACTCCTTCAAGATGTCGCCCGCCTTGCGCACGCTCTTCAGGACTTTGAAGGGGAGTGCGAGGTTTTTGGGCGAAAGCGAGCGCTGGAGTCCGGCGACAGGCAGGCCGATAATCTTATAGCCCGCTGCCGGCACGCGCTCCATCTCCATCTTTCCTTCCGCTCCTACAAAGAGAATCTCCGCTTCGGGGCAAAGCTCCTTGAGGGAGTTGGCAATCGACAGGGCGGGGAAGATGTGTCCGCCGGTGCCGCCGCCGCTGATGATGATGCGAGGATTATTCATGGGTGGTATAACTTATTTCGGTATTGTCGGTCGTACTGGTAGTGTCGGGATTGTATTCTTCCGTGAGTTGGGCGGCTGCCGCTTCACGTTGCTTCCGCTCCTGCTCGTCCTGCTTGTCGAGCTGCCGGTTGACCGAAAGGATCATGCCGAAGGCGCCGCAGAGCACCAGATAGGCCGTGCCGCCGTGGCTGATGAGCGGGAGCGTATGGCCGGTGATGGGGAAGAGGCGGACATTGACCAAGATATGCAGGAAGGCCTGCGTGGCGATGAGGAAGGAGAGACCTGCGATCAGAACGCTCGAGTAGGTCGCCTTGCAACGCTGGCAGAGCCGGATGCAGCGGAACAGGAAGATGAGGTACAGCAGAATGACGACCGATCCGCCGAGCAGGCCGTATTCTTCCACGATGAAGGCATAGATGAAATCGGAGAAGGCCATGGAGAGCGAATACCGCTGGGTGCTCTTGCCCGGTCCCTTGCCGAAAATGCCGCCTTCCGAGATAGCCACCTTGGCATTTTCGCTCTGGCGGTCCTTGTCTTTTCGCTGCTGGATTTCCGTGCGGGAGAGTCCTTCCAGGCTTTCTTCTTCCTCTTCCTTGTCGAAATGGGCGGTCAGACGGCTTTCCACGGTGCCGAAGCGGTTGAAGACCTTGCCTACGGCGGATTTCTGCCGCTCGGGCTTCCCGGCGAAGAAGGCGTGATAGACACCGAACATCAACAGGACAGCCACCGCTACGATGCCGACGGTGATGGCCAGGTTCTTCCAGCTGACGTCGAGGAAAAAGAGGATCAGGAAACTGATGATGGCGATCAGCAGGGCCGAAGAGAAACTATTCTGCATGATGAGCAGGCAGACGGCGCCGACCGGCAGGATGATCTTGAGGGCGAACTGCTTGAAGTCGTCGAGGTCTTCGCCCCACAACTCCAGTGCCTTGGCCAGGTAGAGGATGACACCGATCTTGGCGAACTCGAACACCTGGATGGTGTGGCCGCCGATCTTGATACCGCGCACGGCACCGTTGATCTCGGCCCGCAGGCCCGGGACGAAGAGCATCAGGAGCATCAGGAGCGAGATGCCGAAAATGACGAACGAGAAGGTACGGTAGAAGCGCAGGGGGATCAGGTAGCAAAGCAGCAGCGCTACGAAGCCCATGAGCACCGATTTGGTCTGCTCCATGAAGATAGCGACCTTGCTGATGCCCCGCGAAGAGGCCAGGAAGCTGCTGGACGAGAAGACGGCAGCGATCGAGATCATCGCGAACAGCACGACGATGATCCAGATGACCTTGTCTCCCTTGAGCTTCCAGAAAGCCTTCATAGCCTACAGTTTGCGGACGGCCTCCTTGAACTGGCGACCGCGGTCTTCATAATTCTTGAACAGGTCGAAACTGGCACAGCAGGGGCTCAGCAGCACGGTGTCGCCCGGCACCGCCAGTTCCGCGCATTTGTTGACACAAGCTTCGGCCGACAGGGTGTCGTAAATGACCGGCACGATGCCGCCGAAGAAATCGTGGATCTTCTTGTTGTCGACGCCCATGCAGACGATGGCCTTGACTTTCTCGCGGACCAGCTCCGCGATCGGCTCGTAATCGTTGCCTTTGTCCGTGCCGCCGAGGATCAGGACGACGGGCGTTGTCATGCTTTCGAGAGCATACCATGTCGAATTGACGTTGGTCGCCTTCGAGTCGTTGATATAGAGGACGCCGCCGACGGTCATCACTTTCTCCATGCGGTGCTCCACACCTTCGAAGGTGGTCAGCGACTTGCGGATGGTGTCGTTGGTCACGTGCATGATCTTGCCGGTGATGGCCGCGGCCATCGAGTTGTACACATTGTGCCGGCCTTCCAGGGCGAGGTCCTGCACCAGGATGTCGAATTCATCGCCTTCGTAGCGCACGCGCATCGTGTCGTCTTCGAGCCAGGCGCCTTCCTCCAGGGTGCCGTTCTGGGTGAACGGCAACTTTTTGGCCTGGACCACGATTTTGTTGAGTTCCCCGATGGTCACCTCGTCGTCGTTGCAGAAGATGAAACAGTCTTCCGGACGCATGTTGCGGGTGATGCGGAACTTTGCGTTGATATAGTTCTGGAAACAGTGGTCGTAGCGGTCGAGGTGGTCGGGCGTGATGTTCATCAGCACGGCGATGTCGGCCTTGAAGTCGTACATGCCGTCAAGCTGGAAACTACTGATTTCGAGCACGTAGATATCATGCTGCTCAGTGGCCACCTGCATGGCGTAGCTCTTGCCGATGTTGCCGCCCAGTCCGACGTTGAGCCCTGCATTCTGGAGCAGGAAATAGATCAGCGAAGTGGTCGTGGTTTTTCCATTGCTGCCCGTGATGCAGATCTTCTTTGCTTTGTCGTAATAGCCGGCGAATTCTATCTCGGAAATGACGGGCGTTCCCTGCTCATGCAGCTTGACGATGAGCGGAGCGGTCTCCGGGATGCCGGGGCTTTTGATGACGAGGTCGGCCGCGAGGATCTTGTCGACGCTGTGCCCGCCTTCTTCGTAGGGAATCTCCCATTTCTGCAGTTCGCTGCGGTAAAGGTCTTTCAGTGTGCCGCTGTCCGACAGGAAGGTGTCGAAGTGCTGGACTTTTGCCAGGACTGCGGCGCCCACGCCGCTCTCACCGCCGCCGAGGATGACTGCTTTCTTCATGTTTATCGGATTTTCAAGGTTACGATGGTAATGACCGCCAGGATGATGGATACGATCCAGAACCGAACGACGATCTTGTTTTCGGGATGGATCTGGTGCGGCTTCTGGATCAGCGCATCGGGATTCTCCTTTTGGTAATGGTGGTGGAGGGGCGACATGCGGAAGACGCGCACGCCCGTTCCGGTTTTCTTCTTGGTATATTTAAAGTAATAGCGCTGGATGATGACAGAGAGGCTCTCCATCAAGAAGACGCCGCACAGGATCGGGAGCAAGAGCTCCTTGCGGATGATGATGGCCAGCACGCCGATGATGCCGCCCAGCGCCAGGGAACCCGTATCGCCCATGAAGACCTGGGCCGGGAAGGAATTGTACCACAGGAAGCCCAGCAACGCGCCCACGAAGCAGCACACATACACCGTGACTTCGCCGATATTCGGCAGGTACATGATATTCAGGTATTCGGCAAAGCCGACGTGGCCGGAGAGGTAGGCCAGCACGCCGAGCGTCGCGCCGACGATGGCCGAGACGCCGGCTGCCAGGCCGTCCATACCGTCGGTCAGGTTGGTGCCGTTCGAGCAGGCGGTGATGATGAAGGTGATGACCAATACGTAGAGGCCGCCCTGCAGGGCTCGGACAAACTGTCCGTTGAAGGGGATGAGCCATTTGTAGTCGAACTCGTTGCCCTTGAAGAAGGGGATCGTGGTGCGGCTGTAGCTGACGCCCTGTTCCGCGGTGAAGTAGAGCGTGAGGCCCACGATGAGGCCAAGCAGCACTTGTCCGACGATTTTGTAGCGTCCGTTGAGGCCTTCTTTGTTATGCTTGAATACCTTGATATAATCGTCGATGAAACCCAGCGCCCCGAGCCATACCGTCGTCAGGATCAGCAGCAGGATGTTGGTGTTGGTCAGATTGCCGAAGAGGAGGATCGGGACCAGGATCGAGATCAGGATGATGATGCCGCCCATGGTCGGCGTGCCTTTCTTCTGCAGCTGGCCTTCCAGGCCCAGGTCGCGGATGGTCTCGCCGATCTGCTTCTTCTGCAGTTTGGCGATGATCCGCTTGCCCACCCACATGGAAGTGAAAATGGCCAGGATGCTGCAGCAGACCGCCCGGAAGGAGATGTAATGCATCAGGCCGGCTCCCGGGAAGTCGAATCCTGCGTTGTTCAGATATTCAAAGAGGTGGTATAGCATGTGTGGTTCAGGTTACTTCATTTCTTCAAAAGTCTCGGCAATCACTTCCTTGTCGTCGAAGTGTATTTTGGTGTCGCCGATGATCTGGTAGTCTTCATGTCCCTTGCCGGCTACCAGGATAACAGCGCCCTGAGGGGCGGTCATCAGCGCGGTCCGAATGGCTTCGCGCCGGTCGGTGAGGAAGAGGCTCTTGGCGCGGGCAGCCGTGTCCATGCCGGCGCGGATTTCCCGGATGATCCCTTCGGGGTCTTCGTGGCGCGGGTTGTCGGAGGTCACGACCACACGGTCGGCATATTTTGCAGCGATGACGCCCATTTCGGGGCGCTTGGTCCGGTCGCGGTTGCCGCCGCAACCGAAGACGCAGACCAGCGTGCGGTCGTGCGCCGTTTCGCGGAGCGTACGGAGCGCATTTTCGAGGGCATCCGGGGTATGGGAATAGTCCACTACCGCCGTCAGGTCATTGCCGCCGCGCAGGAAGTCGAGCCGGCCGGCCACCGGGCCGAGCGCGCTCATCTTGACAAGCACTTCTTCCGGCTTTGCTCCGAGCAGCACGGCCGTCGAATAGACCGCCAGCAGGTTATATGCGTTGTGTGCGCCGATGAAGCGGGTCCAGACCTGGGTGCCGTCGAGGCTCACCAGCATGCCTTCCAGACTCTCTTCGATGATCTTGCAGCGGAAGTCGGCCATGCGCTTGCAGGCGTAGGTGCGAATCTGTGCGCGGGTATTCTGCACCATCACTTCGCCGTTGCGGTCATCGATGTTGGTCAGGGCGAAGGCGCCGGCGGGCAGCTGGTCGAAGAAGCGTTTCTTGCAGTCGCGGTAGGCCGCGAAGGTCTTATGGTAGTCGAGATGGTCGTGCGTCAGGTTGGAGAAGATGGCTACCTTGAACTCCAGTCCGGCAATCCTTTCCTGGTCGATTGAATGGGAGCTCACTTCCATGAAGCAGTAGTTGCATCCTTTTTCGACCATCTGGTTCAGCAGCCTGTTGAGTTCGATGGGGTCGGGGGTTGTATGGGTGGCTTCCAGCCGTTCGCCGTCGATGTAGTTGGCGATGGTGGAGAGCAGGCCGCAGCTCCAGCCCAGGCTGGTGAACAGGTTGTAGAGCAGGGTGACCGTAGTGGTTTTTCCGTTGGTGCCCGTGATGCCCACCAGGTTGAGTTTGCCCGACGGATGGCCGTACCAGTTGTCGGCGGCCAGGGCGAGGGCGCGGCGGCTGTCGTTTACCTTGACGAGCGTCACGCCTTCAAAGCTTTCGAGGCCGGGCGTGTCGTTTTGGTAGATGACGGCCGTAGCCCCTGCAGCGACCGCTTTGCCGATGAACGCATGACCGTCCACGGCGGTGCCGGGAACGGCGATGAACAGCGATCCCGGCTGGCAAGTGCGCGAATCGAAGGTTAGCTGCCGGATATCGCAACTGGTGTCGCCCGTGACGGCCACGGGCGCGATGCCCTGGAGTATGCTATTGAGTTTCATCTTTGTACTGTTCTTTGAGGGTGAGGGAGATTTTGTCGGTGCGGACCGAGTCGCCGGCGGCGGGAACCTGTCCCGCCACGATGCCGTGACCTTCGAAGGAAACGGTGTAGCCCGCCTTCTCGAGCAGAGCTACCGCTTCGCGGAGCCCCAGCCCCTTGACGTTTGGCACCAGTCCTTTCTGGATGTCTTCCCGTCCCTGCAGCATTAAGTAGTCGTCGCCTTGGGGCAGCGAGCCCGTTTTGGCAAGCGGCTCCTGCCAGTCAATGGACGAGGCATAGATCTGTTCGGCCACCTGGCGGAAGACCGGTCCGCACCAGGTTGCGCCGTAAAAGTTGCCGAAGGTCGGTTCGGAATAGACCACGGCGATCATCGAATACTTCGGTGCGTCGGAAGGGAAGAAGCCCACGAAGGTAGCCTGGTGCATCTTGTGCCCGGCGCGGTCTTCGTAGCGGCCGGTGTTGGGGAAGACGATGCGGGCCGTACCCGTCTTGCCGGCTACGGGTACCGGGCAACCCTTGAAGACACGGTAGCCCGTGCCGCCTTCCGACTCGACCACGCCGCGCATGGCTTTCCAGACTTCGTGCGCCGTCTCCTTGCTGCAGACGGTTCCGAGTTTTTCCGGCTTGAACTCCCTGATGATCTGTCCGTCCTTTTGGTAGTTCTTCACCAGGTGCGGGCGCATCATCTCGCCTTCGTTGGCGATGGCGTTGTAGAAGTTGAGGGTATGGAGCGGGGTGATTTCCACCGTGTAGCCCATGGCAATCTGCGGCAGGTCTTTCATGTTCCAGGCGCCGCGCCCCGTGTTGTCGTCGGGATCCTTCAGATTGGCCTTGGCCATACCGCCCAGGTCGAAGGGGAAATCGTGCGTGATGCGCCGTTCGTTGGTGAGTTTGTCGAGGAATTCCTTGGGATTGCCGCCGTAGTATTTGGCGGCCAGGATGCGGAACACGTTGTTCGAGGATATTTCATAGCCCCGCTTGACCGAGATGGTGCTGTAGCGGTCGAGGTAGTGGTCCACGAACGGCTTGCCGCCGCCGTAGTTCCAGGTGACTGTGGCGGGAATCTCGGTGTCGAGCGTCACTTTCTTGTCTTCGAGCAGCGTGGTAAGTGTTGCGCCCTTGAAGACGGAGCCAGGCTCGCCCTTGCGACCGATGGCGTAGTTGTAGGTTTCGTCGAAGCCGCCTTTGCCGTCTTTCTCGAGATTGACCATCGCCTTGATTTCGCCGGTGGCCACTTCCATGACCACGACGGTGCCGGCATGGACCTCGTTGGTCTTGCTCAGGACGCTGATCAGGGCGTTCTGCGCGAAGTCCTGCATGTCAATGTCGAGGGTGAGCTGCACGTCCATGCCGTCGATGGGCTGGAGGGTTTCCTTGTCGGTGTCCACGATCCAGTTGCGTCCTTCCGTCAGGCGCATGGGCTGCAAGCCGTCGGTGCCCCGCAGGATCGAGTCGCAGCTGCCCTCGATGCCGATGACGGGGATTTCGCTCTGGTCCTTGATGTAGCCGAGCGTGCGGAAGCCGAGGCGGCCGTAGGGGTAGGTCCGGTGGTCCACTTTCACCTCGTCGCGGCCTCCCCGGGCGCGGCCTTCGCGCAGGATGGGGAAGCTGGAGACTTCTTTCATCTCCTGATAGGTGAGGAGCTTGCGGTTTAGGTAGAGGTAGCGGCGTCCACCACTAAGTCCTTCCTTCCGGCGGTCGACGAGTTCCTTTTTGTATTGGGCGGCCTTCTTGTCTTTGTAGAAGTTGGCCAGGCAGATGGCTAGCGAGTCGATGCCCTGGGCAAAGACGGCCGAATCGGGCTGGACGCAGTCCATGCCCATGCGGTATTCCGGAATGGAGAAGGCCAGGTAGCGGCCGTCGTCGGCCAGGATGCTGCCGCGGGTGCAGGGGAGGACATCGTCGCGGGTGGTCTTCTTGGAGTAGCTCCGGCCCGGTTTGTGGATGAACTGCAGGTTCACGATCTGTCCGATCGCGAGCAGGCCGAGCAGCACGAAACCGATGTAGAAGATACCGACTTTCCGGATGTTTACCTGCATACCGTTTACTTGTCAAGGACGATTCGTCGCGGCGGGTCCTGCGGCGCGTGCAACTTCGAGTCGCAGGCCTTCAGCATGCCGTCGATCTTGGTCCGGTTGTTCATTCCCACCAGGTCGAGGGTACGCTGCTGGTAGCTGATTCGCAGTTCCTGCAGCTCCCGCTCGTTCTTCTGCACCTTGACCAGGCTCTGCTCCACGAGCAGGCTCCAGCCGATGGAGATGCAGACGATGGCAAAAATGTAGAAGATGAAACCGAGCTGGCGGTCTACGCCCCACTCGATCAACTTGTCACCGCTCAGGTAGCTGATCAGTTTGTCCAGTATGTGCTTGATTTTGCCGCTCATGCTCGTCTCATTGCTTTCCGGCTACCCTCAGCTTGGCACTGCGCGCGCGTGTGTTGGCAGCAATTTCTTCCTCGGACGGAAGAATCGGCTTCTTGGCCACACGCTGCAGCATTCCTTGCTGACAGCCCTCGCGGATTGCGTTCTTGACGATGCGGTCCTCCAGAGAATGGTACGTTATGATGGCCAGCCTCCCTCCTTGCCCGAGGGATCGGATGGCTCCTTTCATAAACCCCTCCAGAGAAGTCATCTCGCCATTGACTTCGATCCGAAGAGCCTGGTATACTTTTGCCAAATATTTATGCTCCAAAAATTTAGGCAGAACAGGTGCAATCGCTCTGCCTAAATCTTCCGTGGTCTCCAACGGCCTTCTCTCCCGGCTCGAAACAATCAGTTCCGCCAGCCGCCTGCTATTCTCCACCTCGCCGTAAAGTCTGAAGATCCGTTCCAGATCTTCCCCACTATAACTATTTACTATATCCGCTGCGCTTCTCGAAGCGCGTACGTTCATCCGCATGTCCAGCGGCGCATTCTCGAACCGGAAGGAGAAACCCCTTTCCTCGGTGTCGAACTGGTGGGAGGAAACTCCCAGGTCCGCCAGGATGCCGTCCACGGCATCGTGTCCGTAGTAACGGACGAAATGGTGCACGAACCGGAAATCATTGTGCACGAGGGTCAGCCGCTCATCTTCGGGTGCGTTGGCCAGCGCTTCTTCGTCTTTGTCGAAGACAATCAGCCGGCCTTCCGGTCCCAGGTGGCGCAGAATCTCCCGACTGTGGCCGCCGCCGCCGAACGTTGCATCTACATATACGCCGTCCCGGCGGATGGAAAGCGCTGCGATGCTCTCGTGGAGCAAGACAGGCGTGTGATAAGCAGACATGGGGGCAACTCCTCCGCTATCCGAGAATCTTTTCGGCGAGTGCGACGAAGTCTTCACTCTTCATCGCCTGCGCCTCATACTTCTCCTTGTCCCAAATCTCGATCAGGTGGTTGTTGCCGGCGAAGACGACTTCCTTGCCGATGCCCGCTTCTTCGAGCAGCGCCTTGGGAATCATCATCCGTCCCAGCTTGCTGTCAGGCTCTACGTCCGCAGTGCCTCTCATGTATTCGCGCCAGAAGGCCGCGTGATCCTTGTTGAAAAAGTTCAGGCGGCTTTTCACGGCGTCGGAATCCTGCTCCCATTGGTCGTAGGCGTACATTTCGAGGCAATCTGCGAAGAGAGACTTCTTGACTACGAAGCGAAGGCTTGCACCCTCGCCCATACTGGATTTGAAGGCGGAAGGGAAGATGAGTCTTCCCTTGTCGTCGACCTTTGCCTTGTAGCATCCGATAAACTTCGCCATCAAATTCTATATGCGTTTAGTGATGTGTGGAGCAAAGGTATAAATAATTTTCCACATTCTTACAAATATTTCCAAATTTTTCCACCAATTTATCAACACCCCAAAAGAAAACCGCCCCGAATCCCTTCGGAGCGGCTTTTC
>JAFZAF010000166.1 GCA_017548335.1 Bacteroidales bacterium | reverse complement strand
TTCGGCCCTCACTATCATATGGTGTAACCTATTGATAGATGCCCGGCTCCGACCGGGCATGACGGTCTTTACTCGCCGGCGGCTTTGAGGCGTTCGGCGTTTTCGGCGATCTGGAGCTGGTCGATGACTTCCTGGATATCGCCGTCCATGAAGACGGGGAGGTTGTACATCGTGTAGCCGATGCGGTGGTCGGTGACGCGGGACTGCGGATAGTTGTAGGTGCGAATCTTCGCGGAGCGGTCGCCGGTGGAGACCATCGTCTTTCGCTTGGCGGTGATGTCGTTGAGGTATTTCTCGTATTCGAGATTATACAGGCGGGTGCGGAGCTCGGCCAATGCCTTGTCGAGATTCTTGAGCTGTGAGCGTTCGTCCTGGCACTGGACCACGATGCCGGAGGGGATGTGCGTCAGGCGGACGGCGGAGTAGGTGGTGTTGACCCCCTGGCCGCCGGGGCCGGAGGAGCAGAAGAGATCTTTGCGTACGTCTTTCATGTCGATTTCCACGTCGAACTCGTCAGCTTCCGGCAATACCGCCACCGAAGCGGCGGAAGTATGGACGCGGCCCTGTGTTTCCGTCTGGGGGACGCGCTGTACGCGGTGCACGCCACTCTCGTATTTCAAGGTGCCGTAAACCTTTTCACCCGATACCTTGCAGACGATTTCCTTATAGCCGCCGGCGGCGCCTTCGCTCACGTTGGTCACCTCGCACTTCCAGCCTTTGCGCTCAAAATATTTGGTGTACATCCGGAACAGGTCGCCTGCGAAAATGGCTGCTTCGTCGCCGCCTGTACCGCCGCGGATTTCGAGGATGGCATTCTTGCTGTCCTGCGGATCGGCCGGAATGAGCAGGATGCGGATTTCCTCCTCCATCTTGGGAAGTTCTTCTTCCAAGGCGGTTGCCTCTTCCTTGGCCATCTCCCGAAGATCCTCGTCCTTCTCGTTGAGCAGGATATTCTTGGCGTCGGCCAGGTCGCTGACCATTTTGCGGTAGCGGTTTCCAGCTACGATGATCGGTTCCAGTTCTTTGTAGTCCTTGTTGAGCTGGACATAACGCTTCATATCGGCAATCACCTCGGGATCTCCGAGCTGGGCACCGATGCTCTCATATTTCGCCTTGAGACCGTCCAGTTTTTCGAGCAAATTGTTTTCTGCCATCACAAATTTGATTTGGGCTGCAAATTTAAGCATTTTTAAAAAATATCCGAGGGGAGGGGGTGCATATTGATATATTTATTAAATTTGCATGGGTTTCTGTCTTTTGACAGGAACGATAATATTAACCTGAACTGAAATATACAACATATGGGAAATCCCCTCAAGAAGCTGTTTGACAAAGTATTCTCCCGATATGTCAGCACAGGGCTCATTTTCGCATTGGATGTGATGCTCTCTTTCCTTGCGGCCTTGCTGGTCATTTTCGGCGTCCATTATCTCGTTTCGGAGGCCAGCGGCCTCGCTACCATGGCCTATTGGAACCGGTTCGTCTGGGTCTGGCTCGTGGCTTCCACGATTTCCGCCGCCGTCATGTTCTGGCTGTTCAAGAGCTACCGCATCATCATCCGCCACTCTTCGATGGCCGACATTTTCCGTTTCTGCCTGGCCGTGCTCTGCGCCACGATCCTGGACGGAATTGTCCTGGCGCTGACGGGCCTTTGGCATCCCAATACCTGGCTGGTGCTGGTTGTATACTGTATCCTGTGCATCTTCCTGCTGATTTTCGCCCGCGTGGTGATGATTCGCACTTATGAAGAATTGCAGCGCCGGTTCCGTTTCCGCAAGAACGAGTTGATTCGTGTGTTGGTCTTCGGAACAGGGGAGAAATCCATCGCCCTGCAGACCCGGCTCCGCAGTTCCAAGCATTACGATGTTGTCGGCTATCTTACGGACATCCATTCCGAAGAGCACCTGACGACCCACAACCTTCCGGTTTTCATGTTTGAAAATGCGGAGAGCCTGTCCCGGATCGCCAAGAAATACGGGATCGGCGGCATCATCTTCGCCCGTGAGGAAGATATCCGGGGCGAAGCCCACGGACTGGTTTCGGCAGCCGTCGAAAACAAACTCAGGCTGTTGATCGCCCCTTCCATCGACGATTATGTGAACGTGGCTACCCAGGGTGTCCGCAACGTGAAGGTCGAAGACCTGCTCGGCCGGGACGAGATTTCCATCTCGATGGACAAGATCCTGAAGCGCTTTTCCGGGAAAGTGGTGATGGTGACGGGGGCTGCCGGTTCCATCGGTTCCGAAATCTGCCGGCAGTTGGCGACGCTCGGCGTCAAGAAACTGATTTTGTATGACAATGCCGAGACGCCGATGCATAACATCCGCCTGGAATTGGAAGACAAATACAAGAATCTCAATTTCGTGCCTGTTATCGGCGATGTCCGGCAGAAGGAGCGGCTTGACTACGTGTTCCGTACCTGGCATCCGCAGGTCGTCTTTCATGCCGCCGCCTACAAGCATGTGCCGCTGATGGAAGACAACCCCTGCGAGGCTGTGCTGGTCAACGTGATCGGTTCCCGCAACGTGGCGGACAAGTGCATCGAGTACGGGGTGGAAATGATGGTCATGATTTCGACTGACAAGGCTGTCAACCCGACGAACATCATGGGCTGCACCAAGCGGCTGGCGGAAATCTATGTCCAGTCGATCAACAACGAAAAGACCAAGTTCGTGACGACCCGTTTCGGCAACGTGCTCGGTTCCAACGGATCGGTGATTCCTCGTTTCCGGGAGCAAATCGAAAATGGTGGCCCGGTGACTGTCACCCATCCTGAAATCACCCGCTTCTTCATGACAATCCCGGAAGCGTGCCGGCTGGTGTTGGAGGCAGCGACCTTGTCGGAAGGGAAAGATATCTTCGTTTTCGACATGGGCGAACCTGTCAAGATCGACCACCTGGCAAGGCGGATGATCGAACTGGCCGGATTCGAGCCCGACAAGGATATCAAAATCGTTTATTCCGGTCTCCGTCCCGGTGAAAAACTCTATGAGGAAGTGCTTTCCGAAAAAGAGAACACCGATCCTACCTCGCACGACCGTATCCGGATCGCCCACGTCCGGCAGTATGAATATGCCGATGCCTGCCGTTTCTCCGATGAACTGGAGGTTCTCTCCCGCCAGGTCCGCATCCCGGAAATGGTTATGCGCATGAAAGAGATCGTACCGGAGTTCAAATCGAAGAATTCCAGATTCGAGATTTACGACCAGCAATGAAACGTGCCGTTTCCGTCCTCCTGTTTATCCTGCTGTTCGGTGCCGTAGGGTATCTGTTTTGGGAAACGCGTCCAGCCGTTTGCCTGGCTCAGTCCGGCGCACGGGTGTCCGGTTCAGCGGATTCCGTTGTGGTGATCGAGCGGACGATTGTCCGCGACCCCGTCCGTCCGCCCCGGATTCCAGACTGGGTCGTCTTTGCCGGCGATACCATCCGTTTCGACCGGGTGGACTTGCGGGAAAGGATGGACCGGGAATTGATTGCCTTTACCTATAGCCATACCAACTCCCTGCTGATGCTCAAGCGCTCGGCACGGATTTTCCCCCAGATCGAGCCGTTGCTGGAAAAATACGGCGTCCCGGACGACCTCAAATACTTGATGGCCATCGAAAGCAATCTCAGTGAGACGGCGGTTTCCGTATCCGGTGCTGCCGGTCTTTGGCAGTTCATGCGGGAAGTGGGGAAGGAGTACGGCCTTGAGGTTTCGGCAACTGTCGACGAGCGCTTCCATCTCCAGAAAGAGACGGAAGCCGCCTGCAAGTATCTGAAAAAGGCATACGCCAAGTTCGGTGACTGGATGACCGTGGCGGCCAGCTACAACGGCGGCATCAACGGCATTACCCGCAGGCGTGAAGTCCAGCGGCAGTCAAAGGCCCTGGATCTGTATCTGGTGGAGGAAACTTCCCGGTACATGTTCCGCATCCTGGTGGCCAAGATGCTGTTCGAAGATCCTTCGCTGTTTGGATTTGAATTGGAACCGGACGAGCTTTATCCTTATATCCCGCCCAAACGCACCGTATCGGTGAGTGAATCCATCGACGACCTGGCCGAATTCGCCGGCAAGTATGGCGTCAGTTACGCCCAGCTGCGCCGTGCCAATCCCTGGCTCCGCGACACGAAACTGGTCGCCGCCAAGGGAAAGACGTATCAGATCGTCATTCCTGACGCAACGGCCGAACGGAATTATTTCCTGCAATAGCAATCATTATTACAACCTGATATGAAAAGACTGTTCACTTTGCTGACTGCCTTTCTCCTGATCGGCAGCACCGGGGTCATGGCTGACGGTTTCCGTCACCCGGCGCCCGAAATCGAGAAACTGACGATGTCCAGCCCGCTGCCATCCACCTACTTCTCTCCGGATTATTCGAAAGCCGTGATGGCTTATCGCACCTGCCGCAGCGTGCCTGTCGCCGAATTGGCGGCGAGCGA
>JAFZAF010000017.1 GCA_017548335.1 Bacteroidales bacterium | reverse complement strand
GCCGAGCCGCAGGCCGTTGAAAGGAGTCAGGATCGCGCCGAACTTGAGGTTGACGCCGGAGCCCTGGGTACGGAGCCAGAAACTGTTGTCCATCGAGCTGAAGCCGTCGTCGAACTGGCCCGGATTCTGGGCCACTTCCTCGTAGTACTCTTCCACCGTGTAGTTGACGGCACGGCAGTTGAGGTTGACGCCGAAGTAAAACATGTCGGAGACGTTGCCGCCGAAGTTGAAGCTGTATTCTTCGTTGCTGCCGTAGGTTTTCCGCTTGAACTGCTGGTCGAGCGAACCGCCGATCCGCAGTTCGTCGGAAGCCTCGTCATAGTTTTCCGTCGAAGCGATATAGGAGTCCGTCACGTCGGAATACTTTCCTCCCAGGAAGGAGAGCGGCGCCAGCACGTAGGTGTTCCACGCCAGGATGCCGGGCCAGGACGCGTTCGAGGAGGTATAGGGATTGGAGGTCTTCTCCAGATCGATGTCTTCCCATTCGATGCCTTCCAGTCCGGCGGCGATGGAACTCAGCATCGAGGAGTTGGCCGTCGTTCCGGACGCATACATCGTGGAGCGGAGACTGTTCGACTTGTTGTAGACGACGCCGAAATTGTAGTTGAGCAGGCCGGTGTAGTTGCCGGTGTCGAAGGTGATGACGGTACCGAAATTCGAGACGGTCATCCCAGTTTTCCGGTCCCCGGTACGGTTGCCCAGATAGTCGACGTCCGACCGGCTGGTCGTGAAGGAAGGGGAGAAGGTGATCTGCGAGCAGCGGAACACACCGGAACTGGCCGGGTTGATGCCGATGGCTCCGAGGTCACCGCCCAAGGCGGTGAAGGCGCCGCCCATCGCCATGGTCCTGGCGGTTCCTTCGAAATGCTCCTGTGCGATGGTCAGCGCGTCGTCCGCGGTCTGGGCGAAGAGGCCGGCTGCAATCGTCAGGGACAAGAAGAGGGTGATTATCTTTTTCATAGCGATTTCGTCGAATGTAAGGGTTGATGAATAATACACTGAATGGATACTGCGCGTTATCGTCTTCCGCCTCCGCTGTGGGTGCCACCGCTGACGCTGCTGCCGCCGGAGCTGGAGCTGGAGGAACCGCTGCTGTAGCTGCCGCCGCCGCTGCGGGAAGATCCGCTGCTGTAGCTGCCGCCACTGCTATAGCTGCCTCCGGAAGAGCGGGAGTAACTTCCACCGCTGCTGCCCGTACGGGTAGGCCGGCTGCTGCCGCTGCTGCGGACGGTTCCGGTGGAGGTGCGGGTGCTGACGCTGCCGCCCGAGCTGGTGCGGCGGGTGGTGTACATGCCACGGTTGCCGTTGACCGTGCCGGCACCGGTGGTGCGGTACATGCCGCTGCCGGTAGCGTTGTTGCGGGGTGTGTAGACTACATTGCGTCCGCCGCCGCGGGGACCGGGTCCGGGCGTGACATAGCCGGGATAGTAATAGTTGTGATGATACCAGTGGTCCATCCCGTACCAGCCTGCGTAGCCGGCGCCCCAGTACCAGGGATCATACCAGCCCCAGGCATAGTAAGGGCTGTTGTAGTATCCATAGTAAGGGTAGTATCCGTACCAGCTGTCGTACCAGCCGGTGTGCCAGTACCAGTCGTTGTACCAGGGGTTGCGCCATCTCCACCAGGAGCTGTAAGGATAGTCCCAGCCGTAGGCAAAGTAGGTGTTGTACCAGGGGCTGTCGAACTTGCGGAGGCGGGATTCGTAGGTTTCCCCGTCCATCAGTTCCGTGACTACATAGAGATTTCCTTCCTCGTCTTTGGCGAGGTATTGATCATACTGACGCTGGCGTTCGTTTTCACGCTGCGCCTGCTGCTCGGCGACCATCTTGGCGCGTGACTCTGCAGTAGGCCGATAATAAATCCCGTCGTTGTACACGGAAGAGGAATAGTACCCCGACGTACCACAAGAGCTGGCAAGTGCCGCAAAAGCAAGGATCATCAAGAATCCGATTCGTTTGTTTTTCATTTTTACCTCCTGTGTAAGTTTATTTTTGTATTTTTGCGTTTTACAGTTTGGACGCAAAATAGGTCCGTTCGTTTAATTAATGCAAAGATATCAATTTTTATACCAATAAAAAAATGGCAGAGGTTTCTAATAAGGAAGTCACGAATCGGGAAGATAATTATTCGCAGTGGTACAATAATCTTGTGGTAAAAGCCGACCTGGCGGAGCAGTCCGCGGTGCGTGGCTGCATGGTCATCAAGCCCTATGGCTACGCCATCTGGGAGAAGATGCAGCATCAGCTCGACAGGATGTTCAAGGAGACGGGGCACGTCAACGCATATTTCCCGCTGTTCATTCCCAAGTCGTTCCTGAGCCGGGAGGCCGAGCATGTGGAAGGTTTTGCAAAGGAGTGTGCCGTGGTGACGCACCACCGCCTGAAAGTGTCGCCCGACGGCAAGGGCGTGGTGGTCGATCCCGACGCAAAACTCGAAGAAGAACTCATCGTCCGTCCTACTTCGGAAACGATTATCTGGAACACCTATAAGAATTGGATCAAGTCGTGGCGCGACCTGCCGATCCTGTGCAACCAATGGGCGAATGTCGTGCGCTGGGAAATGCGCACGCGCCTTTTCCTGCGCACCGCGGAGTTCCTCTGGCAGGAAGGCCATACCGCCCATGCCACCTATGACGAGGCCGTGGCTGAAGCGCAGAAGATGGTGGACGTATATGCCAAGTTCGCCCGCGAGTTCATGGCGATGCCGGTGGTCATCGGGCACAAGTCCGAGACCGAGCGTTTCGCCGGCGCCCTCGATACCTACAGCATCGAGGCCATGATGCAGGACGGTAAGGCACTGCAGGCCGGTACCTCTCATTTCCTCGGACAGAATTTCGCGAAGGCGTTCGACGTGCAGTTCGCCAACAAGGAAGGGAAGCTCGAATACGTTTGGGCCACTTCCTGGGGTGTTTCTACGCGCCTGATGGGCGCCCTGATCATGTGCCACAGCGACAACAACGGCCTCGTGCTGCCGCCGGCCCTCGCTCCGATCCAGGTGGTGATGGTGCCCATCTACAAGAAGGACGAAGAGCGCGAAGCGATCCTGGCACGGATGGCGGAACTCAAGGCAAGCTTTGAGGCGAAGGGCCTGAGCGTCAAGATCGACGACCGCGACAACCTCCGCCCGGGATTCAAGTTTGCCGAATGGGAGCTCAAAGGCGTGCCCGTGCGCGTGGTCATCGGCCCGCGCGACCTGGAAAGCGGTCATGTGGAACTCGCCCGCCGCGACACTTCCACCAAGGAGAACATCCCGCAGGAAGGTCTGGCCGACCACATCGCCGCCCTGATGGACGAGATCCAGAAGAATCTGTACGCCAAAGCACTGGCTTTCCGCGACGCCAACATCCGCAAGGTCGATACCTGGGACGAGTTCCTGGTAGAGATCGAGAAGGGCGGCTTCCTGCTCTGCCACTGGGACGGCACGCCGGAAACCGAAGAGAAGATCAAGGAACTGACCAAGGCGACCATCCGTTGCATCCCTATCGATTCTTGTGTCTGCGAAGAAGAGGGAACGTGCGTGTACAGCGGCAAGCCTTCGCACCGGAGAGTGATTTTTGCAAGAGCCTATTAATACCGAAATACCATGAAAAAACTGTTTTTGGCCGTTCTGGCCGTTTTTGCGACTTGCTCCCTGTTTGCCCAGGAAGCTCCGGCCGCGGAGCCTGAAGCCCCGAAGGCTGAATGGAACAAGGGCGTTGCCACGACCATCGGGTTTTCCCAGCTTTCGCTGATGCAATGGGCTGCCGGTGGCGTGGGCCAGCTGACCCTCAATACCTTTGCCGATGCCTATGCCAACCTGACCAAAGGCAAGATTGTCTGGGCCAATGAACTGCAGGCCGGATACGGCTTTATCCACTCGTTCGACAAGGACTATCTCCTCAAGAGCGACGACCGCCTGATCTTCGACAGCAAATGGGGCTACAAGGCAGCCGAAAAACTCTACTTCTCGGCGGTTTATAACTTCCGGACCCAGTTCGCAGAAGGATGGGACGGCAAGCACGAAACCATTATCTCCGATTTCTTCGCGCCGGCGTACACCTCGCTCGGTCTGGGTATCGACTACAAGCCGACCAAGAATGTAGCCATCAACTTCGCGCCGTTGACCGGCAAGGTCACGATGGTCCGGGCTGAAGAGTTGCGTGTGCGCTACGGCAACCGGGAAGACCAGTTCGCCCGTTTCGAACTCGGTGCCCAGCTGCGTGTGGACGCCAAGATGGAGGTGGAAAACTTCAAGGTGGGTACGGCCCTCGTCCTCTTCTCGGACTATCTGAACAAGCCGCAGAACATCAAGGTCCTCTGGGACGTGAATGCCGAGGCCAAGGTATCGAAATTCTTCTCCGTGACCTTGCGCACCAACTTGATCTACGATGACAACGTGCTGGTACCCAAGTACTACAAGAACTCCGCGGAGATGTACCAGGGCAAGGGCGTCCAGTTCAAGGAACTGTTCTCGATCGGGTTTGCCTACACCATCGGCGAGAAGAAGAAATAATCTCCGATGCAGGACCGCTTCGACAGGACGTTGGCGCGGCTGACCGACGGCCGGCCGGACTGCATGGTGTTGCTTGCAGTGAGCGGCGGCATCGATTCGATGACGATGGCGGACCTGTTCCTCCACAGTGCGCTGCGGCTTTCCATGGCCGTAGCGCATTTTGATTTTCATTTGCGGGATGCCGACAGCGAAGGGGATGCGGTCTTTGTGGAAGCCTGGTGCCGCGCACACAGTGTTCCTTTCTTCCGGAAAGATGCGGATACCGGGGCTTATGCAGCAGATAAGGGTATTTCTTTGGAGATGGCGGCCCGCGAGCTCCGCTACGGCTGGTTTGCAGAATTGTGCCGGGAGCAGGGCTTCACGCATCTGGCCGTGGCGCACAATCTCGATGACAACGCCGAGACGCTGCTGCTGCATCTGCTGCGCGGAACGGGTATGCGCGGGATGACGGGCATCCGGGAGGAGGTGCCGCTGCGCGGAACGGAGAACGTCCGGCTCATTCGTCCGATGCTGGATTTTACCCGACGGGAGATTGAATCGTACGCCGTACGAAAAGGGTTGGAATTCCGGGTCGATGTAACCAATGCCGACACGGCCATTGCCCGTAACCGTATCCGGCGCAAAGTGTTCCCGCAACTGGCGCGGATCAATCCGTCGTTCCTGCGGACTTTCCAGGCGGAGATGCGGTACTTCGACCAGACGGAGAAACTGTTGGACGAGGTGTTCGTGGCAGGGCGGCAGGGGCTCTGTGCGGAGCGGAACGGCGCGCTGGTCGTTGACATTCCGGCGTTGCTGCAGAAGGAACAAGTGGGCTGGTGGCTTTTCAGGATCCTGGATGGATACGGCTTCAATGCCGATCAGCTCGCGCAGATTGAACGGTCGCTGGATGGCTTGAGCGGCAAGACTTTCCTTTCACCGACGCATCGTCTGGTGAAAGACCGCAGGGAGCTTCGGGTTTACCGGCTTTCAGTGCCGGGGGACACCGATTTGACCGACCGGATCGATGTCCGAACCTTTGTCGTGACGCCGGGCTTCGATCCGAAGCGGAAACCGGAGGACGTGCTGTTCGTGGATGCCGACAAAGTGCGGCTTCCGCTGTCTGCCCGTCCGCCCCGCGAGGGGGACCGTTTCCGTCCCTTCGGGATGCGCTCCGGCTCGAAGCTGCTCAGTGATTTCTTTACGGACCTGAAACTCGATGTCGAGCAGAAGCGCCGCGAGGTCGTGGTCTCGATGCAGAAAGAAAATGGCGACGAAGTGATCGTCGCCATCCTCGGCCGTCGGATCGACGACCGGTTCAAAGTCACTGCCGCTACGCGGACCGTCGCGGCTATTTCTTGGCTTCCTCTTCCGGAATGACCTCTTCGGCTTCATAGCCGAGTTTGACGATCGCGGCCGCCAGTTTCTCCTTGTCGGTCTTGGCCGGGTCGTACTTGATCCAGACGGTGCGGTCGTCGAGGTTGACCTTCATGTCTTTGATGCCTTTCTCATAAGGAAGGTTGGCTTCGACTTTCTTGACGCAGTTCTTGCAGTCGATGGTAGTGACGAACGTGACTTCCTCGAGGTTGGCGTTCTTTTTCTGTTTCTTGTCTTGCGCAAAAGCGGCGGTGCCCGCCATCAGCAGCAGCGCCAGGGTAATGAATAAAAAGTGTTTCATATCGATTTTGATTTGTTTGTATTCTATTATGCAATTATGTTGCTCGCAGTATATGCCTTTGAAAACCACCCTCCCATAAATGGGCCCCTCCCCCTGAGGCGTGGGCGCCATTGTTTTCAAAGGCATATACTGTCTCGCTAATCATTATTCATGCCAGTTATTTATTTCCATAAGGTATAACGGAGGCCGAGGTAGAATTTGCGGCCCATGAGGGGGCCCCAGACGTTGCTGGCGTCGAGCGGTCTCGAAGAAGTGTAAAGATCGTAGTCGGTCATGCTGGTGGTGTAGCCGTCATAGTACACGCCGAAGGGTTGGTTGGCGTTGATGATGGCGTGGTGCTGTCGATAAGCGCCGATGTTCTCGACGCCCGCGTATACATCGATGCCCTTGAATTTGCGGGTAATCTGGGCATAGAACATCGGATAAACCGGAGAGGTCTCCATGCCCCATTCTTCCGCGGCGTACTTGGGCAGGCGCATCGGGCCGTTGAGCTGGGCCGTGAAGTCGAAGGTCCACTTGCTCATCGGCGTGGCATACTGCATGTTGAGCACGCCTTTGAAGCGGCTGGTCATCGGCCGTTCCACCAGGCCCTGATCGTGCAGCGTCACCTTCGCGTCGGTGTAGCGGAACGTGGCGGTGATATTGAAACGCTCGACGGGATCGACCGAAAAGTCCACCTGGTAAGTGTTGGTATAGGATTGCCCGTCAAGGTTATAGAAATAGATGGTCGCGGAGTTGACTTCCGGATCGACAATGACCTGCTTGTTGAAGTCGTTTCGGAAGTAATCGAAACTCAGGTAGGTGTCGGTGTCTTCCGCGCCGAAGGGCAGGTAGAAGGTCACGTTGCCGCCCCAGGTCCAGGCGTCTTCCAGCAGGTCGAGATCCTTGGAAAGCCAGGGGCTGTGGGCAAAGATGTCATCGCCGGCTATGTAGAAAGCCTTTCCGGTCGAAAAAACACCCAGGTTGTCGGTGAAAATGTTCGCGGTACGGTAGCCGCGGCCGCCGAGGGCGCGGAGGGTCACCCAGTCGGCCGGCGACCAGCGGACGTTGGCCCTTGGAGCGAAGAGCAAGCCGTGGAGCGAGTTGTACTGGAGGTTGGCGCCCCCCACGAAAGTGAAGCTGTCTTCCAGGGTGAGGGTGTATTCGCCGAAACCGGAAATGGCGTTCTCCTTGCGGCTGAAGTCATACCAGGGATCAGACAGGTACATGAGTTCCGGATACAGGGAGTGATAGTCATAACCGTAGCCCTGGGCCAGGTCGTCGAACTGCCAGGTGGCGCCGAATTCCACTTTGTGCACCTCGTTGATCTCGTTCTGGTAGATGAGGTTGGCGAAGGCGGAATTCTGTGTGCCGCGGTACGCTTTCAAGCCGAAGAACGAATCGAATTCGTGGTGGTTGAAATCGGACACCAGGGCGATATTGGCGGTATTCTCCTCGTTGAGCGGGAAACCGATCTTGAAATAGCCGTTGATGCCCCGGTTCTTGATGTTGGAACCCCAAATCCGGTTCTTCAGGTTGAAGGTATTGTCCTTTGTGGCGCCCATCTGGCCGCCGAGGCGGTCATCGTTGATAAAGCGGCCGCCGAAGCGGATCTGCATGCCGGAAGGGGCGTAGTAGAGCCAGCGGCTGGTGAAGTTCAACTGCAGGTCTTCCGGCTCGTCGCGGAAGCCGTCCTGGTTGTGGTCCATCTTCGAGGCGGTGCCGCCCACATGGGCCATGTTGATCATGCTCCACTTTTCGTTGAACTGGATGGCCGAGGCGACGTTGGCTTCGAACATCCGGTCGGAACTGCCGTAGAGCTGGACGAAGAGCGGGGTCTCATCGGTGGGCTTGCGGTGTTCCATGTTGATCTGGCCGGTGATGGCTTCCAGGCCGTTGATCACGGACGAGGGGCCCTTGGCGATCTGGATGCTTTCGAGCCACTGTCCGGGTACGAACGACATTCCGAAGGGACTGGCGATGCCGCGCATCACGGGCCGGTTCTCGTCGAGCATCTGGGTGTAGGTGCCGCTCAGGCCGAGGAGCTTGATCTGGCGGGCGCCGGTCACGGCGTCGGAGTAACCTACGGTAACGCTGGCGGAGTTCTCGAAACTCTCGGCCAGGGCGCAGCAGGCCATCTTGCAGAGGCCGGCCGCCGTGATGACTTCGGTCTTGACGCTCTTGAGCTTGGGCAGGGTGGACTGTTGGGCGGTGACTTTCGATTCGTTGAGGTCGTTTTCGCCGCTGAGGTAGAACTTCGCTTCGGTCGTGCCGGGCTCGACGACCACCGTGTCGCGGGTATAGCCCACATAGGTGGCAATCAGGGTGGCGCGGGCGGTCAAGCGAAGGGTAAACTCCCCGTTTGCGTCGGTTTCAATGAGTTTTTCCCGCTCCATGTGATAGATCTGGGCAAAGGGGAGCGGTTCCGTTCCGCCGTTCGGCTTGTTGTAGAAAACATAGCCGTGCAGGGTCTGCGCCAGGGCGGGCAGGACGGTCAGGATAAGGAGTGAAAAGGTTAAGATTTTTTTCATGTCTTTCTGTTGG
>JAFZAF010000165.1 GCA_017548335.1 Bacteroidales bacterium | reverse complement strand
GGCGGTGATTTCGGGGCCGCAGAGGATCATGAGGCGTTCGGCGACGTTGCGGAGTTCGCGGATGTTGCCGGTCCAGGGGAGTTTCTGGAGTTCGGCGATGGCTTCTGGGGTCACTTTCTTTTTGGCCATGCCGCTTTCTTTGCAGATCTGGTCGATGAAGTGGTCCATCAATAGCGGGATGTCGTCGAGCCGTTCCCGCAGGGCGGGGACGTGGACCACGATGACGCTCAGGCGGTGGTAGAGGTCTTCGCGGAAGGTGCCTTTGGCGATTTCGTCCGTGAGGTTCTTGTTAGTGGCGGCGACCACGCGGACGTCGACTGTGATGTCTTTGTCGCTGCCGACGCGCGAGAGTTTTTTCTCCTGGAGCACGCGGAGCACCTTGGCTTGGGCAGCGAGGCTCATGTCGCCGATCTCGTCGAGGAAGAGCGTGCCGCCTTCCGCCTGTTCGAACTTGCCCTTATGCTGCTTGATGGCCGAGGTGAAGGCGCCTTTCTCATGGCCGAAGAGTTCGCTCTCAATGAGTTCGCTGGGGATGGCGGCGCAGTT
This sequence comes from Bacteroidales bacterium, assembly GCA_017548335.1. Taxonomy (GTDB): domain Bacteria; phylum Bacteroidota; class Bacteroidia; order Bacteroidales; family UBA932; genus Cacconaster. The sequence continues at coordinate 15,930 of JAFZAF010000165.1, read as the reverse complement.
GACCTCGATGAACGGGGCGGATGCGCGCGGGCTCTTGTCGTGGAGGCGGCGTGCCACGAGTTCCTTGCCGGTGCCATTGGCACCCATGATCAGAACGCGGGCGTCGGTGGCGGCGACCCGGTCGATGATTTCCTTGATGTGCACGATGGCGGGTGAATTGCCGACGATCTCGTATTTGCTCTGGATCTTTTTCTTGAGGCTGACGGTTTCCTTGACCAGTGTCGTCTTGTCGGTGGCGTTTTTCAGGGTGATCAGGATGCGGTTCAGGTCAAGCGGCTTCTGGATGAAGTCGTAGGCGCCTTTCTTGATGCATTTGACGGCGGTATCGATATCGCCATGGCCGGAGATCATGATGATGGACGATTCACATCCGGCGCCGACGAGGGTGTCGAGTACCTCGTTGCCGTCCATGACGGGCATTTTGATGTCGCAGAAAATGGCGTCGAAGCTGTCGGCGAGGGCTTTGTCCACGCCTTGCTTTCCGTCTTCGGCGGTGGCCACCTCGTGTCCTTCGAATTCCAGTATTTCCTTGAGTGTGTTGCGGATGCTCCGTTCGTCGTCGATGATCAGGACCTTCATGTCGTATGCGAATTGTATCGGTATAGATTGCAAAGATAGACATAATTTCCTACTTTTGTGGAAGACTTTTACAGCCATGAAGAACATCATCATCGCCATTGACGGCTACTCTTCCACCGGGAAGGGAACTTTCGCCGTGGAAATCGCCCGCAGGCTGGGCATCCTCTATCTCGACAGTGGTGCCCTGTACCGCACAGTCACCCTGTATGCCCTGCAGAACGGCGAGATTGACTGGAATGGAACAATCAGCGAACGCCAGCTGCAGGAGGACATCCTGCTGGGCAAGATCGATATCTCCGTCATGCCGAAAGCGGACGGAACGATGCGCATCTTCCTCGACGGCGAGGATGTGTCGGGCAAGATCCGGGAACTGGAAGTGGCCCGCAATGTCAGCCCCATTGCCACGCTGCCTTTCGTACGAAACTTCGTGGACGAGCAGTTGCACCGCTTCGGTGCGAAAGGTTGCGTGATGGACGGCCGTGACATCGGCACGGCGGTCTTCCCGAATGCCGACCTCAAGATTTTCATGACGGCCGACGCCGAAATCCGCGCGCAGCGCCGCGTCCTGCAGATGGAGCAGGCCGGACAGCATCCGAGCTTCGAGGAAGTGCTCAAGAATGTGCAGGAACGCGATTACATCGATTCCCACCGGGCCATGAATCCGCTCCGTCAGGCCGAAGATGCCATTGTGCTCGACAACAGCTACATGACCGTGGAAGAGCAGATGGTCTGGCTTGACGGCATTCTCCGCGAGCGGTTCAATCTCTCGCTGCTATGAAGCTGACCGTCGAGATCGATCCCCGGTCCGGCTTTTGCAACGGTGTGGTCCGCGCCGTCCAGCAGGCTGAAAATTATCTGCAATACAGTCCCCGGCTCTACTCGTTGGGGGCTATCGTCCACAATTCCGTGGAATTGGAACGGCTCAAGAAGAAAGGCCTCGAAATCCTCTCGATCGATGAGGTGCGCCAACTGCACCACGACGTAATTCTGGTGCGAGCACACGGCGAACCGCCCGAGACCTATGAGCTTGCCCGGCGCAACGACCTGCAGGTGATTGACTGCACCTGTCCCGTGGTGCTTCGACTCCAGGAAAGAGTGCGTGAGACTTGGCAGCGGCTGCGCGAGGCGGGTGGACAGGTGGTCATTTTTGGCAAGAAAGGGCACGCCGAGGTTAACGGGCTGGTCGGCCAGACCGGCGGCGAGGCCATCGTGATCGGCTGCATCGAAGAGGTCGATGCCATCGACTTCTCCCATCCCGTCGCCCTGTTTTCCCAGACCACCAAGGATCCCGACGAGTTCCGGCGCATCGCGGCCTGCATCCGGGAAAAGCGGCCCGACGCCGAAGTGTATGATACCATCTGCCGGCAGGTGGCCCAACGGCATAAGTCGCTGGTGGAATTTGCGGGCGGCCATTCGGTGATTCTCTTCGTGAGCGGACGGGAGAGTTCGAACGGAAAGGTGCTTTTCGACCTGTGCCGCAGCGTCAACGCCCGTACCTACTGGGTGGAAAATGCCTCCCAGATTGACCGGGCATGGCTGCAAGACGGCGATTCGGTCGGGATTTGCGGCGCCACCTCCACGCCCAAGTGGCAGTTAGAAGAAATTTTTATATCTTTGCAGGATGTAATGGAATAATAATCATCAAAATATTATCATAGTTTTATGGCAACAACAGCTGATTTCAAGAACGGACTCTATCTCGATTTCGAAGGAAAACCCTGCTCGATCGTGTGGTTCCAACATGTCAAACCGGGCAAGGGTCCCGCCTTTGTCAAATCCAAACTCCGCAACCTCGAAAACGGCCGCATCCTCGAGAAAACCTGGAACGCGGGCGAAAAGATCGATGTGATCACCGTCGAGCATCGCGAATATCAGTACCTCTATGCAGAAGAGGACGGATTCAATTTCATGAACAACGAGACCTTCGACCAGATTAAACTGGAGAAGGACATCGTCGAGAACGCCGACCTGATGAAAGAAGGCCAGATCGTCCAGATGGTCTTCCATGTGGATGGCGAAGAGGAACGCTGCCTCACCTGCGAACTTCCTACCTATGTCGAGCTGGAAGTGACCTATACCGAGCCTGCTGTCAAGGGCAACACCGCTTCGACCAACGCCCTCAAGGAAGCTACCCTTGAGACGGGCGCCATCATCATGGTTCCGCTCTTTATCAACCAGGGCGACAAGATCCGCGTCAACACCACGGACCGTTCCTACGGAGAGCGCGTCAAATAATCCAGCGCCATGCGCAAGCTCCTTCTTGTCCTGATGTCCACACTCGCCATCTGCGGGTGTGGACATCGCGCTTCTACGGGCGACCCTACGCTCGACATCACCGATGCCGAGCGCGACGCCCGCATCGCCATCGACTTCTCGCGTGACAGCGCGTACATCGTAGAATACCTGAAGCCCTATTATCCCGACCTCACGCAGGAACAGGTGGCGGCCTGGGAAGCCTCGAAAGCGCTCGAAAGCCGCATCATCGACGGCCAGAAACGGTATTTCCGCAATGCCGGCCGCAATCTCTTCCGCATCGATCCTGAAGCCCGTAAGGTTTTCCAGGCCGTCAACGGCGTCACACGCGACGTGGAAGATGTCTATCTTGACGACTACAACCGCGACGTGATTGCCTCCGTGCGCGCCACGGGCGAGAACCTGGTCAAGCCCGTGAACTTCCTCATCAAGTACGAATTGACCGTAAAGCCCGATGTCGTGCCGGCCGGCGAGACCATCCGTGCCTGGATGCCCTATCCGCGCGAAGACCAGGACAGCCAGACAGAGATCAAACTCATCGCCGCATCTGAGCCGAATTACGTAATCGCGCCCGACGAAGTGGAGCACAAGAGCATCTACATGGAGAAGAAGGCCGAGGCCGGAAAACCCACGGTGTTCACTTACACCTTCTCTTTCACCGGGTTCAACGAGTGGTACGATTTCCAGCCGGAAGACTGCAAGCCTTACGACACGGAGTCCGATGTCTACAAGACCTATACGGCCGAGCGCAAGACGCACATCGTTTTCACCGATCGCATCAAGGCCCTCGCCGACTCGCTGACGGCGGGCATTGACAATCCTTACCTGAAGGTCAAGTCAATCTACAGCTGGATTGTGGACAACTTCCCGTGGGCCAGCGCCCGCGAGTACTCCACGCTCGAGAATATCCCGATGTACGTGCTGGAAAATAAGCATGGTGACTGCGGCCAGGTAGGACTGCTGCTGGTGACGCTGTGCCGGGCGGCCGGCGTGCCGGCCCGCTGGCAGAGCGGCTGGATGCTGCATCCGGGCGCCGTCAACATGCACGACTGGAGCGAAGTCTATTACGAAGGTATCGGCTGGGTGCCGACCGACGTGTCGTTCGGCCGCGGCCGCGACGGCGTGAAGGATATCGAGGACGAATATTACTTCTACACGAAAGGCCTCGACGCCTACCGCCTGATCTGCAACAGCGACTATTCCGGCGCCTTCTACCCGGCCAAGAACTTCATCCGCAGCGAAACGGTGGACTTCCAGCGCGGCGAAGTGGAATGGGCCGGCGGCAACCTCTACTTCAACCAGTGGAGCGGCTGGATCGAGGAGATCGAATACCGCTGATCCGCGGCGCTTTGCCGCAGCTTCTTTCATTTACGGCCATAGAATGGGAATTCCGTTGCGGATCGCCATTCTGTGGCCGTAAAACGTAAGGTCCGGCCGAATAATTGGCCACAGAATGCGGATTCCCCCCCCCGCAGAGCCATTCTGTGGCTCTGCCTCTCGGGCTGGCTGCCGTGCGCCTATTGGAAGAATCAGAGGGTGGCAGCTATTTTCCGAATGTGTCGGAGTTTGTCCATAAATGACTCATTATGCACGGCGACCATCAGATCGTATTCGTTCTGCAAAGATAAGAGCCAGGAGGCTTTCAGCCCAATTGCCGCCTCCAGCATCATTGCCAGTTTCGCATCCAACCTTTTTTTCTCTTCCAAAAGATCAATTATCTGCTGAATAGATAGTCCCATCTCCGTAGCGAGCTCTTGAACTGTGATGCCCTGTCGTGTCATTTCAGAACTAAGGACTTTTCCGGGGTGAACGGGTTCAATGACTCCGGTTTCACGGGGCATACCAACCAAATCGTATTCGTATGCCAGTTGCATACGCATCCAATCGATAGAAGGGATATTCAGCACACGTTCCAATTTATCCGCGATACTTTTCGTAATCGGGCGCTTCCCTCGAATAATCTCACTCAAATGGGAAGGCTGTACTTCCATGCGCTGAGCCAACTCACGCTGCTTGATCTTCCGCGCCAAAAGTTCTTCTTTCAAAATACTCCCCGGATGGATGGCCATTCTGGCCGGCGCTTCATTTCTTATTTCCATAGTGATCCCTGTTTAACGCTAGCATCTGTATTTCTACTCCGTTATTCCTTTCCTCAAAAACCAGTCGTTCTACACGACCATTCATAATGCGGATGGAGCTCTTTCTTACCCCTTTCAATTGCTCATAATGTAGAAAACTGTATCGTTTTAGATCGTTTACATTCTCCACGACTTCCAACAAGCGATATGCGCGTCCCAATGCCGTCATAAACTGTTTGTCTCGCGCCAGATGCTTGTATTTATTGTTCAATCCTGTCAAGATCAGTTCTTTCAGGTCGTTGTCTTCTATCTGTATCTTCATCACAAACCTCCTTGCACAGACAGTGCTGCAAAGTTAGAAATAATTCCCAAATTTGGGAATTATTCTTTCTTTTTTCTTTTCAAAAATAATGCGTTAGTCCCTCAAGAAAAAACTCGGATATGAGAATTATTGATTCTCAACTTTTCGGGAGTTTTTTAAAACTTATTCTGCACGCACTATTGTAGTATTTACCTACATAGCAACCGATTCCCGAAAAATTGGTAACTTTGCGGCGAAAAAGATCCCCGGTCAAGCCGGGGATGACGGAGGTAATATGAATCTGGTAGCTATCGTAGGACGCCCGAATGTGGGCAAATCGACTTTGTTCAACCGGCTGGTGGGGAACCGCCAGGCCATCGTCGACGAGACGGCGGGCGTGACCCGCGACCGCCATTACGGCAAATGCGAGTGGTGCGGCCACGAGTTCTCCGTGGTGGACACGGGGGGCTTCACGTCGAACAGCGACGACGTGTTTGAAGGCGAAATCCGCAAGCAAGTGCTCATCGCCATCGAAGAGTGCGACCTCGTTCTCTTCATGGTGGAGGCCGCCACCGGCATCACCGATTTCGACGAGGAAATCGCCGACATCCTGCGCCGCCAGCGCAAGCCGGTCATCTTGACCGTCAACAAGGTGGATACCGGCGACAAAATGTACGACAGCTATCAGTTCTACGGCCTTGGCCTCGGCGACCCGATGGCCATCGCCGCCGCCACCGGCAGCGGCACCGGCGACCTGCTCGACAAGGTGGTGGAACTCCTGCCGAAGGAGACCCGCGACGTGGTCGACCCTTATGAAGGCCTTCCCCGAATCACCATCGTCGGCAAACCCAACGTGGGCAAGTCGTCGCTGACCAACGCCCTTCTGGGCGAGGAGCGCAACATCGTCACGCCAGTGGCCGGCACCACCCGCGACGCTATCGCCACACACTACAACAAATTCGGCCATGAATTCATGATCGTCGACACCGCCGGCCTGCGCAAGAAGGCCAAGGTGACCGAGGATCTGGAATTCTACTCCGTGCTGCGGTCCATCCGCGCCATCGAGAACTCCGACGTCTGCATCCTGATGATCGACGCCACCAGCGGCATCGAAGCGCAGGATATGGCCATCTTCAACCTGATCATCCGCAACAAGAAAGGCTGCGTGATCGTGATCAACAAGTGGGACCTGGTGCCCGACAAGACCGCCAATACGATGAAGGAATACAAGGCCGCTATCGAAAAGCGCATCGCCCCGATGAGCGACATCCCCATCATCTTCACCTCAGCCACGGAGAAACAGCGGATCATCAACGTACTGGAAGAAGCAGAACACGTGTACGCCAACTACTCCCGCCGCATCCCCACCTCGCAGCTCAACGAAGTGATGCTGCCCGAGATCGAGAACTATCCCCCGCCGGCCTGGAAAGGAAAATACATCAAGATCAAGTACATTACCCAGCTCCCCACCCCGTCACCGAGCTTTGCCTTCTTCTGCAACTTGCCGCAGTACATCCGCGACCCGTACAAACGTTTCCTCGAAAACAAACTCCGCAGCCATTTCGACTACAGCGGCTGCACCGTACAGATCTATCTGCGCCAGAAATAGCCCTGCGTAGCCTGTAAAGCCCCTTCACATCCGCTACGGCATACGCACATACCTTCCCGCAAAAACTCCGTAAAGGGGCTTTACAGGCTACGCTGACAGGCCGGCAGCAGGATGGTAAATCTCGCGCCGCCGAGGTCGGAGCGGGTGTATCCGATCGTGCCTTGGCTTTGCTCGATGATGCTTCGGCAGATGGCCAGGCCGAGGCCGGTGCCCGTCTTTTTGGTCGTGAAATTCGGCTTGAACAACTTGGGAAGATCCTCTTCGCTCACGCCGGGGCCATTGTCCTCCACATCGATCCGCCACCCGTCGCTCCCCGCAATCCGGGCGGGCGTTAGCGAAATTCGGACCCGGCCGTCATGCAGGCCGACACTGTCGATCGCCTGGACCGCGTTCGTAATCAAATTGACCAGCACGCGTGCCAGCTGGCTGCGGCGGGCATCCACGAACGCCTCACAAGCCTCCGGCCGCACATATTCAACCACCAAGTCGTCACGATTGTCGAAGAATTCCTTCTGTTCGGCAATGAGGGCGTCCAGATTGATGCGGGTAATCTCTTCGCTGTAGAAACGGGCGAAAGAGGAAAACTCCGTAGCCGTCTGCGACAAGGTGTCAATCTGCTCGAGCAGCGACTTGCTGACACTTTCCAGTTTGTCTTCCCATCCCGGCACACCCGCCTCCTTCATCTTCATCAGATACTGGATGCTGAGCTTCATCGGAGTAAGCGGATTCTTGATTTCGTGCGCGATCTGCCGGGCCATCTCCTTCCAGGCCTGCTCGCGCTCGCTCTGCGCCAGCTGTCGGGTACTCTCCTCGAGATCTTCCACCATCTTGTTGTAGGAATTGATCAGGACGCCGAGTTCATCCTTGGAGTTGCGGTAGCGGATCCGCCGGTTGCCGGTCAGGGCCAGGCGGTCGATGCGCTCCTTGATTTCGACCAGCGGCTTGGAGAGCGAATTGGAGATGATGGCGCCCAGCACGATGGCGGCGAGCAACAGGATCAGGTAGATGTTGATGACGGCTGAAATGGTCGAAGCCGTGGCGTTGGTCACGTCCTCGCTCCGATTGAAATACGGCACATTGACAATGGCGACCATCGCCCCGTCTCCGTTGAACACCGGTTCGTAGATTGAATAGTAACGGACGCCGGCGATATTCTCCAGGTTGACATAACGCAGCTGTCGCTGCTTGACAATCTGGCGGAAAGCCTTGTTGTTCATCCGCTTTCCGACGAGGAACTGATCGAAGAGCTCCGGCTTGGTGGAACGGATCAACTCGCCATGGAAATTATACAGGTTGAGGTCGCTCCGCGTAATCCGGGTGAATTCCTCCATCGCATTGAAAAGCTCCGGCGTATTCAACTCGTTGTAGCGCATCGCATATTTGCACGGTTCCGCCAGCGCGGTCTGAGCCGAAGACATCAGGGCATCCATCGCTTCCCGGTTGTTCTCCCGGTTGAGCCGCATCACATAGACCACCGTGCCGATACCCATCGTACCCAAGGCAAGAACCATCGTAAAGGTGATCAAAAGCGTGATTTTCCGCTTGAGGGAATGCTTGGGCAGATCGAACAGCTTGTCCTTCCGCCAGCGCCGGGTAAACAGCAGCAGGAAGAATCCGTAGAAAAGGACCAGGTACGAGAACGACACGACATGGGGAAAGAACGGCCGCTTTGTGCGGGAAATCACCGTGATGTCCTCATCGGAAAGGCGGTTGACAAAATGCACGTAGCCATCTTTGGTAACCATCGTATAGCCGATGTCGATATCGGAAGGCGGGGTGACCGGATAGATGTAGCTGCCGCCATAGGCGACCAGCCGGTCGTCGGAATAACGGGCATAGGAATAATGCCGCGACAGGGTGGCGACCGTACCGGAACTGGCAGTCAAGGCGTCAAGCGGATTGACCAGCACGTCGTTCTTGTAGCGTGACTCCAATTCGAGGAAGAGCCGCGACACCTGATAGGAAGCGGGATCGAAATAGGTGAACATCCCCAGATAGGAGGCCAGCCCGTTGTAATCGTGCAGATAGTAGATGTTCGAACCTGCCGCCAGTGATACCCCGTATTCCTTGATCAGATTTTCATAGAAAGCAAAGCATCCCACCGGTTCGGTCCCCTGCCCCAGCGTGATCAGGTTGTTCGGAGAGCAGGTGGAGAGAGTGATGTTGTAGTTGCGGATGACGTCGTTGTTAAGGTAGCGCTCCATCAAACGGTTCTTGATCAGTTCCGCACCGCCGTTCATGGAGGTAAGGACAGAGAAGAAGGGATCGGTCTGGATGGCCGGCTCGACGTCACGCAGGAACATCTCGAGCGACAGGTCCCGTTCAATGGCCAGCTTACTGGTATTGACCCGATTGCTTTCATATTCCTTGGCAAGGCCATAGAAGCTCATCGCACAGACGCAGTAAAGCGAAATGACGGCAACATAGAGGACGATGTTGCTCCACGAGAACAGATTGACCCGGGCATCCCGCCTGATCAGCATCACGATCATGTGGATCTGATAGAGGAGTGCCAGGAAGAGCATCGCAAAGGTCAGGTAACTCAAGATGGCATACGGACCGATTTCGGAGAGCCGGTAGGGCTCCATCACGATGCTGGAGTTGCGCAACAGCGACCGCATCACGAAATGGATATAGCCAATCAGCGCCAGGGCAGCCGCCATCAGGATGCCCACGATGACCCAGCGGAAAGCCGGTGGCCGGGTTTCCGTCGCCTTGTGAATGCGGTAACGCATCACGAACAGGGCGTAAAAAATAAACGCTACGGCGATGTTGTTGAACAACAGGCTACCCAGCGAATTGAACAGGGCGGTGTCGGCATAGAGCACCGGGGAGAAGAGTTCTCCCGTGGTATAGCCTTTCCCCACATAATAGAACGCCAGGAGGCGGATGACCGCCAACGTGACAAGCGCCAGCCAGAATGTCCGCCAGGTATGATGCCGGTAATGGTAGGGGAAGACCGCCAGCAGCATAAGGGCGAAGGCGATCCACCGCAGCGGCATATTGCCATGGCCCGGCTTGAGCGGAACGACCGGAACGACCGAGAAGAGCGGTTCGTTCTCAATGCCATAGACGATGGCCGTATCGTCATCCTTGATGGCCAGCGTCGTAAAGCCGTCTTTCAGGTGGATATGCTTGTTGACAACGTTGGGAATGGCGCTGCTCGGATACTCTGTCTTGATCAGGATGCCGGTCACCACCTTGGTCCGCTTGTCGTCCGTGAAGTGGGTGGTCACCACGTACCAGGCAGAGCCCAGGTTGACGTATTTCTCCCGCATTCCGATATAGGCGAGCGGTGTAGCATAGAGGTTCCGGTTGCTCATGAACTGGAGGCGGTAGGAATAGGGATACACGTCTACCTCGTCGTTACTGATGGGGAACTGATGCGTCCAGCTCTTCATCGTATCAGCCTGATAGCAGTAGAGCACAATGTCGTCGGGAAGGTCGTCAAAGTCAACCCAGTCCTGGTCCATCGACTTCATGGCCAGGTAACTATAGCGTTCCGCCAGGAGTTCCCGCTTGTGAAGCGAACGCTCCACGCGATTCTTCTGGCGGCGCAGCTGCGCCTCGTAGTCGGGCCGGATATAAGAAAGGCCGAGCAAGAGCAGCGCCACCCCGAACAGGATGAAACTGCCGTAACGCACCAGAAAACGGCCCAGGCGATGCAGATGAGGTCGGATCTTGCTCATTCGTGATGATACGGTTCTCCCCGGATGATCGTAAATGCTCGGTACAATTGCTCGAGGAAGACCAGACGCACCAGTTGGTGGGAAAAGGTCATCCGCGAAAGCGACAGGCGTTCCTGGCAACGGGCCTGGACCGCCGGCGGAAATCCATACGGGCCACCGACCACAAAGACCAGATCCTTCGGGAGATGCGCGGCTTTTTGCTCCAAATTCCGTGCCCAATCGATCGAAGAAAAGGTCTCTCCGCGTTCATCCAGCAACACCAGATGGTCGGAATTCCGCAAGGATTTGAGGATCTGGTCTTCATCGCGGAGTTCAAGCAGCTCGAAAGGCACGTAATGCCGGATCCGGCCGGTGTATTCTTCGATTCCCTGCCGGATCCAAGGATCCGTCGTCTTTCCTGTAAAGAGAACCCTGACTTTCATGGCGTGATTTTTGAATATATCGCTTTTCGTCAAAAACAGAACGTGTGATGAAGAAAGTTTTCTGGTTTGCTGCTGTCTTGTTCGCCTTCCTTACCGCCGGGGATACCGCCGCCCAGGAGAATGGACAGGATGTCTTCACGCCAATCGGCAAATATCTCCAGTCCGGTGACTACGACAAGCTCTCTGCATGGTTCGCCGACAACCTGGAACTCGATATGCTGGGAGCCGTCAACAACTGCACCCGGAACCAGGCCAAGCTCATCATGAAGAACTTTTTCGCCAACTATACGCCCAAGAAGTTCACCATCCTCCACAAGAGCGGAAAAGCACCCATGAAATACGCCGTCGGCTCGCTGAGCGCCGGTGGCGAACGTTTCCGGGTCATCCTCTACGTCAAGACCACCGACGCCGAGAGTCATATCGAGCAGCTCAAGGTCGAGCGCGAGTAATTTCCCAAGTACCCACCACGATACCCTGCCCGCCGCATTGCGAGATGGGTACGGTCCGTCCGTCCAGGTCCTTCACCTCGCGGACGGCTTTCAGGTAGGTATGGCTGTGTCCGCCGATCACCAGGTCGAGGTTGCGGGAGTTCTCCACCATCAGCACATCGGATGGCCGGTCGAGGCTTCCGCCGTCATAGCCGAAGTGCGACAGCAGGATCACCAGGTCGCAATGCTTGCGGTTCTTCAGATAGTCGGCCCATTTGTTGACTTCTTCGATCGAATTGAGCCGGACCATGCCGTCGAGATGCGACTTGAGCACCACGCCTTCCAGGTAGGAAGTACTTCCGATAATCCCGATCTTCATGCCGCCCCGGCGCACGATCACATAGGGCTTGACCAGTTTCTTGAGCGGCGTATTCGAGAAGTCGTAGTTGCAGGTGACCGTCTTGTGGCGGCATTTTTTGAGCCGGCGGGCCAGGTCTTCCTGGCCATTGTCGAATTCGTGGTTGCCGAGCGTGAAGACGTCGTATTTCATCAGGTTGACCAATTCCACCTCCAGGTCGCCATGGGCCATGGTATAGTACGGCGTTCCCTGATTAAAGTCGCCCGCGTCGAGCAGGAGGACCTTACGTTTTCCGTACTTGGTCCGCATGCTGTCGATATACTGAAGCCGGCGTTCTACGCCGCCCAGTCCCTTGTTATAGCCCACGCGGATGGGTTCGATCTGGCTGTGGGTGTCGTTGGTGTGCAGGATCACCAGGTCTTGTGCCGGCATCTGGCCCGCACAGAGGCAGGCGGCCAGCAGGGTCAAAAACACGTGTTTCATCGTTTCCTATCCTCCCAATCTGTATATTGCACGCGGCCGTCGGGCTTGAGGACAATCTTCTCGCCCCGCTCCATCTGCGCTTTCAGGTATTCCACAATGGCATCGCGGATCCAGACGCCCGTATCGATCCGGTTGAAGGCTACGTCCGAGAGCACTACGCCGTCACCGCCGTCCATCAGGAAATTGATGGTCGCGAACTTGTAGGTTTTCGCATCATCGATCGGCGCGCCCGCCACTTCCAGCGTGTCCGCCTGCCGGCCGGTGATGATGATCTTGACTCCGCTAAGTGCCTCGACGCGGCGCCGGGCAATCATCTGTTCGAGGAAGCGGCGCAGGTCGGCGCCCTTGATGTCGAACACCACCAGCGAATTGTCGAACGGAAAGATGGAGAAAATGTCGTACACGCGTACGGCGCCCTTCGGCAGGCTGGAACGGATGCCGCCGAAATTGGTCAGGGCAATGTCGATGTGCTTACCGGTTTTCTGTTCGGCGACTGCTTTGATGACGTCGGCCGCAAAGTTCGACAGGCCGCTTTCGGGACGGTACCGGTCGTATTCATCTTCGGCATAGCCGATGATTTCCTGAAGCGGCGCCACTTGCGGAGCGTACTTGTCGATAATCTGCGTAGCGCGGAAGTCCGTCATCATGTCCCAGGTGGAATCCATCGGGACGGGCGTCCACTTATACGTGAACTGCGCCCGGGCCGGAGCGGCCCAGGCAAGCAGCAGCACGAAGATGATCAGGATTTTTTGCTTCATATGCGTCAGTCTTTCAGTTTCATCCACTTGAAGAGATCCTTGAAAGTCGATTTCTTGCCATAGGTCAGGATACCGATCTTGTAGATCTTGGCCGAGAACCAGGCCGTGGCCAGGAACGTCAGCAGCAGCAGGACAATCGAGAGCAGCAACTGCCAGAACGGCACCGTTCCAAACGGAATGCGAGCCAACATCACCATCGGCGAGGTCCACGGGATAATGGAAGCCCACACCGAGAGGGCACTGCCCGGATGCTCGAACGTGTGGAGCATGATGAACAGGCCGATGATCAGTGGAATGGTAACCGGAAGCTGGAGCTGGCTGGTATCCGACTCGTTGTCGACGGCCGCGCCGATGGCGGCGAACATCGAAGCATACAGCAGATAACCGAGCAGGAAGTAGATGAGGAAGCAGCCGATGATGTAAGGCCAGTCAAGACCCTTGACCTGGGCGAGGATCTTCACCATGCCGGAAGCTTCGGGATCCTGGCCGGCCGCCTCGATCAGGTCGGATACATTGTCGGGATGGATGCCGCCATCCTCGACGGCCATGGCCACCACCTGGTCCATGCCGCCCATGTTCTGCATGAGTTTCGGTCCGGCGATGGTATTGACCGCCGTCACGATGATGAGCGTCAGGGCAATCCAGATGAAGAACTGGGTGAGCGCCACCAGCGCCACGCCGATGATCTTGCCCATCATCAGTTCCACGCTCTTGACGGAAGAGACGATCACTTCCACCACGCGGCTGCTCTTCTCGTCGATGACGCTGCGCATCACCATGGTGCCGAACATGAAGACGAACATGTAGATCAGGAAGCTCATGACGTACGACAGGACCATGTAGATCTCCACGCTGTCTTCCTTGGCATCGCCGTCGCTGGTCAGCGTCATGGAATTCAGCTTGATGTCGGTCTTGACGTCGGCCAGGATCGCATCGAGGTTCTGGATATCATACTGCTCGAGCTTGTGGGTCTCGATGGCTTTGTTGACCGCCCGGTTGATCGCTGTCTTGAGGTCCATGTTGAGCGGCTCTTTCGAATAGGAGACCACCGAGACTTCGCCTTTCTCGTCGAGCGGGGAAATGCCGACGATGGCGTAGTAATCCAGTTCGTCGAAAATGCCTTTGAGCAGATCGACCGTCTCGCCTTCCGTTCCCATCACATAGGTGGTATGCTCGCTGTTTTCCAGGAAAGGAGCCACGATGCCCGATTCGTCGATCACTTTCACTTTCTGGTTCTCGTTGCCGGAGAACAGCATGATCAGCATCGGGACGCAGATCAGGAGCGCCATACCGATCGGCGTGAGCAGCGTGGTCAGGATGAATGATTTCTTACGGACACGGGTGGTATATTCGTGGCTGATAACAATGCCTACTTTTTTCCAATTCATGGTGCTTCCCTCCTATTTTCCGGTAACCAGTTTGATGAAGATGTCGTTCATGCGCGGGATCAACTCGCGATACGAAACGATGTCGGCTGCGGCGATCAGTTCGCCGAGCACGTCGCGGGAACTGCAGCCCGGGGCGACGTCGAGCACGGCACGGCGGTTTTCCTTGAGTTCTTCGTCGGAGAAGATCGTGTAGGCGGTTCCCTGCAGCAGCGCCTCCCCCCTTCGGTAGAGCACTTCCACCTGATTGGAGCCGTACTCGCGGCGGATGGCGTCGGTGCCGCCGGTAATCACGAGATGCGACTTGTTGATCAGGGCGATGTTGTCGCAGAGTTCCTCGACCGATTCCATGTTGTGGGTCGACAGGATGATGGTGGTGCCTTCGTCGCGGAGGCGCAGGATCTCGTCGCGGATGATCTGGGCATTGACCGGATCGAAACCGGAGAAGGGTTCGTCGAGGATCAGCAGCTGGGGCTTGTGAAGGACCGTGGTAATGAACTGTACTTTCTGGGCCATGCCCTTCGACAATTCTTCCACTTTCTTGTCCCACCAGCTCTGGATGCCGAAGCGGATGAACCACTTCTTGAGTTCGGCCGTGGCGGCGGCGGTGCTCATTCCCTTGAGCCGCCCCAGATAAATGGACTGCTCGCCCACTTTCATTTTCTTGAAGAGGCCGCGCTCTTCCGGCAGGTATCCGATGGCGCGAACATCCTCGTCGTCAACGTGCTTCCCGTTCAGGAACACTTCGCCGGCGGTCGGGATGGTGATACGGTTGATGATGCGGATCAGGGTCGTCTTGCCGGCCCCGTTGGGGCCCAGCAAGCCGAAGATCTTGCCCTCCGGCACAGTGACCGACACGTCGTCGAGCGCCTTGAAATTGCCGAAGGCTTTTGTAATGTGTTTACACTCTAGCATATATGTATTATATAATTGTCTTCGTCGTCATGCCCGACGTCACCCTCGGCTTCGACCGGGGGTCAATCGGGCATCTTAACCTACAAAGGTAAGGTTTCTCGGATTTTTCTGCAAATATAAAAATAATTATTGAATTACAATATATTTTTTTAATTTTTCGATATTTTCTTTAGAAAGGACGTGCTCTTGGGCCAAGTCGGGAAGGGACCAGCGAGTGGAGTCGTAGAGTTCGCGGTAGCGGACGAGACTGCGGGCGCCTTTCGGACCAAGATACGGATGGCGGGACAAGATGCTGTCGGAGGCGTGCCAGAGGTCAAGGCGGCGGATGCGGCCGACATCGACGGTAACTTCGTCGGCGAAGCCGGCAAAGCGTTCCGCGTCGATGCCGTCGATTTCCAGCAACTGTTCCTTTTTGTAGAATCCGCCCAGGCGTTCGCGGTAGTCGAGGATCTTTCGGGCGTACCACGGCCCGATGCCGCGGAGCGACACGAGGGCCGTGCTGTCGGCCGCGTTAAGTTCGATTTTAGGGATTTCGATGTAGGGCTCCAGCCGGGCGAAGAGGCTGTCCGACACGACATACATCTTCTGGAAATCGGCCTTGCTGCGGAAGCGGCCGCCCTTGCTTCGATAGTTTTCGATAGATTCGGCCTGGCGCTCGGACAAGCCCAGCCG